>NZ_JBAKHP010000075.1:0-526 GCF_036902745.1 Micromonospora sp. CPCC 205554 | reverse complement strand
CCCGGGATCGGCACCAGGTCCGCGTCCGCGTCACCGTGCAACGACGGCACACTCGACAACAACCCCCACGTGTACGGATGCTGCGGCGCCCGCAACACCCGCTGCACACTCCCGTGCTCCACCGCCCGACCCGCATACATCACCAACACGTCATCAGCCACCTGACTGACCACACCCAGATCGTGGGTGATCAACACGATCGCCGACCGGAACTCCTCCTGCAGATCCGCCAGGAGATCCAGGATCTGCGCCTGCACCGTCACATCCAAGGCCGTCGTCGGCTCGTCAGCGATCAACAGGTCAGGATCGTTGACCAGCGCCATCGCGATCATCGCCCGCTGCCGCATACCACCCGAGAACTCATGCGGAAACTGATCGAACCGCCGCGCCGGCTGCGGAATCCCCACCCGGCCCAGCATGTCCACCGCCCGCGTCCGCGCCTCCCGCTTCCCAGCCTTCGGATGATGCACCCGGTACGCCTCAGCGATCTGCCTACCCACCGAGTAGTACGGATGCAACGCCGACA
>NZ_JBAKHP010000074.1:0-584 GCF_036902745.1 Micromonospora sp. CPCC 205554 | reverse complement strand
TCAGCGCTGGAGCGTGAGCAGTCCGGGCCGGTAGGGCAGGAGGCCGTAGTCGCCGCCGGAGTTGGGGGAGCGGCCCTGGTAGAGCAGTTGGAGGTTGCAGGGGTCGACGGTGAAGGTCTGGTCCGCGGTGGTGCGGATCAGTTCGCCGTGGCTGATGTCGTTGGTCCAGGTCGCGCCGCTGTTGGCCTTGCCGGCGAACGGGTTGCTCTCGGTGGCGGCCTGGGGGGTCCAGGAGCCGCCCAGGCTGGTGGCGGTGAAGGACCGGAAGTAGCGGCCCTGGGAGCCGATGGCCTCGACGATCATCAGGTAGCGGGTCTGGCCCTGCAGCTTGTAGACCTGCACGGCTTCGAACAGGTTGTTCGTCGAGTCGCTCATGATGGTGGTGTAGTTGGAGCCGAAGCTGCCGGGGAAGTTCCCGATCGGCATGCTGGAGCGGTAGATCTTGCCGTTGTCACCGGCGAAGAACAGGTACATGTTCTGGTCGTCGGCGATCAGCGTCTGGTCGATCGGGCCGGTGCCGGAGCCGGAGATGCTGCCGGTGAACAGCGGCTGCGCCGACGACCACCCGTTCGGGTTCGTCGGGT
>NZ_JBAKHP010000073.1:0-656 GCF_036902745.1 Micromonospora sp. CPCC 205554 | reverse complement strand
TTGCCGTCCTTGCCCCACTCGCCGCGGTCGCGGCCTTCCTGGCCACGGTCCTTGCCGTCCTTGTCGTACCCGTCCCGGCCGTACTCGCCCTTGTCGCCGTGGTCGCCGTCGCTGAGCTGCTGCGTGGTCGACCACTTGACGTCGGCGAGCCGGTGCGGGCCGGTGGCCCCGGTGGTCGCGTAGGCCACACCGGCGAGGCTGACCGCTCCGGTCAGGCCCACGACGCCGGTGGCGAGCCACATCCGGCGACGCCGGAGCGGGGAGATGGTCTTGCTGGTGGCGTCATCGTTATTGCGAAGGTAGTTGGACATCGGAGCTCTCTGCCCTCTCCTTGTACCTGACAAGGTCGCTTCGCCCTGGCGAGGCGGCCTTCGCTACAAATCGGTTGTAGCTGCTGAAGATGACCGTATGAGAACCTTCTTCGCCTCGTGGTCATACACGAAAAAAACCCGCATAAGGGTGCGGGTGGGATGGGCGGGCGCAGTGCGGTCCGGACGCCCCGGCGGGGGACACCACGGCCAGTAGGGCCCTCCGGGGCGGGAGCCCTCCTCGCGCCGTGGCGCGGGGAGGGCTCCCCGGTTATGTGGTGGTTCGGTCAGTTGAAGCAGTCCTCGACGGTGTTGGCGCAGTTGGTGGGGTCGTTGTTGCTGATGAGG
>NZ_JBAKHP010000072.1:0-802 GCF_036902745.1 Micromonospora sp. CPCC 205554 | reverse complement strand
TGGACTTCGACGTGCGGCCGGGGGAGACCCTCGGGCTGGTGGGGGAGTCCGGGTGTGGGAAGACCACGACCGGGCGGATGCTGGTGCGGCTGCTGGAGCCCACCGCCGGGTCGATCGAGTTCGCGGGGCGGGACATCACCCACGCGAAACGTGGTGAGCTGCGCGGACTGCGGCAGGATTTGCAGATCATCTTCCAGGACCCGTACGCGTCGCTGAACCCCCGCCACACGGTCGGGCGGATCGTGGCCATGCCGTTGCAGGTCAACCGCATCACCCCACCGGGCGGGGTCAAACACCGCGTGCAGGAACTCCTCGAACTCGTCGGGTTGAATCCGGAGCACTACAACAGGTATCCGCACGAGTTCTCCGGCGGCCAACGCCAGCGCATCGGCATCGCCCGCGCCCTCGCCCTGAAACCGAAACTGATCGTGGCCGACGAACCCGTCTCCGCGCTGGACGTGTCGATCCAGGCGCAGGTCATCAACCTGCTGCGCAGCCTGCAACAAGACCTCGATCTGGCGTTCGTGTTCATCGCCCACGACCTGGCCGTGGTGCGGCACTTCTGCCACCGCGTCGCCGTCATGTACCTCGGCAAGATCGTCGAGATCGGCGACCGCGACACCATCTACACCCGCCCCCAGCACCCGTACACCCGGGCACTGCTGTCCGCCATCCCCGACGTCACCGCCCTCGGCCCCGCCGGACGCATCCGCCTCACCGGCGACGTGCCCACCCCACTCAACCCGCCGTCGGGCTGCCGCTTCCGCACCCGCTGCTGGAAGGCCACCGACCACTGCGCCAC
>NZ_JBAKHP010000007.1:0-293049 GCF_036902745.1 Micromonospora sp. CPCC 205554 | reverse complement strand
CGGACGGGCCGGGGACACGGGCGGCCTGGGCTGCGGGCGCGGGGCGGCGGCCGGCGGCTGCGGACGCGGAACGGCGGTCGGCACCTGCGCCCGCGCGACCGGCGCGGCCGGCGAGGCGGGTACGCCGGAGATCGGGTGCCCGGCGCGCGCCGCCTGGGAGAGAGCGAGCTTGGCCTGCCGGGCGATGCTCGCCAGCGCGGCGGCGCTCGGCCAGCGCGCGGCCGGATCCTTCGCCATGGCCCGCTCGACGATCGCCCGGACCTGGGGCGGGATGTCGGCCGGAAGCGCCCGCGGTGCGTCACGTACGTGCTTCATGGCGATTTCAAGGGGGTTGTCCCCCTCGAACGGGCGGCGTCCGGCCAGGCACTGGTACGCGACCACGCCCAGCGCGTAGACGTCCGAGGCGGGGGTGGCGACAGCGCCGGTGGCCTGCTCGGGCGAGATGTACGAGGCGGTGCCGAGCACCGAGCCGGCGGCGGTGAGCTGGCCGACCAGGTCCGAGCGGGCGATGCCGAAGTCGGTGAGCACGAGCGTGCCGTTCGGCCGGACCAGCAGGTTGCCGGGCTTCACGTCGCGGTGCACGATGCCCTTCTCGTGCGCCGCGTGCAACGCGTCGGCGGCCTGCGCCAGCAGCGCCATCGTGCGGGCCGGGGTCAGCCGGCCGACGCGGCTGAGCGTGGCGGAGAGCGCGTCGCCCTCGACGTACTCCATCACCAGGAACGCGATGTGCTGGTCGCTGCCGAAGTCGTAGACGTCGACCACGCCGGGGTGGTTGATGGTGGCCATGGTCCGGGCCTCGCCGCGGAACCGCTCGGCGAAGCCGGGTTCGTCCAGCAGCGCCGGGAGCAGGCTCTTGACCGCGACGGTACGGCCCAACACCTGGTCGGTGCCGCGCCACACGTCGCCCATGCCACCGCTGGCGATCCGCTCGTCGAGGCGGTAGCGGTTACCGAGCTTCACTCCCGGACCGAGCACGTCAGCGCCTCCCGGAGTCGGCGATCGCCGCCGCCATGATCCGGCCGGCGATGCGGGCCGCCTCGGCGCTGCCGCCGCTGCCCGCCTGCTCCAGCTCGACGCAGACCGCGGAGAGCGGCGTGCCGTCCTTGTCCAGCGCGAAGCCGATGAACCAGCCGTGGTCCGGGGTGTTCGGGCCGGACTGGGCGGTACCGGTCTTGCCGCCGACCACGAAGCCGTCGATGGCGGCCCGGCGGCCGGTGCCCTCCTTCACCACGTTCTGCATCATGTCGCGCAGGTCGGCGGCGACCTGGCCGCTGATCGGGCGGCGCAGCTCGCGCGGCTGGGCGGCGTCGTAGACGGTGGTGCGGTCCGGCCCGAGCAGCTGCTTGACGAGGTAGGGACGCATCTGCTTGCCGTCCTTGTTCGCCACCGCGGCGGCGATCAGCGCGCCCTGCAACGGGGTCATCCGCACGTTGTTCTGGCCGATCGACGACTGCGCCAGAGCGGCCTGGTCGGTGCTGCCGTCCGGGTTCTGCATGTCGCCGGTGCGGCTGGCCGCCACCGGCAGGCCGCCCTCACCGAGCTGGCCGACGGTGAGGTCCTCCTGCTCGAAGCCGAACTGCTTCGCCTTCTCCTTGACCTTGTCCGAGCCGAGGCGGACGCCGAGCTGGGCGAAGCCGGTGTTGCAGGACTCGGTCACCGCCTCCCGCAGCGTCACCTGCGACTCGGGGCAGATCGACGGCGCGGCGTTGCGGATGGGCTGGCCGGCGCCGGGCGCGGTGTAGCTGGAACCGGCCGGGATGCGGGTCTGCTGCCCGACGCCGTTCTCCAGCGCCGCCGCCGCCATGATGATCTTGAAGGTGGAGCCCGGCGGCAGCGTCTCGGACAGCGCCCGGTTCGCCAGCGGCCGGTCCTTGTCCTTCTCCAACGCGTTGTACGCCCGGTCCGCCTCGGTGCTGTCGTGACTCGCCAGCGGGTTCGGGTCGAAACTCGGCATGGACACCAGCGCCTGCACCGCGCCGGTACGCGGGTCGATCGCGATGGCCGCGCCCTTGGTCGCGCCGACCTGGTTGTCGTTGAGCTGCTTGAACGCCGTCTGCTGGGCACCCTTGGAGAGCGTCAGCAGCACGTTGCCGCCACCGGTCTCGTCACCGGTGAACATGTCCTTGATCCGGCTGGCGATGAGCGCGTCACTGGTGCCGGCCAGGAAGTCGTTCTCCACCCGCTCGATGCCGCTCGCGCTGCCGTTGACCGGCTTCCAGCCGAGCACGTGCGCGTACATCGCCCCACCCGGGTAGGTGCGCTGGTACTTCAGCTCACCGCCGGTCTCCTTGCTGACCGCGTACGCGGTGCCGCCGACCTCGATGTTGCCGCGCTTGCGGTCGTACTCGGCGACCTGGACCCGGCCGTTGTAGTCGCTGTTGCGGTACTCGTCGGCCTTGTAGGCCTGGATCCAGTTCAGGTTCGCGAACAGCAGCCCGAACAGGACGATCACGACAACGCCGACGCGGCGCAGGGGGGCGTTCACGGCCGGATCACCTCCGTCTGGGCGCCGTGCAACTGCTCGGGCGGACCACCGGCGGGCCGGGCGGCCGGGCCACCGCCACCGGTCACCGGGCGGCGGGCGCCGTCGGACACCCGCAGCAGCAGGGCGATCAGCAGCCAGTTCGCCATCAGCGAGGAGCCACCGGCGGACAGGAACGGCGTGGTCTGGCCGGTCAGCGGGATGAGCTTGCTGATGCCCCCCACGATGACGAAGACCTGCAGGCCCAGCGTGAACGCCAGACCACCGGCGAGCAGCTTGCCGAACGAGTCCCGTACCGCCAGCGCGGCGCGCAGGCCCCGCTCCACGATCAGCAGGTAGATCACCAGCAGCGCGGAGAGACCGAACAGGCCGATCTCCTCACCGATGCCGGCGAAGATGAAGTCGGTCTGCACCTCGGGCAGCAGCGCCGGCTGCCCGCCGCCCGGCCCGGCACCGAACAGGCCGCCGGTGCCGAGCGTGAGCAGGCCCTGCACCAGCTGGTAGCCCCTGTCGTACGGCTCCGCGAACGGGTCCAGCCAGATCTGCGCCCGGTCGTAGAAGTTCGCGAACGGGCCGCCGACGGTGCTGCCCAGCAGGTACGCCAGATAGGCGCCGCCGAAGAACAGGATCAGGCCGATGAGCAGCCAGCTCACCCGCTCGGTGGCGATGTAGAGCGTCACCACGAACATGCCGAAGTAGAGCAGCGAGGTGCCCAGGTCCTTCTCGAAGATCAGGACCAGGAGGCTGATCAGCCAGACCACGAGGACCGGGCCGAGGTCACGCCCGCGCGGGAAGTCGATGCCGAGCACCCGCCGGCTGGCGAGCGAGAGCACCTCGCGCTTGCGCACCAGGTAGTAGGCGAAGAACGTGAGCAGGGCCAGCTTGGCGAACTCACCCGGCTGGATGGAGAAGAACGAACCGAACTTGATCCACAGCTTGGCGCCGTTGATCTCGGAGAAGCGGCTGGGCAGCACCGCCGGGATCATCACCAGCACGATGCCGGCCAGGCCCAGCGTGTACGCGTACCGGGACAGCGAACGGTGGTCGCGCAGGATCACCAGCAGCCCGGCGGCCAGCATCACCGCGAGCAACGTCCAGGCGAGTTGCCGACCACCCGTGCCGGCGAAGACGGCCAGGTCCTCCCGCTCGGCGGACGTGGCCTTGGCCAGGTCGTACCGCCGCAGGAAGCCGACCCCGATGCCGTTGAGCAGCGCCACCGCGGGCAGCAGCGCCGGATCGGCGTACGGCGCCAGCCAGCGGATCACCAGGTGCAGGCCGAGGAAGACCAGCCCCAGCGCGGCGGCCGGGATCCAGAAGTCGGGCGTGATCGTGTCCAGCGCCTTCGCCTCGACCATCGCCGCGTACGCCGCCACGAGCACCATGGCGAGCAGGAGCAGGGACAGCTCGGCGTTACGCCGGGACCGGGCCAGGCGTACGCCGGACTGCTCGCCCGTCGAAGCGGGCGAGGCGGCCGGTACGGCGGCTGCGGTCACGGATACGTCCTCGGGATCGAGCCGGCACTCACTCCGGCGACCGGCAACCCGCCGGATCGGCCGGCGGAACGGTGTCGGAGGGTACGGCGTCGGGCGTGATGGTCGACGTCGGCGACGGCGCGCCGGGGGTCGGTGAGCCGGCGGGCGGCGCGGACGGTGTGGGGCTGCCGCTGGCCTGCGGATCCAGCGCGCCAGTCGTCGCGACCGGGGTCGGACTGGTCACACCGGGCGACGGGTCGGGCGGGCAGAGCGGCTTGAGGTTCGGGTTCGCCGGGTCCTCGCTGGTCAGCTCCGCCAGCCGGCGCTCCGCGTCCGGCTCGTTGCGGGCCTGGATGCCCTGCTTCACCCGCTCCTGGGCGGCCAGGGTGAGGTCGTCGAGCCGGGCCTCACTGCGCTCGTGCACGTTCGACAGGTCCAGCCCGGCGACCTGGCCGGGCACCCCGCGGAAGACCGCGAGCTGACCGTCGTCGGTCGCGCCGACGTAGTACTGCCGCTGGGTGTACGTCCACCCGCCGAACGCGCCGCCTCCGACGATCACCGCGAGCGCCAGCACCATGGCGGCGGTACGCAGCGGCCGGCGGCGACGCCGCTCCGGCTCGTCGTCGCGGGTGTCCACCGGCTCCTCGGGCGCGGGCGGCCGGGGGGCGGACAGCGCCGAGGCGCGGGCTGCCGGGGTTGAGTCGTCGGCCGAGGTCGCCATGCCCCGGTCGCGGGCGGCGGCGCCGCCGACGATCGGGGACGCCTCGACGATGTCCTGGTCGGTGGCGTCGGCGATGATCACGGTGATGTTGTCCGGGCCGCCGCCGCGCAGCGCGAGCTGCACCAGGCGTTCCACGCACCGCTGCGGGTCGGGGTACTCCCGCATGGTGTCCGCGATGGTCTCCGCGCTGACCACGCCGGAGAGCCCGTCGGAGCAGATCAGGTAGCGGTCGCCGGGCAGAACCTGGCGGACGCTGTACTCCGGGTCGATGTCGCGGCCGTCGAGCGCGCGGGTGAGCAGCGAGCGCTGGGGGTGGCTGCTCGCCTCCTCCGCGCTGATCCGGCCCTCGTCGACGAGCATCTGGACGTACGTGTCGTCCTTGGTGATCTGCGCGAACTCGCCGTTGCGCAGGAGATAGGCCCGCGAGTCACCGATGTGGACCATGCCGAGCTTGCTGCCGGAGAAGAGGGTCGCGGTGAGCGTGGTGCCCATCCCCTCCAGCTGCGGGTTGGCGTCCACGGTGTCGCGGAGCTGCTGGTTGGCGGTGCCCACGGCGGAGCGGAGCGCGTCGACCAGGGCGTCACCGGGGACGTCCTCGTCGAGCGGCGCCATGGCACCGATGACGATGTTGCTGGCGACGTCACCGGCGGCCATGCCGCCCATGCCGTCGGCCACGGCGAGCAGCCGCGGTCCGGCGTAGACGGAATCCTGATTACCGTCTCGGATCAGACCGCGGTCGCTGTGGGCCGCGTAGCGCAGGGTCAGAGTCATGGCCGTAATTCGAGGGAAGTGCGGCCGATCCGGATCGGCACGCCGAGGGGGACGGGGGTTGGTCCGGTGACCTTAGCGCGATCGAGATAGGTGCCGTTAGTCGATCCGAGGTCCTCGACGTACCACTGCCCGTCGCGGGGCACCAGCCGGGCGTGTCGCGCCGAGGCGTAGTCGTCGGTGATCACCAGGGTCGAGTCCTCCGCCCGGCCGATGGTGATCTGGGCCTCTCCGAGCGTGATCCGGGTGCCGGCGAGCTGACCGGCGGTGACCACCAGCTGGTGGGCGGCCCGGCCGCGCTTGGCCTTCGCCGGCTTCCCCGGCTGCCCGGTCGACGCGCCGATCCCCCGCGGCGCGGCCACCAGCTTGCCCGACCGGGCGCCGGCGAAGAGGTCCCGGCGGATCACGCCGACCACCGTGAACACGAAGATCCACAGCAGGATGAGGAACCCGAACCGGGCGACGGTGATGACGAGTTCCGGCAACGCGGGTCAGCCGTCCACGCGGAAGGTCAGCGTCGTGGTGCCGAGCTGGATCATGTCGCCGGGGTTGAGGGCGACCGCCGACACCCGCTGGCCGTTGACCATCGTGCCGTTGGTGGAGCCCAGGTCGGTCAGCACCACCTGGCCGCCGTCGAAGTCCAGCCGGGCGTGGCGCCGCGAGATGCCGACGTCGGGCAGGCGCAGGTTGGCCTGGTCGCCGCGGCCGATCACGGTCGAGCCCATCTGGAGCGGGTAGGTGCGGCCGTCGCCGGAGACCAGGCGGACGTTGCGGCCGCCGCCGTGACCGGGCGGCGGGCCGTAGCCGCCACCCTGGTCGTACGCCGGGTACGCCGGGCCGGCGTCGTAGCCGCCGGGCGCGGAGACCGGGGCGACGTCCCCGCCGGTGTAGACCTCGGCGGTGACCCGGAACATGCCGGTGTCCAGGCCCTCACCGCGTTCGACCTCGACGATCACGTCGCCGTAGACAGTCCACGCCTGCTCGCCGATGAACTCGGCCTGCGACTGCGCCAGCTCCTGGGCCAGCGCGGCAGCGTACGGCGCCAGCCGACTGTGGTCGTAGGGCGAGAGATCGATCACGTAGCGGTTGGGCACAAGGGTGCGCCCACCGGCCAGGATCGCCTTGTGCGCCTCGGCCTCCCGCTGCATGGCGTTGAGGATCTCCACGGGGTGGACCACCCCTTTGAAGACCTTGGCGAAGGCCCCCTCGACCAGGCCTTCCAGACGCTTCTCGAAGCGTTGCAGCACGCTCACCGGCTCCTCCTCGGGTCCCGAGGCAATGATGGTATCCGGACACCGCCTCCGCAGCTCACACGCCGCTCGGCCGGCTGCCGTCGGCCCGTTCGTGACCAGGCCCGCGGACGTGCTAAAGTTTCGCCCGCCACGAGCGGTGATCGTTCGTGGCGTGGCCAGTGGACAGCGTAATATGTCCCGGCACCCGCCGCAGATGGCGGGCGCGGGATGCGATATGGTGTTCCGGGTCGTGCCACGGGGATGTGGCGGAATGGCAGACGCGCACGGTTCAGGTCCGTGTGTCCGAAAGGACGTGGGGGTTCAACTCCCCCCATCCCCACCAGAACGAGGGCTCCGCACACAGCGGGGCCCTTGCTTCGTATCGGGGCGTTCCGGACGTCACGCTATGCTCCGATGGTTTCCCTGCCTCCCACGGACCAGGAGTGGCGTGTGACTGTCGCGTTGGTGACCGGTTCCGGCGGTCTGATCGGCTCCGAGGCGGCCCGGCACTTCGCCGGACTCGGTCTCGACGTGGTCGGCATCGACAACGACATGCGGCGGTACTTCTTCGGCGAGGACGGCTCGACCGCCTGGAGCCTCGACCGGCTCGCCGCCGACCTCGGCTCCGCGTACACCCACCACGCCGTCGACATCCGCGACCGCGACGGGCTGGAGCAGGTCTTCAAGCGGTACGGCAAGGACATCGCCGTGGTGATCCACAGCGCCGCCCAGCCGAGCCACGACTGGGCCGCCAAGGAGCCGTTCACCGACTTCGACGTGAACGCCGGCGGCACGCTCAACGTGCTGGAGAACACCCGGCGGCACGCGATCGACGCGCCGTTCATCCACTGCTCCACGAACAAGGTGTACGGCGACCGGCCGAACTCGCTCCCGCTGGTCGAGCTGGAGACCCGCTACGAACTGCCCGAGGACCACCGCTGGTACGACGGCATCACCGAGGACATGTCGATCGACGAGTCGCTGCACTCGATCTTCGGCGCCTCGAAGGTCGCCTCCGACGTGATGGTCCAGGAGTACGGCCGCTACTTCGACATGAGGACCGCCTGCTTCCGGGGCGGCACGCTGACCGGCCCGGCGCACTCCGCCGCCGAGCTGCACGGCTTCCTGGCGTACCTGATGCGCTGCGTGATGGAGGGCCGGACGTACAACCTCTTCGGCTACAAGGGGAAGATGGTCCGGGACGCGATCCACTCGCACGACGTGCTGACCGCGTTCGAGGCGTTCTTCCGCGAGCCGCGCTCGGCCCAGGTCTACAACCTCGGCGGCGGCCGGCACTCCAACACCTCGCACATCGAGGCGTTCCGGATCGCCCAGGAGATCACCGGCCGCGAGGCCCGGATCAACTACGTCGAGCAGGCCCGCACCGGCGACCACCAGTGGTACGTCAGCAGCATGGCCCGGTTCGAGGAGCACTACCCGTCCTGGAAGATCACGTACGACGTGCCGATGATCCTGCGCGAGATCTACGAGGCCAACGTCGACAAGTGGGTGCCGAAGGCATGACCACCGGGACCAAGCGCAACGTGCTCGGCGTCGGGGTCGACGCCACCGACTACGCCCGGGCCACCGAGGCCGTGGTGGCGGCCGCGCACGAGCGCCGCCCGCTGGCGCTCACCGCGCTGGCGGTGCACGGCGTGATGACCGGCGTGCTCGACCCGGCGCACAACGCCCGGCTCAACTCGTTCGACGTGGTCACCCCGGACGGGCAGCCGGTGCGCTGGGCGCTCAACCTGCTGCACGGCGCCGGGCTCACCGACCGCGTCTACGGGCCGGAGCTGACCCTGCGGGTGCTCGCCCGGTTCGCCGAGGAAGGGCTGCCCGTCTACCTCTACGGCTCCACCGAGGAGACGCTGTCCCGCCTGGTCCCGGCGCTGGAGCGCAAGTTCCCCGCGCTGAAGATCGCCGGGGTCGAGCCGTCCAAGTTCCGCGCCGTCGCGCCGGGCGAGGACGCCGAGATCGCCGACCGGATCCGGGCCAGCGGCGCCCGCCTCGTCCTGGTCGGGCTGGGCTGCCCACGCCAGGAGGTCTTCGCGTACGCCATGCGCCCGCTGCTGGACATGCCGCTGATGGCTGTCGGCGCGGCCTTCGACTACCACGCCGGTCTGCTGCGCAACCCGCCACCGTGGATGCAGCGCGCCGGGCTGGAGTGGTTCTGGCGGCTCGGCCTGGAGCCCAAGCGCCTGTGGCGCCGGTACGTCATCCTCAACCCGGCCTACCTGGCCCGGCTCGCGGCCCAGAAGACCGGCCTGTGGAAGGCCACCCCGCCGGCGCCGGCCACCGGGCGTCCCGCCACGTTCGACGTCTGACCCCTACGGGCACGGGTACGGGACGAACCGGGGTGCCGTCCCGGATTCGGCGGACGTCGAAACGGGCAAGGCTAGGGGGCATGGATGACCGTCTCGCCCTGCTGCTTCCCGTCGCCGCCGTCTGGCTCGCCGCCGGACTGGTCGCGGAGGGTCTGCCCGGGATCGACCGCGCCCGTGCGCTGCGCCGGCGTACCGGATGGTTGTCCGCCCTGGTGCTGACCGGCCTCGCGCTCACCACGGCGGTCCTCGCCGCGGGCCTGCAGAGCGCCGGTGACACCACTGTGGACCGGGCCGCCGCCGCGCTCGGCGTCGCCGCGGTGCCGGCGGCCGTGGTGGCGGTCTGCACGGTACGGCGGATCCGGCGGCTGCGGTCCGGCGCGGGCGCGTTCGCGGCGGCACCGGGAACGCCCGCCCCGCACGGGCTGCGCGCGGCGGCGGCGCACCCGCTGATCGCGTTGCCACTCCAGGCGACGGCGATCGCGGTGCTGGTGGCGGTGCTGCCGGCGGTCGGGGTCGACCCGTTCGCCGCGCCGGGCGTCGCCGGACCGGTGATCACCGTGGGAGTGCTCGGTGTGTGCGCGATCGGGGTACGCCACGCGCTGCGGCACAACCGGCTCGCCGAGCGGGCGATGCCGGCCGCCGAGGCGGTGTCAGCGCGACCGGCTCGCGCCCTGCACGTATAGCAGTTCCAGGATCGCGCGGGTCGCCTCGAACCAGCGGTCCAGCCAGCCGGGCGGGGGCACGCTGCCCTTCGGGGGCAGCTCCATCAGCAGGCCGCGCAGCAGCGGGTGGTCCACCAGGGACTCCTGCTGCTCGACCGGCCAGCCGCTCGGCGGGAAGGACGGCTCGGTGAGCGGGTTGGGGTCCAGCGACGGCAGCGACAGCGGTGCCGCGGCCTGCTCGGGGACGCCACCCTCGCGGGTGTCCTCGCCGTCACCGGAGACCACCTCGGTGAGGACGGTGTCCCGGCGGGCACCCCGGTACTTGCCACCGAACCGCTCGGGCTTGCCCGGGCCGCTGGTGAGGTTCTCTGAACCGATCGTCGTCATCCGTCTCGCCTGCCTTGTTCGGTTGCCGATCCGTGCGGTTCAACGAGGCGGATCGGAACTGGCGACGGGTGCCCGGCGCCGCGCGGGCACGCGGACGCGAATGGTCCCGCCCGGCGGCGCTGCCGGGCGGGACCACATTCTCGGTGCCGGTCAGCTCCGGCCGAACACGCCGTTCCGGGCGCGGGCGACGAAGGCGTGCCAGTCGCCAGGAGCGAAGACCAGAGCGGGGCCGGTCTTGTCCTTCGAGTCCCGCACTCCGACCGCCCCGGTCACGTACGCGACCTCGACGCAGTTGTCGCAGTTCGGCCCGCTCTTCGAGCTCTTGAACCACGTCGCCTGCGTCAGGTCCACGGGGAACTCCTTGGTCGCCATTTCCACAGTGGCTCCTCTGCCAGTTTCGCGATGTGTGCGACGGACTCCTCCGGGCGCATGGCCGCTGCTCGAATGTGATCGAAGATGAAGCTGTACTTCTGCAGTTCGTCACTCTTCTCCAGGAAGAGCCCACCCGTGGCGTTCTCCGCGTACACGACATCGGGATCACTCGGCTCGGGGAAACTGAGGATCGTGAAGGTCCCGTCCATGCCGGCGTGCGCTCCCACCTCGAAGGGCAGGACCTGCACTGTCACGTTCGGCAGTTCGGCCACCTCCACCAACCGCTTGAGCTGGCCACGCATCACCACGTCGCCGCCAACCGGCCGGCTCAGCACCGCCTCATCGAGCACCACCCACAGATCGACCGGATCGTCCTGCGTCAACAACGACTGACGGCCCAGACGGACACGCACCCGTTGGTCGACCTGATCGTCGGTGAAGTCCGGCCGAGCCGCCCGGATCATCGCGCCGGCGTACTCCTCGGTCTCCAGCAGGCCCGGCACGACCTGCTGCTCGTACGCGCGGATGGAGCTGGCCGCGGCCTCCAGGCCGACGTACGCGCCGACGAGCACCGTGCTGTACGGATGCCACCAGCCCTTCTGCCGGGCCTCCCGGGCGATCTGCACCAGCTCGTCGCTCTCCGCGCCGACCACCCCGTAGATGCGGAGCATGTCGCGTACGTCGCGCGGGGTCGCCGTGGTGTGGCCGGTCTCGATCCGGGAGATCTTGGACGCCGAGCACTCCAACTGCTCGGCGACGACTTCGATGGTGATGCCCGCCGCCTCCCGCTGCCGGCGGAGTTCCGCCCCCAGCCGGCGGCGCCGGATGGTGGGGCTGCGCCGTTCGCTCACGGTGCCACCTCAGTTCGCGACTGCGGGGCTCGCAGGACCGGCTCACTCCTCGCGCTCACGGTGCCACCTCAGTTCGCGACTGCGGGGCTCGCAGGACCGGCTCACTCCTCGCGCTCACGGTGCCACCTCAGTTCGCGACTGCGGGGCTCGCAGGACCGGCTCACTCCTCGCGCTCACGGTGCCACCTCAGTTCGCGACTGCGGGGCTCGCAGGACCGGCTCACTCCTCGCGCTCACGGTGCCGTCCATCGGCTTGCGGGACCACGCTTCACAGTCACCCGGCTACCTCCGGTCGGTCGCGCCCGGTTCGGCTCCCACCGCGGGCGCGACCGGCGGGCGGCGGGTGTTCGTTCGCGGCAGGGGTGGTGCCGGTCGTCGACCGGCCGCGACGGGCGAAACCGGCGTCCAGTGTGCCGCTCCGATACCTGGCGCTTCAAGTTTCGGTGTTTGCGTGTCCGACTCACCTATCAGCAAAACTCGACGTGCAACTTGCATGTCGCACGTCCCTGATGCAGTCTGTCCGTATGGCACGGGTTACTCACCGTCTTCGCTTGATCTCCGGGCGTGGTGACACCACGGTCCGTGGGACGGCCGGAGGGGAGCCGTCCCGCGCCGTGCGACCTGCCCCGGAATGAAGACCCCGTCGCTGCACGCCAGCTTGGCTGCGGCGGCGGGAGCGGTAACCGGGAGCAGCCGGGTGATGGTCGGGTGGCGGTCCGCCACAGCGGGTACGGCCCGACCAGCACCGACACACCGACCGCCGGTCCACGAGGCAGACCCCCCGTCACCGGACCGCATCTGACCCCCGTTCAGCCTCGCCGGTCCTGCCGGCCGACCTTCCCAGGAGCCCATGTGCTTCCCCGCTCCGGTGACGTACTGCACGTGACACGCGCGGCGAGTGTCCAGTTCCTCCGACCGATCATGTTCCGGGTGATCCGGGTGCTCGACTGGCCGACCTACGACGGTTGGCTCTGGCTCGACGGCTACGAGTTGAACGCGGCGGGGGACGCGGTCAACCGGAGGTCGATCTTCGTACTCCAGGAGGGGTTGCGGCAGCTCCAGGCCGCGCCGGCTCCGCGTCAGCACACCGTGCGGACGGCCCGCCGCCCGGTGGTCCGGACCCCGGTCCGGGTCGGCTGACCTCACGATTCCCGGTCGGGAGGGCGTGCCGTCGCCATAGAATCGGTACGCCCACCCCGGCATGTTCCACCCCGCGCGCCATGGACCCTGAACCTGGGATGGTCATGGTCAACTTGCCCGCCGCGCGCCGGCACCACCGGTCCCGTATCGGCTATGCCCTCGGGCTCTTCCTCTTCCTCGTCACCGCGACCGCCCTCGCGCTCGCGGTACGTCATCCCGCCTTCTCCGCCACCCAGCAGCTCGCCGAGCCCGTACCGGCCCCGGAGATCACCGTGGCCGGCGAGGAAGGCCGGTCGGGGTCCGACGCGGCCGGGTCCGACAACGCCGGGTCCGGTCCGGCCGACTCCGATGCCGCCGACTCCGATGCCGCCGACTCCGACGAGCCGGACGACGAGGGCGGCTGGGCCGGCGCCGACCCGGCGGAGGACGAGGACGAACCGGCCTCGGGTGCCGGGGGCGGCGAGGGCGCGCTCGCCGAACGGCCCACCGACACGACCGACAACCTCAGCCGGTCGCTGTTCTACTCCGGGCTGCTCGGGCTCGCCATCTCGCTGGCCGGGCTGGGTCTGGTCGGCACCCGCAGACGCCAGTGGTGAGTCAGGGGCGCGTCAGGGCGTGGTGGTCGTCGCCGGAGCCGATCCGGGAGTGCTCGGCCCGCTCGTCGGCGGCGCGGGTACGGCCACCACGATGGTGACCCGGTCGTCCTCGCCCACCGGGTAACCGGCCTCCGGATCGGTGGAGATCACCGTGCCGGCGGGGCGGTCCGACGCCCGCCGCTGCACCCGGTAGTCCAGGTCCAGCCGGTCGAGCGCCGCCCGGGCAGCCGCCTCCGGCAGCCCCACCAGCGGCGGCATCGGCACCTCGACCGGTGCGGTCGTGGCCGGGGGCGTACTCGGCGGTGAGCTACTCGGCGCGGCACTGGTCGGCGCGGCGGTCGTCGGGGCGGCGCTCGTCTGCGCCGAGATGCTCGGCACCGCCGGGCCCGGATCGGAGTTCCGGTCGGCGGCACGCAGCGCCAGCCACACCCCCACCCCGATCAACCCGAGCAGGAGCAGTGCCAGGATGCCGAGCAGGATCGGCATCCACCAGCGGCGCCCGGCCTGCTCGTCGCCGTACCACTCGGCCCCGGGCTCGGGATAGCCCGCCGGCCGTGGTGGCGGCACCCCGGCCCGGCCGGACCAGGCGCCCACCGGTTCCTGCGGGGCGGTGGCGTCGAGCGGACGGCGCGGGCCGCCCTGCCCGGCGGGGCCGCCCGGTCCTGCCGCCCCGCCCTGTCCTGCCGGTGCGCCGGGCAACGGGCGGGTGGCGTCGCCCGCCTTCCGTGGCATGGCGCGGGTCGCCTCCACGTCTTCCCCGGCTGCATTCCGCGGCATCGCCCGCGTGGCGTCCACGTCCTCGCCGGTTGCGCCCCGGGGCATGGCGCGGGTGGCGTCCGGATCCTCCCCGGCCGCGTTCCTCGGCATCGCCCGCGTGGCGTCCGCGTCCGGCTCGGGAGGCGACGCTCGGGACGGGTCGGCGTCTGCACCGGCCGCGTCGCGAGGCATCGCGCGGGTCGCGTCGGCGTCCGGGGGCAGCGCCCGGGTCGCGTCCGCGTCGCCGGCGGGTGGTTCCTGACGGTCGTCGCTCATGGCACGTCCTTTCCCCACCGGGACGGGGCGCACGGCCCTCGATCGTCCACCGTAACGGTCCCCGGCGACACCGGCTGGGATCAGCGCGCCGCGCCCGTCAGGGAGTCGGCGACGGGGAGACAGTCGGCGGCGTGGACGCCTTGTCGCCGCAGGTGAGCGTCACCTGGTCGTTCCACCGGGCGGTGCCACCGGCCGCCGGCTCCTGCGCTGTGACCGGACCCTGGCGTCCGGTGGCGTACCGGGGATAGAGCCCCGCCTCCACCAGGTCGTCGGCCGCGTCGGAGCAGGACAGGGTGCTCACGTCGGGCACGGTGACGGCCGGCGCCGGCCCGGAGACCCACACGGTGACAGTGGTGCCGCGCTTCACCGGGGTGCCGGGAGCCGGTGAGGTGCGCTCCACGGTGCGTCCGGCGCCCGTACCGAACACCAGGCGCCAGCCGAGCCGGCGCTCGCGCAGGTCCCGGCGGGCCTGCTCGAAGTCCACGCCCACCACCTCGGGCACCGTGAGCCCGGCCGGGGCGCTGCTGCGCGTACCGGTCGGCCGGGCGGTGGCGGTCGGCGGCGCTGTGGTCGCGGAGGCCGATGTGGACGGGGCACCGACCGGTGCGGCGTCGCCGGGTGCGGCCGGGCGCTCCGGCTCACCGGCGAGGATCCACCCGACGCTGGCACCGATCACCGCCAGCAGGATCACGGCCACGCCACCGCCGAGGAGCATCCTGCCCCGTCCCGGTCCGCCGCCGTCGGCCACCGGTTCCCGCTCGTCCGTCATGCTCCCCGCCCCGATCATCGACGACCGTATCCGTTGCTGCGGAACGGTCACGGCCTGTCGTCACGACTCGCCGCGCCGACCTCGGGACGTTACGCTCCCCGGCATGGTCAGACGGGGCTGGGGAGGATCGACAGCCGCCGCGCTCGGCGTCGCCGCCGGCGCGGGCGCCGCGCAGCTCGGTTTCGGGTACGGGCTGGGCATCATCAACTGGGCGCCGGCCGGCGCGGTACGGGCCGAGGCGGCCTGGGTGGCGAGCCTCGCCTGGGCGACCTGGATCGCGGCGACATCGGTCATCGTCGGTGCGGTCTGCGCCCAGCGCCTGCGCGGGAGCGACGACGAGCCGCGGGGCACACTGCCCCGGCTCGGCCTGGCGCTCGCCGCGGGTGCCGGCGCGATCGTCACCGTGCTGCTGGTGGCGGTTCCGGCGCGGGCGGCACGGGTGCCGGACGTCGCCGCCCCGCAGGTCGTCGCCGCCGCGTACGCGGGTGCGGGGCTGCTGCTCGGTGTGCTGCTCGCCGTCTGGGCGCTGCACACCCGGGCCGCCGCCACGAACCTGATCGCCACCACCGGCTGGCTCTGGCTGCTCGCCGTGGTGTCGGTGGTCGACGGGGTGGTCGCCGGCCGTGGCCTGACCACCGCCCAGCTCGGCATCTGGCAGATCAGCGCGGACCGTGGCGCGTTCTGGATCCGCGACTACTTCTACTGGCCCGGTGCGCTCCTGTCGGTGCTCTCCGCCCTGGTGATCGGCCTGGTGGCGGCTCGCCGAGCCGCCCGTGCACCCGAGATCCGGGTCGGTGCGGCGGCCTCCGGGGCGGCCGGGCCGCTGCTCGTCGCGCTGGCGTACCTGCTGGCGGTGCCGCGCCTCGCCGGGATCGCCGCGGAACAGTTGTCGGCCCATCTGATCGCCCCGTACGCGGTGATCGCCGGTGTCGGCGGTTCGATGGTGATGGCCGCGCTGGCCCAGCGCGGCGAGCGCCGGAGCGCCCAGCGGGTGACACTGCCACGGCAGCGCACCGGCGAGCCGGACGAGATCAGCGGGGATGCCGACCCGGCCCCCGCAGACCTGACCGAGGCGGACCCGCAGTCGCCGTCGGGCACGTCGTCTACGACCCGGTCAGGCACGTCGCCGTCGGGCACCTCGAAGTCGGGCACGTCGGCTACGGGCCGGTCGGACAAGTCGGCGGCGAGCGGATCGGCTTCGGGCCTGTCAGACACCCCGGCATCGGGCCGGTCCGTGCCGGATGGCTCCGCGTCGAGCCGGTCGACGCCGGGCCGGTCGGCATCGGGCCTCGCCGACCTGGCGACCGCGCCGGACAAGGCACCGGACACGTCGGTCGGGCCGAGCCGGAACACCGGGGTGGAGGACGGACCGGGCACGGCATCCGGCCGGACGGACACCGAGCGGGGTCGTGCCACCCGGTCCGCCACCGGCCGCCGGGGCCGGGCCATCCCACCGCAGCGGCAACCCGAGGCATCCGAGCAGGCCGCCTCCGCAGGACCACACGACGGGACGAACCCGCAGGACGCCCTCCCGTCCCCGGGCAAGCCTTCCTCCCCAACCGACCCACCGGCCACCGACACCACCCGCCGCCGAGGCCGCTGAGCCCTCCCCACACCCACCCAGCCACGCCGATCTTGCAGTAGTGGCCCCTCGAATCTCCCGAATGCGAGGTTTGTCGGGGCGACAAGTGCAAGATCGACGAGGCGGAGGGCGGGCGGCGGGGAGAGGGGGCCCCGGGGGGGGTGTCAGTCGACGGGCCAGGTGTGGACGGGCTCGTTGCCGCGTTGCAGTTCGGCGTACCGCTGGACCATGTGGTGCAGCGCGGCTTCCCGGTCCAGGCCCCGGGTCCGCTCGGCCGTCCACACCGTCTCGGTCTGCCAGACCGCACCGTTGCGGCCGGTACGGCAGCGGCCCTCGATCACACCGAGCAGGCGGTCCCGCTCGGCCGGGGCGACGCCGAACCGGTCGAGCCCCTGGGCGGCCACCGGCAGCAGCGTGTCGAGTACGAGCGTGGTGACCGGCACGTCGCCGAGCCGGGGCCAGTGCAGGACCGCCTCGATGCCGCGCCGGGCGGCGGCGTGGAAGTTCTCCTCCGCCGAGCTGAACGTCAACTGGCTCCAGATGGGACGGTCCGACTCGGCGAGGCCGCGGGCCAGCCCGAAGTAGAAGGCGGCGTTGGCGAGCATGTCCACCACTGTCGGGCCGGCGGGCAGCACCCGGTTCTCCACCCGCAGGTGCGGGCGGTCGTTCATGATGTCGTAGACCGGGCGGTTCCAGCGGTAGACGGTGCCGTTGTGCAGCCGCAGCTCGCCGAGCTGGGGCACACCACCGGCGTGCAGCACCTCGACCGGGTCCTCCTCCTCGCAGATGGGCAGCAGCGGCGGGAAGTAGCGGACGTTCTCCTCGAACAGGTCGAAGATCGAGGTGATCCAGCGTTCGCCGAACCACACCCGGGGGCGTACGCCCTGGGCCTTCAGCTCGTCGGGCCGGGTGTCGGTGGCCTGCTGGAACAGCGCGATCCGGGTCTCCGCCCAGAGTTGCCGGCCGTAGAGGAACGGCGAGTTGGCACCGACGGCGACCTGTACGCCGGCGATGGCCTGGGAGGCGTTCCAGTAGTCGGCGAAGCTGTCCGGCGCGACCTGGAGGTGGAACTGGAGGCTGGTGCAGGCGGCCTCCGGCGCGATCGAGTCGGTGTGCGTACGCAGCCGCTCGACGCCGTTGATGTCCAGCTCGATGTCCTCGCCCCGGGCACCGACGATCTGGTCGTTGAGGACGCGGTACCGCTCGTTCGTGGAGAGGTTGTCGGCGACCAGGTGGCGTTCGGTGAGCGTCGGCAGGATCCCGACCATCATGATCGTCGCGTCGGACTTGGCGGCCCGTTCGTCGGCGCGGCTGAGGCTGCTGCGCAGGTCCTGCTCGTAGTCGGCGAAGCCGCTGCCCTCGATCAGCCGGGGCGAGGCGTTCAGTTCGAGGTTGAACTGCCCCAGTTCGGTCTGGAACAGCGGGTCGGCGATGTCGGCCAGGATCTGGTCGTTGCGCATCGCGGGTTCGGCGGCGGCGTCGATCAGGTTCAGCTCGATCTCCAGCCCGGTCATCGGGCGGTCGGCGTCGAAGCCGAAGTCGTCGAGCATCAGCGCGAAGACGTCCAGACATCGCCGGACCTTCTGCCGGTAGCGGACCCGATCCTCGCGGGAGAAGGCGCCCTGCTCGACGTCTCTGCCCATGTGTCCTCCCGGCGCTGGTGCGACGGAACCGTACCGTTCCGCAACGCATTGTGAACCATTCACGTGGTGGGCGTAAGTGCGCCCACCCCGCCGCCCGGCTGACGGGGCGACAGGTCTGCACCTGTACCCCGTCACCGCCGTCACCAGCGCGTCGGGGCGGAGAACTTCACGTGACGATTCGCACCGCCGGGGCGTACGCGAGAAGGGCCCGCACCGTCGGCGGACGGTGCGGGCCCCACGAGCCGGTGCCGGGCTCAGCCCTGGCGGATGGCCTCGCCCTCGATCTCGATCTTGACCTTGCGGCCGACCAGGACGCCGCCGGTCTCCAGCGCCACGTTCCAGGTCAGACCGAAGTCCTCCCGGTCGATCTCGGTGGAGGCGGAGAAGCCGAAGATGTCCTGCCCGAACGGGCTGCGGCCGACGCCCTCGAACTCCACCTCGAGCTCGACCTGACGGGTCACGCCCTTGATGGTCAGCTCGCCGACGAGCACGAACTCGTTGCCGTCGCGGGACTTCACCTCGGTGCTGCGGAACTCCAGCGTCGGGAACTGCTCCGCGTCGAGGAACTCCGGGCTGCGCAGGTGCGCGTCGCGGTCGGACTGCGCGGTGTTGATGCTGGCCGCCTGGATGCTGGCGGTGACCGAGGACTGCATCGGGTCGTCGGCGACGGTGATGGTGGCGGTGGCGTCCGCGAACTCACCGCGTACCTTGCTGACCATCATGTGCCGCGCGACGAATCCGACACGCTTGTGCGCGGCGTCCAGCACGTAGGTGCCGGGGGTGGGGATGGTGAGACCCTCCCAGTCGCGGGTAGTCGCCTCGGTGCTGCTGGTCATGATGCTCTCCTCCGGAGAAGAATGTTTAGGAGCCCAACGACTGACTGAGCAACTATAGTTGAGACAATATTCCCCGTGTCAAGTGTTGCTAGGATGGTGGCGTGGACCAGAACGTGTTCGACGACCCCCGGATCACTGCCGTCGGCCTGCTCGTCGAGGCGCACGCCGGGCTCGCCGCCCGGTTCGCCGCCCAGTTCGAGGAGCACGGCCTCTCCCCGGTCGAGTTCGAGGTGCTGACCCGGCTCGCCCGCTCACCCAACAACCAGCTGCGGATGACCGACCTGGCCGCGCAGACCTCGCTCTCCACCAGCGGCGTGACCCGCGTGGTGGACCGGATGGAGCGGGACGGGCTGATCTGCCGGCGCGCCTGCCCGTCCGACCGGCGCAGCTCCTTCGCCGTGGTGACCACCGCTGGCCTGAGCCGCCTGGACGACGTCCTTCCCGGCCACCTGCGGATCATCGAGCAGTGGTTCACCAGCCAGCTCGACCCGGCGCAGCTCGACGGGCTGCTGGACGGGCTGCGCCGGGTACGCGACGCGGTCCATCCGGGCGCGACCGCCGGCAGCACCGAGCCGGCCGAGAACGCCGCCTGACGGTCCGCGACCTGCCTGGTACTACCGACCGGTCACCGGCAGAATGACCGGCAGAACCGCCCGAACGGCCGGACAAAACGGTCCACATATTCGCGAATCGCTCGTCTGACCTCGGTAGTCTTCCGGCAGCGGGGGGCACCGGGGGGTGCTGGCGCGAGCGTGGAGCGAGGGGCAGCACCAGGGGGCTACTTCGCTCGCGCCACCCCCGCGCCCTCCGCCTCCCCGTGTCCGGCCGACGCGATCCGCCGGCCACTGGTGCTCATCGCCCGCGCCGGGCCGACAGGGAGAACAGCAGCTCCTCCTCCTGCGGCAGCAGGCTGACGCCGGTGACCCGCCGCGCCGCATCCAGCCGGTCCAGTACACGCGGGTCCGCGGTGCTGACCGCCAGCCCCACGAGCGCCTCGACCAGATCCCGCCGGTCCGCGACACCCTCGGCCGCGTCGGCAGCCGCGGCGAACCACTCCGCCGCCAGCTCCCGGTCCCCCCGGTGCAGCGCCACGTGCCCCTCGATCAACCCGCGCAGCGCGTCCTCGGTGCGGGCGTCCCCACCCGCGCCGGGTGGGTCGAGCATCTCCACGGCCGGTGGCCGGCGCCGTCCCGGCACCGCGCCCGACGGCCACAACTCGGCGACCGTGGCCAGCGCCTCGTCGGTGCGCCCGGCATGGGCGAGCGCCAACCCGACCGCGCCGACGGTCCGGCGCCGCCGCCCCGGATCACCCAGCTCCGCCAGCGCGACGGCCACCCGGCGCCCCTGCTCGACCGCCTCGGCGAACCGGCCCTCCAGGCGGGTCAGTTCGGCCTGATCGGCCCGCGCCAGCACCCGCAGGCGCTGGTCACCGCACTGCGCCGCCAGCCGGTCCACAGCGGCCAGCCGCCGCCGGGCGCCGGCCAGCCGCCCTTCGCGTACGTCGTGCCAGGTCAGGTGCGCCTGGGCGACGGCCATCTCGCGTACCCGGTGGTGGCGGGTGGCCGAGGCCAGCGCGGACTCGGCCTGCTCGCGGGCCTCGTCGTGCGCGCCGAGCCCGAGCAGCAGCGCGCAGAGCACGGACCGGGCGGACAGTTCACCGGTCACGTCGCCCGCCTCGGCGAAGACGGCCAGGGCGGCTCGGGCCGCCGGCAGTTCCTCCGCGCCCGCGCCGTGCTCGGCGGCCAGCCGGGCCGCGCCCAGCATGGCCCAGGCCCGCAGCGTGGGACGGGCACCCGCGGTACGCGGATCGGCGAGCAACCGCCGCAGGCGGCGGCGGCCGGAGACGTCCCGCCCGCGCAGCCGCCACCACCGGGGCAGTGAGGCGGCGAGCAGGAGCGCGGTCTCCGGCGCGTGCTCGGCGGCGTACGCCAGCGCGGCGGTGATGTCGCTCGTCGCCTCGTCGAGCGCGTGCACCGCGCCGGGCATCTGTGCGCCCACCAGCCCCGGGGCGGTGCGGTGGACCAGACCGGCGATCACCGCGGCGTGCCGCATCCGGATCCGGGCGGTCTCGCCGTCGGCGTCGGCCTGCTCCGCGGCGAAGTCGCGGACCGCGTCGAGCAGGCGGAACCGGAACGGGCCGGTGCCCCGGACGCTGAGCAGGCCCAGCTCGCGCAGCCGGTCCAGCATCGGCGCGGCGTCCCACCGCCGGCCGCCGTCGGCGAGCAGTTCCTCGGCCAGCTCGACCGACCAGCGGTTACGGAACGCGGACAGCCGCCGCAGCGCCGCCCGGTCGGCCGTGGCGAGCAGGTGATAGCTGGTCGCCACCGCGTCGCGCAGCGTCACCGTGCCGGCGGACGGGTCGGCGGGTTCCCAGCCGGGGCGTACGCCGGTCAGGTCCAGGACGCGGTCGCCGTAGCGGTCGAGCAGCTCCGTGACGTCGAGGATGCGTCCCCGTGCCGCCATCAGCTCGATGGCGAGCGGCAGTCCGCCGAGCCGGCGCACGAGCGCTGCCAGCGCCGGCAGCTCGGCCGGGGTGGGCGGTTCCCGGCGGGCCTGGGCCAGCCGGGCGGCGAACAGCGCCGCCGCCGGCCAGCGGTCCAGGTCGGCCCGGTCGGCGGGCTCGACGCCGGCCGGTGGCACGTCGAGCGGCGCGACCGGCCGGACCAGCTCGCCGGGCAGGCCCGCCGGGCGGCGACCGGTCACCAGCACCCGCAGCGCCGGCACGGCGGCGGTCAGGACGCGGAGCGCCTCGGCCACCGCGTCCGGCGCCCGGTCGACGGCGTCGACGAGCAGCAGCGCCCGCCGGTCGCCGATCCGGCAGGACAGGTCGGCCAGCCGGTTCACGCCGAACATCGACGCCGACGCGGCGAGCACGTCCGTGGCGTCCGAGCCCTCGCCCACGAGCACCCCGGCCACGCCCGCCGGGTGGCGGGCCGCCACCGCGTGCGCGACAGTGACGGCAAGCGCCGTCTTGCCCACCCCCGCGAGCCCCACCAGGCTCACCACCGGGTACGCGTCGAGCAGTCCGGACACCTCCGCCACGTCCCGTTCGCGGCCGAGCAGCGGTACGGGCTGGGGCAGCGCCACCGGCGGATCGTCGGCGGCGGCACCGGCGGCGGGAAGGCGGGACGCCGGGGGCCGGGCGGTGTCGACGAACTCGCGCCGCTCGTCACCGCTCAGGCCGAGCGCGTCGGCCAGCAGGTCGACTGTGGTGCGCTGGGGCCGGGTGGCCCGCCCCCGTTCCAGATCGCGGACCGTGCGCACGCCCACGCCGGCCCGGCCCGCCAGCTCGGCCTGGGTCAGGCCGACGGCGAGCCGGTGCCCGCGCAGCAGGTCGGACAGACCGGTACGACCGCCCGGGCCCCGCGCACGGTCATGATCCGGAGTCATGGGCACGAAGATTACGGATGGACTCCGACGCTCCACAGCCCATCGTCAACCACCCGACCGTCCACTGCCGATATCCGACAGGACGCTGTTTCGGGCGTCCTCACATGCCGAGGTCGCGCGCGATGATCATGCGCTGGACCTCGCTGGTGCCCTCGCCGATCTCCAGGATCTTGGAGTCGCGCCAGAAGCGGGCCACCGGGTACTCGTTCATGAAGCCGTACCCGCCGTGGATCTGCGTCGCCTCGCGGGCGTTGTCCACGGCGACGGTGGAGGCGTGCAGCTTGGCGATGGCCGCCTGGCGCTTGAACGGCTCACCGGCGAGCATCCGGGCGGCCGCGTCGTAGTAGGCGAGCCGGGCCGTGTGCGCCTTCATCTCCATGTCCGCGATCTTGAACTGGATCGCCTGGTAGTTGCCGATCGGCTGACCGAACGCCTGGCGCTCCTTCGCGTACTTGATCGACTCGTCCACGCAGCCCTGGGCCAGGCCGACGGCGAGCGCCGCGATGGCGATGCGGCCCTCGTCCAGGATGCGCAGGAACTGCGCGAAGCCCCGGCCGCGCTCTCCGAGCAGGTTCGCCGCCGGCACCCGGCAGTCGCCGAACGTCAGTTCGTGCGTGTCCGACGCGGTCCAGCCGACCTTCGAGTAGCCGGGCGCGACGGTGAAGCCGGGCGTACCCGACGGCACGATGATCGTGGACAGCTCCTTGCCGCCGTCCGGCCGCGTACCGGTGACGGCGGTGACGGTGACCAGCGCGGTGATGTCGGTGCCGGAGTTGGTGATGAACGCCTTCGAGCCGTTGATCACCCACTCGTCGCCGTCCAGGACCGCCCGCGTGCGGGTGCCGCCCGCGTCCGAGCCGGTGCCCGGCTCGGTGAGCCCGAACCCGGCCAGCGCCTCACCGCTGAGCAGCTTCGGCAGCCACTGCGCCTTCTGCTCCTCGGTGCCGAAGCGGTAGATCGGCATCGCGCCGAGCGACACCGCCGCCTCCAGCGTGATCGCCACGCTGGAGTCGACCCGGGCCAGCTCCTCCAGCGCCAGGCAGAGCGCGAAGTAGTCGCCGCCCATGCCGCCGTGCTCCTCCGCGAAGGGCAGCCCGAACAGGCCCATCTTGCCCATCTGCCGGACGATCTCGTACGGGAAGGTGTGCTGCTCGTAGTGCTCGGCGATGGTGGGTGCGACCACCTCGCGGGCGAACTCCCGCACGCTGGAGCGCAGCGCCTCCTGTTCGTCGCTGAGCCGGAAGTCCATCTGATCCTCCTGGTGGGACGGCGGTACGGACGGGCCGGGCGCTCGTGACGCCGGGGCGTGGGTCGGTCGGCCGGGGTGGGCGTGGGCCGGTCAGACGGGGGTGACGCCGTGCCGGCGCCGGGAGAAGTGCCGCTCCTTGCCGCGCGCGGCGGCGAACCGGCGTACCAGCTCGGCGCGCAGCTCGTGCGGCTCGACGATCGCGTCCACCACCAGCTCGCTGGCGAGGCGGACCACGTCGATGTCGCGCTCGTACTCCTCGCGCTTCGCGGCCACGAACGCGGCCCGCTCGGTCTCGTCCTCGATGGCCGCGATCTTGTTGGCGTAGACCGCGTTGACGGCGGCCTCCGCGCCCATCACCGCGATCTTCGCGGTGGGCAGCGCGATCGTGGCGTCCGGCTCGAAGCCGGGACCGGCCATCGCGTACAGACCAGCGCCGTACGCCTTGCGGACCACCACACAGATCTTGGGTACGGTCGCCTCGGAGATCGCCGTGATCATCTTCGCGCCGTGCCGGATGATGCCCTGCTTCTCCACCGCGCTGCCGACCATGAACCCGGGCACGTCGCTGAGGAACAGCAGCGGCACGTTGAACGCGTCGCAGAGCTGCACGAACCGGGTCGCCTTGTCGGCCGAGTCGACGAAGAGCACGCCGCCCTTGAACATCGAGTTGTTGCCGACCACGCCGACGACCTCGCCGTTCAGCCGGCCGAACCCGATGGTCAGCTCCTTGGCCCAGAGCGCCTGGATCTCGAAGAAGCTGCCGGAGTCGAGCAGACCCTTGACGTACCGGCGCATGTCGAACGCCTGCCGCTCGCTGGCCGGGACCAGCGCGGCCAGGTCGGCCTTCTCCGGCGCGCCCACCGCCTCGGCGGACGGCGGGTCCTGCTGCCAGTTCGACGGCAGGTAGGACAGGTACGTCCGCACCACGTCGAGCGCGTCGTTCTCGGTCTTGCAGAGGAAGTGACCCACGCCGGACTCGGCGCAGTGCACCTTCGCGCCGCCCATCGCCTCCAGCGTGGTCTTCTCGCCGGTGACCATCTCGACCATCCGGTCGGAGCCGAGGTACATGCTGGCGTTGCCGTCCACCATGGCGACCACGTCGCAGAACGCCGGGATGTACGCCCCGCCCGCCGCGCTCGGCCCGAACAGCGCGCAGACCTGCGGGATCGAGCCCGAGGCCCGGACCTGGTTCCAGAAGATCTTGCCGGCGCCGCGCCGCCCCGGGAACAGGTCGACCTGGTCGGTGATCCGGGCACCGGCCGAGTCGACCAGGTAGACCATCGGGACGCCGGTCGCGTACGCCCGCTCGATGATCCGGATGATCTTCTCGACGGTACGCGCGCCCCAGCTGCCGGCCTTGACCGTGGAGTCGTTGGCCATCAGGCACACCTGGCGGCCGTCGATCGTCGCGGTGCCGGTGATGACGCCGTCGGCGGGCAGACCGTCGGCCATCGCGTTGGCGTAGAGCCCGTCCTCGACGAAGGAACCCTCGTCGACCAGGTACGCCACGCGCTCGCGGGCGAACAGCTTCCCCTTCGCGGCGTTGGCCGCGTGGTACTTGTCCGCTCCGCCGGCGCGGGCGCGCTTGCGTAGCTGCTCCAGAGCCTCACCGTCGAGCGTCACGCCGACTCCCGTTGCCACGGCCCCCGCACAGGGCGCCCACCGACCTGAACGATCGTTAGGCTACCCCACCCGCCCCGTCCCCGGCACCCCGCCACACCCCCGCACCCCGTCCACCCCCGCTCATTTCGGTGATCAAGGAGTTCGTGTCCTCGATCGGGCACCCGGAGGACACGAACTCCTTGATCAACGGGAGACAGGGCTGGTCAGGAGGGGAGGGGGGTGAGGCGGGTTCGAGGGCCGGCCCGCAGGACTCCGGACGGGAGCTTCTTGCCCACCAGGGATTCGGCCAGCTCGGCGGCCCCGATCAGTGCGTCCAGGTCGATGCCGGTGTCGATGCCCATGTCGTGCAGCATGTGCACCGCCTCCTCGGTGGCCAGGTTGCCGCTGGCACCCGGGGCGTACGGGCAGCCGCCGAGGCCGCCGACGCTGGCGTCGAACTCGGTGACGCCCAGTTCCATCGCGGTGAGCATGTTCGCCAGGGCGGTACCCCGGGTGTTGTGGAAGTGCAGCAGCACCGGCAGGTGGGCGTTGCGGTCCCGGACCGCCGTGACCAGTTCGCGGACGCGCCGGGGCGTACCCATGCCCGTGGTGTCGCCGAAGGCGACGCGGTCCGCGCCGTCGCGGGCGACGCGGTCGACGATCGCGGCGACCCGGCGGGGGTCCACGTCGCCCTCGTAGGGGCAGCCGAAGCTGGTCGCCACGATCACCTCGGCGGTGGCACCCGCGCCGTGCAGCAGGTCGATCAGCTCGGCGATGTCGTCGAGGGACTCGTCGGTGGAGCGGTTGACGTTGCGGCGGTTGTGCGTGTCGCTGGCCGAGACCACCACCTCGATCTCGGTGAAGCCCGCCGCCAGCGCCCGCTGCGCGCCCCGGGTGTTCGGCACCAGGGCCGAGTAGCGCACCCCGTCGGCCTTCTCCGCCCGCTGCCACACCTCGTCGGCGTCGGCCATCTGCGGGATCGCCTTCGGGTGGACGAAGGAGACGGCCTCGATACGGCGTACCCCGGTGTGGGACAGCGCGTCGAGCAGCCGCACCTTGGCGTCGGTGGGAATGGGCTCCTCGTTCTGGAGGCCGTCGCGGGGACCGACCTCACGGATGCTCACGGATTCCGGAAGTTGCGCCATCAGGTTCACCTCACTTGAGTCGAGCATGACACCGGGTGGCGTCAGCGCATCCGGGAGACGATGCCGGTGTCGTAGTCGCCGGAGAGGAACTCCTCGTTCTCCAGCAGCTCGGCGAAGAACGGCAGGTTGCACTTCGGGCCGACGATCTCGAACTGGGCCACAGCCGCCCGCGCCCGCTGGATCGCCTCCTCGCGGGTGTCCCCGGTGAGGATCAGCTTGGCCATCAGGCTGTCGTAGAACGGCGTGACGGTGTTGCCGGCGACGTAGCCGGAGTCGACGCGCACGCCGGTGCCGGACGGCTCGTTCCAGGTGGTGATCGCGCCCGGACCGGGCAGGAAGCGCTTCGGGTCCTCGGCGTTGATCCGCAGCTCGATGGCGTGCCCGCGCGGGGTGAGCGCGTCCGGGTCGAACGTCGGCGCCAGGCCGGCCGCCACCCGCAACTGCTCCTCGACCAGGTCGACGCCGTAGACGTACTCGGTGACCGGATGCTCGACCTGGAGCCGCGTGTTCATCTCCAGGAAGAAGAACTCCTGCGTGGAGGGATCGAGCAAACATTCCACAGTCCCGGCGTTGCGGTAGTTCACCGCCTCGCCGGCCCGTACCGCCGCGGCCAGGAACCGCTCGCGCAGCTCGGGCGAGACCGCCGGGGACGGCGACTCCTCGACCAGCTTCTGGTTGCGCCGCTGCACCGAGCACTCCCGCTCGCCGAGGGCCACCACCCGGCCGTCGGCCAGGCCGAGGATCTGCACCTCGACGTGGCGCACCCGGGGGAAGTACCGCTCGATCAGCACCGAACCGTCGCCGAACATCCGCTCGGCGAACGCGCGGACCTTGTCGTACTCGGTGCGCAGCGCCGCTTCGTCGGCGGCCACGCCCATGCCCATGCCGCCGCCGCCCGCCGCGGCCTTGACCATCACCGGGTAGCCGATCTCCGCGGCGGCCGCGACCGCCGCGTCCAGGTCGCTCGCCGGCTCGGTGGTGCCGGGCGCGACCGGCACGCCGGCCGCCGCCATCAGGTTCCGAGCGTTGATCTTGTCGCCCATCGCGGTGATCGCGTCGGCGCCGGGCCCGACCCAGATCAGGCCGGCCCCTTCGACGGTACGGGCGAAGTCCGCGTTCTCGGACAGGAAGCCGTAGCCGGGGTGGATCGCCTGCGCGCCGGTGCTACGGGCGGCGTCGAGGATCGCCTCCACGTTCCGGTAGCTCTGCGCCGGGTTCGCCGGGCCGACGCAGACCGCCTCGTCGGCCTCGGTCACGAACGGCAGCCCGCCGTCGGCCTCCGAGTGCACCGCGATCGTCCGGATCCCGAGCCGCCTGCCGGTACGGATGATCCGCCGCGCGATCTCCCCCCGATTCGCGACCAACAACGATTCGATCATCTTCTGCACGGACGTGACCCCTTCTCGACGCAAAGCCGGGGTCTCTTCTTAACACGCGTTAAGGTGAGCGCGGCGTGTCAGGTCGGGTCGGTGGGCGCGAGCAGGGCCGCGAGGGTCGCGCCGCGCAACAGCTCGGCCCGGCGCCGGCGGTCCACCTCGCCGCCGAGGAACGGGGTCGAGTTCATCAGGCCGAACGCCGCGTGGGCGAGCACCCGGGCCTCGCCGTCGGGCAGGCCGGGGTGGAGCGCGGTCAGCACGGTGACCCATTCCTCGACGTACATCCGCTGGAGCCGGCGGATCCGGCGGCGCGGCTCGTCCGGGAGGCGGTCCAGCTCGTGCAGGTGCAACGCGATCACCGCCGGATTGGCCAGCGCGAAGTCGACATGAAAGTCGATCAGCGACTCCAGCGCCGCCCGCGGGTCGCCCGGGTGACCGGCGGCGCGTTCCCGCCCGCCCGCGAGCAACCCCTCGCTCACCGGGATCAGCGCGGCGACGAGCATCGCCTCCTTGCCGGCGAAGTGGTGGTAGAGCGCGGGACCGGTGACCCCGGCCGCCGCGCCGATGTCGTCCATCGACACACCGTGGTAGCCGCGCGCCGCGAAGAGGCCGACCGCGATCTCCAGGATCTCGTCCCGCCGGGACCGGCGCCGGGCCGCACCCGCCGCCCCCCGTGCCTGCTGTTCCACCGCCACCGGACCAGCCTAGACCTCGCGTTCGAGCTGGGGCAGCCGCGGTTACCCAACGGTTGCCCCAGCCCGTCGCGTCAGTCCTCCTCGATGCCGTGGTCGGCGCGGACCTTCGCCGCCTCGGCCTCCCGGCCCTGCTCGTCGAGCGCGCGGGCCAGCAGCCAGGCGGCCTGCGTGGCCGGGCGGGAACCGGTGGGCAGCCCGCCGAGGACCGGGCGCAGCAACCCCTCGGCCTGCTCCGGCCGGCCGTCGCGCAGCAGCAGCTCGCCGGTCAGCACCTCGACCTGCGCCGCCTCGCCGAACGCCTCGATCGACCGCAGGCGCTCCGGCACGCCGTCCACCCGGTCCAGCGCGGCGGTGAGCCGGTCCTCGCCGATCAGCACCCGGGCCACCGCGTCGGCGGCCATCGCCCGCTCGTACGTGACCACCGGCGGCTCGTCGGCCCCGGCCGGGAGCGCGGCCAACGCCTCGTCCACCCGCTCGATCGCGGCCACCGCGGCCGGCAGGTCACCGGACCAGTGCAGGGCGAGCAGTTCCCGCCGCCGGGCCCGCAGCTCGTCCACCTGGTAGCCGGCGAGCCGCCAGGCGGTCGCCGCCGCCGCGAACCGCTGCGCGGCCAGAGCGTCCCGGTCGGCGTCGTAGAGCAGACCACCGGACTCCTCCAGCACCTGCGCCCGGTGGGGGAGATTGTCCGGCCCGTCCAGGTTCTCGGCCAGCGTGTCGAGCACCGCCAGCGCCAGATCCGTCTCGCCGAGACCCGCGTAGATGCCCGACAGCAGGTGCCGGCACCGGTCCGCCTCGGCCTGCGCGCCGGCCCGGTCGAGCCCGAGCACCGCCTCCTCGGCCACCTCGGCGGCCTCGGCCAGCCGGCCGGCCACCCGGTACGCCTCGGCCAGCTCCCAGCGCAGCAGCGCGTCGCCCTCCAGCCCCTGCTCGACGCAGAGGGTGACCGCCTCGGCCAGATCCTCCACCGCCTCGCCGGCCCGGTCGGCGGCCATCAGCGCCCGGCCCCGGGTCACCCGCAGCGGCAGGTGGGCGCCGGCCGGTGCGACGGACAGCGCCTCCTCACAGGCGGCCACCGCGTCGGCCGGGTCGTCGGTGGCGCGGGCGTACGCCAGGCAGGCGCCAGTGAGCATCTCGGCGTCGCCCAGCTCGCCCGCCAGCCGACGCGACCGCGCCGCCGCGTCCCGGAACTCCTCGGCCCGTTCCAACTGCTCCAGCACGTGCGTGCGGTGCAGCGCGACCCGTCCGGCCAGCCACGCATCGGCGTCCGCGTCCGCCTCGGCCCGGTCGAGCGCGTCGAGCGCCTCCGCCCACCGCTCACGGTGCACGTGGGCCAGGGCGAGGCGGTCCCAACCGGCGGCCCGGTCACGCGGCCCGCCGTGCCCGGTCAGGTAGTCGGCCGACTCCCGGGCCAGGGCCAGGCCCTCGTCCGCGCTCTCGTCGACCATGCTGAGCAGCACACCGAGCCGCCCGGCCACCACCTGGGCGCGCAGCGGATCCGGCACCTCCCGCCACGCGGCCAGCGCCTCCCGGTTGACCTCGATCGCCACCGGTACGCCGTCGTCGTCCTGGGACAGTTCACCGGCCCGCAGCTCCAGCCGCCACGCCCTGGTGGTCGCGGGCAGGTCGGCGTCGCCGAACCGCTCGTCGTACGCGCGCAACGCGGCGACCAGGCCGTCCCGGCGGTTGGTGCGCCAGCACTCCTCGGCCAGCGCGAGCAGCTCGTCGGCACCGGCGTCGGCCGGCACGGTGACCGGCTGCGCGGAGGCCACCGGAGCCTCCGAGCCGGTACGCGGCGCGGGCACCGCCGGGCGGCGCAGGCTCGCGGACAGCGGCAGGTGCTCACCGACCGGCCCGGCCGCCAGCTTGCGGGCGATCAACCCGGACTGGTGCGTGGTGCCGTTGCGCGCGTCGAAGCGCTCGGCCAGCGCGGTCGCCGTACCGGCCAGCTCGTCGGCGAGCACGCCCGCCGGCACGTCGGCGGCCGGCCGCTCGCCGGAGGCGCGGCGGTGCACCGTCAACTCGGCCGGCACCTGACGCAGCGCGGCCGAGGCGGCGGCCGCGAAGTGCATCGCGGCGGCCGGGGTGGGTGCCCGGTCCAGCCAGTCCAGATGCCGCTCGACCAGCTCCAGCGCGCGGGCCTCGTTGCCGGTCACGGTGCAGAACTCGACATGGTCGGCGATGTCCCACAGGTCGGCCAGGTTGCCGCGCACCCGCCGGTACGCCTCCCGGTGCGCGTCCCGCGCGGCGTCGCCCCGGCCGGTCTCCCGGTAGGGCGTGAGCAGCGCGGTGAGGATCCCCTGCGGCTGCTCGCTACAGGTCAGCCGCCCGGCGAGCACCGGCTCGGCCAGCGCCACCGCCTCCTCGTGCCGGCCGTGCCGCACCAGGTGCGCGACCTGCGTGGTCGGGTCGCAGCCGGCGCAGTCGGACAGCGCGTCGCGGGGCGTGGTCATCCACTTGCGGTACCACTGCTCCGCCGCCTCGTCGTCGCCCAGGTGCGCGGCCACCAGGTAGCGGTGCTTGTAGACCGCCTGGAGCGAGTGCCCGGAGTCACGGTAGCGCCGTTCCATGTCGTCGAGCACCGCGTACGTCCGGTCCAGCGGCAGCTCCGGGAACTTCACCATGGCGTTGACCATGTACTTGAAGAACCAGAGCAGCTGGTGCGTGTAGCGCTGGTGGTAGGGCTGCGGATCCTTGTCGTACTCGGCCAGGCACCAGGAGAACGTGACGAAGGACTTCGCCGGTTCGCCGCCGTAGACGTACGCGGTGGTGCCCGTGACCCGGGCGGCGAAGGCGAGGTGCCGGTCGTCGCCCGCGTCGGCGCGGCGCAGCAGCTGTTCCAGCGCGGCGATCTGCCCCGGGCCGTACGGCATGGATTCGATCTCGTGGTGCATCCGCCAGAGGTCGTCGTCAGTCACGGATCTCTCCCGGTACGGCCCGGCCGAGCAGGCCGAGGAAGGAACTGTTCAGCAGTGCGGCGTCGGCCGCCCGGATCGGGTGGTGCCCGAGCAGCAGCGCCTGCCCGTAGAGCGCCTCGACGGCCAGCCCGACCAGCTCCGGGTCGGCGAGCGTGGTGACCCGGCGGACCAGCGGGTTGCGGTGGTTGAGCACCAGTTGCGGGCGGTCCGGCGGGGCGGACGCGGCGAGCGCGTCGAGCACGCCGCCCCACAGCTCGTCGGCCTTGTCCCGGCTGGCGGCGAGCTGGTCGTGGAACGCGGCCGAGCGGGACACCAGGTAGAGCGCCGGCAGCGAGACCGGGTCGTACGCCCGGATCACGACCTCGCAGCCGAGCCGTTCCAGGGCCCGCTGCGCGGCGGTGAGGAACGGCCGCAGGGCCAGTTCGGTCGCCGGGTCGAGGATCTCGAACCGGGTGGTCAGGTCGCTCGGCTCCAGCCGCTCGATCAGCACCGACCGGTCCACAGTGGGCAGCCGCTCGATCAGCTCGGTGTCGTACGTGTAGCCGCCGTTGACGACGGCCAGGTCCTGCGCGGCGGCCACGGCGGCGAGCTGGCGGAACTCGTCCAGGCTGGCGGCGTACCGGAGCACGCCGTGCCGCTGCCGGAACTCGGCGAGCGTGAGCGTGCCGACGTTGGTGTCCATCGGCCACCACTGGTCGACCAGCCGCAGCATCTCGTCGTCGTGCATCGCGAGCGCCTTGACCCCGAGGTGGTGCACCTGGAGGAACTCGCCGAGCCGGCGCGGGTCGTGCTTGGCGAGCCGGACCAGCCAGCCCCGGATCTGGTCGCCGAGCGCCTCCCGGACGGAGGTGAGCAGCGCGTCCTCGTAGAGCGCCTCCCGGCTGGCGGTGGGACGCAGCTCGCTGGCGTCGACCACGCAGTGGGCGAAGAAGGCCCACTCCGGCAGCAACCCGTCGGCGTGCTCGCTGAGCAGCATCCGCTTGAGGTAGACCCGGTGCCCGGCCCGCGCGGCCGGGTTCACCGCGGCGGGCAGGATGAACGCGACGCCGGTCAGGCCGGCCTCGGGCACCGACAGCGGCACCACGTCGAACGGGACGAAACCGAGCAGCTCCTGCGCGTACCGCTGGAGCGCGGCCCGGTCGACCGGCGCACCGGGCGTGGTCGGCCACGGCGGCGGGCCGGAGGTGGTCGGCGTGTCACCGACCCGGACGTCGACCGGCAGCAGGCTGCCGTAGAGGCGGGCCAGCTCGGTGACAGTGGGCACGCCGAGCCACTGGTCGGCGTCGCGCCGGGGCACCAGCGTCACCGTGGTGCCGGGCTCGTCGCGGGCCTGTTCCGGGTCGGCGAGCCGCACCGCGTACCGCCCGTCGGACCAGCCCGTCCAGAGCACTGTGGACTCGTCGGCGTGCCGGGTGACCACCCGGATCTCGTCCGCGACCAGGAAGCAGGAGAGCAGGCCGATGCCGAACTGGCCGAGGAACTCGTGCCGGGAGAAGCCCAGCCCGTCGCGCTTGGAGCTGCGGCCGATGGTGGCGAGCAGCTCGTGCACCTGCGCCTCGGTCAGGCCGATGCCGGTGTCGTACACGCGCAGCGTCCCGTCACCGGTCAGCTCGGGCGGCTCGATGCGGACCCGCGCCGGGGCGTTCGGCTCGGCCGACCGGCGCGCGGTGATCGCGTCGACGGCGTTCTGGAGCAGCTCGCGCACGTACACCCGCGGACTGCCGTAGAGGTGATGACTGAGCAGGTCGACCACGCCACGGAGGTCCACCTGGAAGGTGCGGTCCAATCGCGCTCCCGGTTCGGATTTTCGGCGCTCACCGTACCGGTCGGCGCCGACAGTGTCCGTCCCGTCCAACCCCGGCGGCTTGACCCTCGACCGGGTGCAGGGCACACCGTCTCCCGGCATGACGACCACCGCCGTCCTGGGCCGCGACTACCGGCTGCTCTGGTCCGCCGCCGTCTGCTCGCAGGTGGGGGACTCCCTGCGTACGCCGGCTCTGGCCCTGCTGGCCGCCACGCTCACCCGCGACCCTCGCGCGGTCGCCGCGGTGACGGTGGCCGGGCTCCTTCCGCCGCTGCTGTTCGGCCTGCACAGTGGCGTGTACGCGGACCGGTGGGACCGGCGGCGGACGATGGCGGTGGTGGACGGGGCGCGGGCCGTGGTGGTGGCGGCGCTGGCGTGGTCCGTGGCGACCGGACACGCCGGGATCGCCACGCTGGTCGTCGCCGCGTCGCTGCTCGCCCTGCTGGGCACGCTCTTCGACGCGTCCGCGTACGCGCTGCTGCCCACTGTGGTGCCACCCGAGGGAATGGCCGCCGCCAACGCCCGCCTCCAGGCCGGAACCGCTGTGGCGGGCGGTTTCGTCGGCGCACCGCTCGCCGGTGTCCTCTTCGCCGTATCCCCCGCGATCCCGTTCACCGCCGACGCCCTGACCTTCGCCCTCGCCGCCGCCCTCATCCTCGCCCTCCCCACCCCGACTCCCCGCCGATCTTGCACTTTCCGCCCGGTCAGGGCCGTACAAAGAGGACAGGCAAGGGGCCACAACCGCAAGATCAGCGAAAGCGGGGGCGGGGTGGGGGAAGGGGTTCGGGTTCTTCTCGGGGATCGGGTTCTCCGAGGGCTGACCGTGGGGACCGCCGGGTCGAATCTGGCCATCGGAGGGCTGGCCTCGGTGCTCGTGCTCTACGTGTTGGGCGTGCTGCGGGTGCCGGAGGCGGCGTACGGGCTGTTCGCCGCCGGTGCGATCGCGGGCGGGCTGGGCGGCGCGCTGCTCGCCGGACGGCTGGCCGCCCGCTTCGGCACGCTGCCCACGCTGCGCGTCGTGTTGCTCGGGCAGACGCTGGCACTGGCCGGATTCGCGCTGGCCCGGCACCCGCTGACCGGCGGGCTCGCGATGGCCGGGTTCACCGCCGGCACCACGATCTGGAACAGTCTGCGAGCCGCGTACGGGCAGCGGCACGTACCCCCGGATCTGCTCGGCCGGGTGGGTGCGGCACAGCGGGTGGCCGGGCTGGCCGCCGCACCGGTCGGGGCGGTGCTGGCCGGTCTCGCCGCCCAGGCGTTCGGCCTGACGCCTGTCCCCTGGGCCGCCGCCGCGGTCTTCGCCCTGGTCACGGCCGCCGTCTGGGCGACCTTCCGAGCGCCCAGCGGCCCGCCCGCCGCGCCACCGCACTGACCACCTGCCGGGCCGCGCGGGTCGGTCCACCGTCGGCCGAGCAGGTCACCTGCCGGGCGACGCGTGTCAGCAGCCAGGCCGCTCGGGTCACCCCCATGCCGCGCGGTCAACTGCCGGGCCGGGCGGGCTCGAAGCCGGCCAGGCGGACGGCGATGCGGTGGCGAACCGGCGGCAGCGCGGAGACCGCCCGGAGCAGCAGATTCCGCAGCGATCGCACGGCCGGTGGGGCGGCGGCGAGACGGGTCAGCCCGGCGGCGAAACCGAGCACCTCCTCGGCGAGGGGACGGCGGTCGGCGGCGTACCCGTCGAGGGCCTGCGGCCCGGCGGCGAGCGCGTCGCCGAGGGCGACCGCGTCCCGCAGGCCGAGGTTCATCCCCTGCCCACCGGCTGGGCTGTGCACGTGCGCCGCGTCCCCGGCGAGCAGCACCGGGCCGGAACGGTACGTGCTCGCGATCCGGTGGTGGATCCGGAACCGGGACGACCACGCCATGCCGGTGACCCGGTCCGGCCGGCGCGCCGGGCCGCGCTCGTCGAGCAGCGCCTGGAAGTGGTGCGCCTGCGGCTCGCGCGGCGCGTCGTCCACCGTGGCGACCAGCCGGACCGTGCCGTCGGGCAGCGGCGCCCAGACCAGTGGACCCTGCCGGGACAGGAAGAGGCTCACCTGGTCGCGCGGGAGCGTGCTGTCCACGTGGACGTCGGCGAGCAGGAACGACTCCCCGGGGTCGGCCGGGCCGCCGAAGCCGATGCCGGCGAGCTCGCGGACCCGGCTGTGCATCCCGTCCGCACCGACGACCCAGCGCGCCCGGACCGCGCGGCCGCCGTCGAAGCGCGCGACGGCGCCGTCGCCGTCGAGGTCCAGCCCGGTCATCTCGTACGGCCGCAGCACGCGCCCGCCGAGTGCGGTGAGCCGGTCGGTGAGCACCGCCTCGGTCTCAGCCTGCGAGATCAGCAGCGCGTACGGGTAGCGCGACGGCAACCGGTCGAAGGGGACGGTGAGCAGCACCCGGTCCCGGTCGCGGACGCTGAACCGGGCCGAGCGCAGCCCTCGGGCGGCCAGTGGCGCGGCGATCCCGATCCGGTCCAGCACTTCGAGGGTGCCGGCGTGCACGACTGCGGCGCGCGAGGTGACCGGCGGCTCGGCGAGCCGGTCGACGACTGTCGCGGTCACGCCGTGCCGGGCCAGCGTCACCGCCACGGCCAGGCCGGTCGGCCCGGCTCCCACCACGAGGACGTCAGTGCGTTCGGGCAGCATCGTTCCACCTCCGGGCTCGGGTCAACACCTGTTTGCCAACGCTTGTTGACTTCACTGTAGAGCCGATGTCAACACGTGTTGGCCTACAGTCGTGGACGTGACCGAACCCGCCACCCGCGCCCGCCGCTCGGACGCCACCCGGGCGGCCATCCTGCGCGCCGCCCGGGAACGCTTCGCCACCGACGGCTACGACCGGGCCACCATCCGGGCCATCGCCGCCGACGCCCGCATCGACCCCTCGATGGTGATGCGCTACTACGGCAGCAAGGAGGGACTCTTCGCCGCGGCGGCCGAGTTCGACCTGCGCCTGCCCGACCTGGCCGAGGTGCCGCCGGACCGGCTCGGCGAGACACTGACCCGGCACTTCGTGCGCCGCTGGGAGGCGGACGGGACACTCGTCGCCCTGCTCCGGGCCGCCGCCACCAACCCCGGCGCGGCCGAACGCATGCGCGGCGTCTTCGCCGACCAGCTCGCCACCGCGGTGGCCCGTTCCGTTGCCGGCCCGGCGACCGCCGCCCGCCGGGCCGGCCTGGTGGCCAGCCAGATCCTCGGTCTCGCGTTCACCCGGTACGTCGTCCGGCTGCCACCCGTGGTGGACCTCGACCCGGAGGAACTGGCCGCCTGGGTCGGCCCGACGATTCAGCGCTACCTGACCCAACCTTTGCCCCCGTCCCGCGCGTCTGGCGGGTGACGGAGGGAGGAGCCGGATGGGGCGGAACGCGGACGACGGGCGGGCGGACTACCTCGCCTTCGTCGAGTCGCACCAGCACCGGCTGCTGCGCGCCGCGTACCTGATCTGCGGGAACCGCCACCAGGCCGAGGACCTGCTCCAGGACGCGCTGCTCAAGCTGGCGCTGCGCTGGTCGTCGGTGCGCGACGGCGACCCGGCCGCATACGTGCGCGCCATCCTCTACCGCGACGCCGTCTCCTGGTGGCGGCGCCGACGACGGGAGTGGCTCAGCGCGTACCCCCCGGACCGGCCGGGCGCCGACGCGGACGCCGCGCTGCGGCTCACCGTGCGCGCGGCGCTGGACCGGCTGCCGCCACGCCAGCGGGCCGTCGTGGTGCTGCGCTACTTCGAGGACCTGACCGAGGTCGCCACCGCCGAGGCGCTGGGCGTCACAGTGGGCACTGTCAAGAATCGTTAGAAGCTAGGGTCGATGTTGCCGACATGAACGTCGATTTAGGGGGACGGTTCTGATGGTACGGCGTAAGGCCCGGTCGGGGAATCGGGGCCGGTTCGACAGCAAGGACGCGCTGCTGGCCGGTGGCGTAGAGGTGCGGGCGTTGCGGTATCAGCGTGCAAGTCAGGACAAGAAGGAGCAGGGCAAGAGCGTCCACGACCAGGGCGTGCTCAACCTGGCGGAGATCACGAAGCGGTCCTGGACGGACGTGGGGTCGTTCACCGACAACCACCGCTCGGCCAGCCGCCGCGCCACCAAGGAGCGCGAGCAGTTCGAGTTGCTGATCGAGCAGATACGCGCGGGCAAGGGCGACGTGCTGGTGGTCTGGGAGATCTCCCGCAAGGAACGCGACCTCGCGGTGTTCGTGAAGATCCGGGACATGTGCCACGAGGTCGGCCTCTACTTCTGGCTCGTCGGTGGAGTCTTGTATGACCTGCGGGACAAGAACGACCGGATGATGCTCGGTTTCCAGGCGGTGCAGGCGGAGTGGATGGCCGACTCGATCCGCGACAACGTGCTGCGCGGCATCGTCGGCGCCGCGGAAGCGGGCCGCCCGCACGGGAAGATTACCTACGGGTACCGGCGGATCTACGACCAGCGCACGAAGGCGTTGCTGCGGCAGGAGCCGGACAGCGAGATCCGCACGGCTGTCGCCGCGGACGGGACCATCACGGAGTACTCGCATGCGCAGGTGGTGCGGGATAACTTCCGCAAGGTCTCCGAGGGCATGCCCCTCACGGTCCGGGAGGCCGAACTCAACCGTCTCGGCATTCCTGCCTCGCAGGGTGGGATCTGGCGGCGGGGGATCTTGCGCAAGCAGTTGATGAACCCGGCCTACATCGGTAAGCGCGTCCTACGCGGGGAGATCGTCGGCGACGGGATTTGGCCGGCTCTGGTCGAGGAGGAGACGTACTGGTCGGTGGTGCGGATGCTGGGCGACCCGTCGCGGACGACGACCCGTCCCGCTCGTGCGGTGCATCTGCTGTCGTACTTGGTGCGCTGCGGGGTGTGTGACGGGCCGTTGTCGTCGCAGCGGCTCAACCGGCACAGCTGGACCGGCCAGGTGTACTCGTGCCTGCACCGGCGGTGCACGGCGGTGAAGGCCGAGTTCTTGGACGAGTACGTGCAGCGCACGGTGGTGGCGTGGCTGTCCCGCTCCGACGTGCACGACATCCTCACCGCCGCCAGCGCCACCGACGAGGAGGTCGCGCACGCCCGCGCCGAAGCCCAACGACTGCGCGGCGAGCTGGAGGACTGGCGCAAGCTGGGCGAGGAGGGCGAGGTCACCGCGATCGCCTACGCCCGCGCCGAGAAAGGCCTGCTCGCGCAGATCGCCGAGCACGAGCAACGCGCCGCCGATGCCGGGATTCCCGCCGTGCTCCGCGGACGCATCGGCGACCAGGCCGTGACGGCGTGGCAGGACCTCGGTGACGACATCCCGGTCAAGCGGGAGATCATCCGCCTCGTCGCCGACATCAAACTCCTGCGCGCCGGGTTCAAGGGCGAACGCCGCACCTTCGGCCGCCACCGCCTCGACTGGCGGTGGAAGTTCGGCCCGCAGGACCAGCAGGCCGGCTAAGTCGCGCGGGACGGCTGAGGCAAGTCGCAGGGGCGACTTGACCTTTTGAACGGGGTGAGTGTCGGTCGTGTCCGTCGCCCGCCCGCAGCGCATCGTGCCTGGCGTGGGACAGGCCGTCCGCTGGAAAGCGGCGGCTCGCGCGAAAGGGTGCTCAGGATTGGCTGTGGACCTCTTCGGCGCGCTCGAGTTTCGCGTTGGCCCGGCGTTCCTCCGTCAGGCCGGCGGCTAGGAAAATTGAACCAGTCACCATTATTGCCAGGAATAGCATGAGAATTCCCCACAGCCGGTGAACGGGCATCGTGAGGAGTGAAATAGCCGCAGCGACTATGAGGAGCAGCAACCCCGATCGACTCTTGCTATTAGCCATGTCGGTGATCATATCACTACGGGCATTGACGGGCCTCGGGGCCGGCGGATGCCGTCGGCCCCGAGGCTCTGTCCATCGACTGTCAGAGGTACGTCGCGCTGGTGGACTTCCTCAGCTTGCTGCCACCGTTGGCGTAGCTGATGCTGAAGAATCCCCACCCCGCGCTGGCGGTAAATCCGCCCGAGCCGTCCTGGTTGTGCTCGTATTGGAACTGGGCTCCGAGCTTGGTCGAACCGCAACCACTGGCGCCCGTCTTGTTGTAGGTCGCCTTGAAGTAGCCGTTGTCCGTCAGCAGCTTGAATCCGCTGGTTCGGTCGCGGATGCCGAAGATGGGGCTTCCGTTGACGCCGCCGTCGTCGACGTAGGTCTGGCCCGTGTAGTCGGCGCCGGTGTAGTCGGCCGCCTTCCTGACCAGGGCACCGGTTCGGAAGCAGCCGCTGCCGAGGTTGGACTGGATGGTCGCGACATCGTCCGGGTCGCTGCCGTTGACGTAGTTGTCGCGGAAGTTCCAGGACCCTGTGACGACGCGGTTCAGGTACAGGTCGTAGTTGAGGGTGATGGCCACGGTGAAGGCATCGGTCGGGACAGCGAAGGTGCGAGCACCCGGGGTGGCCTTGGCTTCCGCCGACTTCCTCGCGGCGAGTTCAGCTTCCGCCTCAGATGCGGTCAGGTCACGGTCGATACCGTTGATGCGGACCTTCATCGGCGGAAGGCCGTACTTCGTCAGCAACCGGTCGATGCCGGTGTAGTCGTTCGGATGCTGGTCGCTGAAGGTGTCGATTTCGGCCTGCGCTGCCACTCGCCAGTCCTTGGCGAGTGCCGCAGTGTGCCCGGTCAGCGATACTGCGATCGCGCTGAGCACGGCAACCACGGTCCGTGCTCCGATAGTACGGTACTTCACTCCCGGTCTCCCTACTTGGAATGAGTAATGGGACGCCAGGGGATTTGCTCAAGTGTCGGAATTCGGCACGCCGCAGCTGCTTAGCGCAAGTGCGCCTGAACTGTGATGGCCTGCTTCCATGCGCGAATGCCCCCGTAGGAAAGATCTCAACCCATCTACAAAGTGATGTCAACCGCTAACGCTTTGTAATCGTCGGCCGTCACTGGTGGTGAACGTTTCAGCGTCACAACAACGCGAGCGATTACCCTCTGCTGGCATGGCTGACTCACCGTGATCGAGGCCAATTTGTTTGTTATGTTAGCTTTTAAAGGCTTGTGACCGGGATAGGTGGTTCGAAGCAGCGGATGGGGTGGAGTTTCGCCGGGAGCTGGTGCCTTGCGTCTCGTGGGGTCGAGCGGCGGCTTGGGAGGTGGCGCCATCGGTCCACTTGTCGACCGCTCAGGGTGCCAGTGGCCTCACGCTGGGTCGGAAGCCAACGCAAGAGCATGTTTTCGCACTGACCAGGGACGAAGCCCACTCCCTGGTCGCCTGGTTCCAGGTGGCCGTCGACGCGGTGGCCGACGACCGGCCCTGCCAGTGCAGCCGTTCCTGCGCTGTGGTGGCCGTGCACCTGCATGAGGAAGATGGGCTGGACCAGTGTGCCTGTGTGAGTCCCACTCCGACACCGAGCATGACCCGAGGGCGATGCGTCCTCCGTTCGACAGCGGCTTCGGGAGCGGCCCGCCCCGGCACCGCGTGACCTTCTCCGGGGCACTCGCCGAATGGCCACTAGACGCATTCGGCTGGCTGGGCGACTTCCTCGCCGACCTGAGCGCACAGCACGGCATCACCACACCGGTGCCGCTCACCGTCACCTGCTCCTAGCAACCCCAAGCCGCCACAGCCGGCCAGGCGCTGAGATGAGGCCCGGCGAGCGCTAACCCCACCAGCCAGGCCCGCATTCGGAGGCCGCGTCTCAGCATGTGGACGGCTAGGGAAATCGTTTTGCCGGCGCAGAGTGGACGTGCCAGCACAACGACGGACACAGGCGGACTCGATAGCACTTAACCGGAGCGTTGGCAAGACTCGGTGGCGATCCGTTGCCAATCGGGGGTTGACTCCGTCAGATTCCCGGGGCGTAATGGAGAGACGTTCCCGCAGCGCCGACCGGCGCGGTCGGCCACACATGCAGCGGGCAGGCACCCCACGAATGGGGTGCCTGCCGTTGTTCGTACCGACGCCGAGGGGCGTGCAGAGATGGGAGGCCCCCGCATGAAGGACCGTTCGTCGGCGAGTTGAGCCGCCGCACCACGTGAGCGCTCCTGTGGCGCCGGTGGTGAGTCTTGATCCTTTGTGGCTCGGCTTGGCCGCCTGCCCCGTGTCCGTGCGTGTTGACCACAGCCCGCTGTGCGGGTTGTGGCGACGCCTGCTGCCCTGCTGCCTGCCCCTGCGCGGGGTCTGGCGTGTTCGTTGACTCGACCATAGTGACGTTTGTCGTCCCCAGCGTTTGCGAGGGGTCCGCCCAGCCGGGCATCACCCGGCAGGGTCGCGCCTGCCCGGACACCGACCGGAAGTCGGGCAGGCGCGGTCTGGGACGGACCTGAACCACCTGAAGTCGAACCGATCATCCACTTCTTTCGGGAGCAGAACGTGACCTCACACAACAACTACACGGAGGCGGCTGCCGCCGCGGTCCGCCTCCAGACGACAACGCCGAACGCGGCCGTGCACGCGCCGCCCGTACTCAGGTGGTGGGCCGTTGGCGACACCTGACCGACGAGATCCCCGCTCACCTGTCCGTCCGGGCTCGGGGCGGGAGCGGTGGGAGGACCGCGTCCAGGTGGCGATCATGTTGTTGATCGGCGGGGCGGCCGGCGCGGCGTCGTTCACCCACGTGCATGACGTCGCCGCCGGGCACGGGCAGCCGGGCTGGCTGGCCTGGGCCGACGCGGTCGTCCTGGAATTGATGTCGATCGCCGCCGGTTTGGAGTTGCGGCGCAAGCGGCGCCTGGGCACGAGCGTCGTCTTCCCCGCTTCGGTGCTGGTGGTGGCGGTGTCGCTGTCGCTGGCCGCGCAGGTGGTGGAGGCGGAAGCCTCGGTGATCGGCTGGATCGCCGCCGCCCTACCGGCCCTCGGGTTCCTGGCGATGGTGAAGATCGCCCTCGGCCGCGCCGATCCCACCACATCCCGCCCGACCGGCCAGCCAGTGCGCACCGAGCCCGGACCGCCGCCGACGGTCGACGCGTCGGTCCCGGACACCGGCCCGCCGGTGCCCGTCACCGCCACCGCGGTCCCGGACTCGCGGGCGGCGGTCCCCGCCGTCGCGAACCAACCTCGGGCGGTCCCGGACCGCCCGGACCATGAGGCGTCGACCGGCGAGGGCGGTCCGGAGGTCGGGGCGCTGGTCCCGGCCGCCCGGACCGCCGCCCGCGCCCTCACCGCCGAGGGGACACCGTTGTCCCGCAAGGCCCTCGCCCGACAGCTGCGCGCCGACGGGCACCAGTTGTCCAACGCCACCGCCTCCGCCCTCGTGCGCGTCCTGCGCGCCAACACCGCCCCGCCCACACCGGATCTGTCACAGAGGGAGGCCGCGTGACAGAGCCTCAACCCGTACGTCTGTCAGACCTGGCCGCCGCTGTCAGAGCACCGCGCGCGCCTGCTCAGGAAGCCTGCGACCTGACACAACCTGTCAGCGCACCCCCGCCGGCCGTCCGCCACCTCGCAGCGGTTGATGTACGCCCCGCACACCCAACCCACCTCTTCGACCTTGGAGCACCAACGATGATGTCGCAGTACAGCCATTACCAGCGTCGACCGTCCCGCCACTGGCGAGACTCATACGCACTCTCACCGCATCCTCACTCCCGGCCCGGTGCGGCCGGCGGTGTAGGGGTCAGCGTCGCTCTCCGTTCTCCGGTCCGTCTTGATCCTGACCCCCAACCTGACCCCCCACATCCGCTCACAGCCCAGGTCAACCCCGCTCTCAGCAGTCCGGGACCGCTCCAGACAGACCCTCCAGTCTCGGGTCTCCCCCCAGGGGCTTCTGCCCATGGGTAAACACCTACCTACCGCGGATCCGCTGCTGCGGCTACAGGCCAGCATCACCGCCCGCGATGACCGGCTCCTCGGCTGGCTCTACGACCACGGGGTGCTCACCACCGACCAGATCGCCGCCGCCCTGTTCCCGTCCCTGGACTTCACCCAACGCCGGCTGCGCCGCCTCACCGCCCTGCGCGCGGTCGACCGGTTCCGGCCCAACAAAGCCGACGGCGGCTCCTACCCCTACCACTACGTCCTGGACCAACTCGGCTACGACCACGTCCACGCCCAACGCGGACTCCCACGAGGCCGCCGGGACCAGGCCCGCCGCCGGAAACAGTCCCTGACCTCCCGGCCGGACCTGCCGCACCTGCTCGGCGGCAACCAGGTCTTCATCGACCTCGCCGCCCACGCCCGCACCCACGACGACGGGGACCTGGTCCGCTGGGAGCCCGCATCCGCCTACCACGAACCCGGCACCCTCTACCGGCAAGGCGGCGACCCGCACATCATCATCGCCGGAGCGACCGGTTTCCCCCGCCCGGACGGGGCCGGGGTGTGGACCGAGGACGGACGGTCCGTGCCGTTCTTCCTCGAGTACGACACCGGAGGTGAAAACCTGCAGGCCCTCATCGACAAGGTCATCAAGTACGAACGGCTCTATACCATGAGCACCTGGGCGTGGCCGGTGTTGTTCCATCTCCCGTCGGCCCGCCGGGAGGGGAACCTGCACCACCGGATCGCCGGCATCGGCCTCGAGACGATCGTCGCCACCACCACCGCCGACCTGCGCGCCGCACTGCACGCCAGCCCCGCCGAGCAGGTCTGGCAACTGGCCGACCGCGCCGGCCGTCACCGCCTCATCGACCTGCCCTACACCGACACCCGCCACGACACCGAGTTCCCCACCCACACCCCGCCCGACCAGGCAGACCGGGCCGCCTGATGGGGGCGGGGCGGAGCAAACGGCGCGCACGGGCCGCCCACTCGCCCACACGCCGCCGAACCCGCCCGTGCCCGCCCCCAATTCGGGGGCTGCCGTCACCGCCCGCCCTGTGGCCGGCACCGAGGCGACCGGGCCGGGCTGCGCGCCGGGCGGCAGCGGAGCGGCGGTTCCCGGAAGCTGTCACCGTCTGCCAACCGGACGCTGTTCGGCGACAGAGCCCACGACCGCCCGGCCCACTCACACCAGCGGCTCGCCCCTGTGAGTCGCTGTGAGTGGCGCATGTCTTCACTTCCACGGCCACCGGAGCTACAGTCCGCGGCCCTTCACCGACGCCGACCACGCCGCCGTCTCTGCACGGCCGGTCCGGCGATCGATCTTCAACGAGTTCCTACCACCGCGAAGGAGGTCCCCATGGCCCCACACCACGTCCTCACGCCACGAGCCGTCCTGGGAGGGACATGGCCACACGCCGTGACCAGACATCACGCGCGAACACACCACACCCGTCGCCGCCGACCCCGCCCACGCGGACAACCGACGGCGAGGCCCCGACCGCACACCCCGACACCGACCCTCCCGTCCTTCCGGGAACGCTGTCGATGGCCCGCTACCTGACCGACCCCGACACCGAAACCGAGATCCAAGCCCTCGCCGCCGAAGCCAACCTCCCCACCGTCGACCAAGCCGCCACCCTCGCCCGCCTACTCCGCCTACACCAACCCGCACCGCCACGCGCCGCGTGACCTGCGCCCGCCCGCACCGGGCGGGCGCAGCCCCCTTCACCCCGACGTCGTCAGAGTGAGCATCGCATCGCCTGGGCGACCTGCGCCGTGCGGCGACACTACGATGCGGGTCGTGGACACCCCACGCCGATGCGAGCACGCCTCCTACCTGCCGCCGGAGCTGCGTGACCAGGAGATCGCGCCCGAGCAGCTGTTCGCCGAGCCCTGCTCCTGCTATGGGACCGTCTACGTGCACAAAGGCCGCGATCTGCACCGGCGTGTCGTCTGGGTCGCCGCTTGGGTGGACGAGATCAACGGCCACACCGCCGGCATCGACCAGATCGAAGGCACCCGCGAAACTGTGCTCGCCTGGGCCCGCTCCCGGCCCGCCGCCGCGCACCTGATGCCCGCAGCTGACGGGTCGGGATGGGTGCCGCTGCCCGACACCGACGACGACATCGACCTGCCACCCCTCACGGACTGACGCCTGCGTCCCTCGCGGTCGGACGTCACGCCTACTCGCAGAGTAACCTTCAGGTGTCACCCAGCACCTCGCCGCGCTCGCAACCCCTCTCCTGCCAGCGGCGAGGCGCGGAGCGAGGAATCATGGACCTGACGATCATCACCTGCGGCGAGGGCCCGCTCGTGCGCCTGAGCCTCACCGGTCGCCTCGGCGCAGACGCCAGCGGACTCGTGTACGACGCCGTACTCGCCGCCCTGCCCGCCGACACCGTCCAGGACGTCGACCTCGACCTCGTCGGTGTGACGCGCTTCGATCCCGCCGCCACCAGCATCCTGGTGGCCTGCCACCGGGCCGTGCACGTCCGCGGCGGCACCCTGCGGCTGACCAACATCCCGCCCGCAGTCCGGCGGCAACTGTTCACCGCCGGACTGCTCGGCCTACTCGACGGAGACGGAAGCACCGCGCAGGTCCCGGCCCAGCCTGCATAGGCTGCCGGGACGGGACCTGTTGACTAGCGGCCAGCCGACGAGGTTGGCCTCCACATGGACCTGATCGCCAAGGCGAGCCAGGACCTCGGCCGCTTCCACGAAGCCATGACCCACGCCCGCACCCTGTACGTGTGCGCCGACAACGCCGACCACCAGGGACTTCGGGCCTGGGCACGTGGGCTGCAGAGCCTCATCGCCTACTGGGCCGGCCGTCCGCAGGAGGCCGTACGCTACGCCCGGAGCGGCGCCGAGTGCGCCACCAGCGTCAGCGGCTCCGTCGCCTCCTGGCTACCCGCCCTGGAGGCCCGCGCCTGGGCGGTCATGAACTCCCCCGACGACGCCAGCCAGGCACTCCGACGGGCCGTAGACCAGCGGGCCGCCCACCGACCCGACGACCTCGACGCCATCGGCGGCCTGCTCGCGTTCCCCCAGGCCAAGCAGAACTACTACGCCGCCGGAACGTACGTCTGCCTTGACGGCGAACACGACCGGGCCCAGGCCGAGGCGCTGTCCGCCCTCGACCTGTTCGAGCACGGCCGACCAGAAGACCGCTCGTTCAGCGATGAGGCCGGTGCCCGCGCCGAACTCGCCCTCGCCCGCGTCAACGCCGGCCACGTCGACGGCGCCCAAGAAGCACTCGCACCCGTCCTCGCACTCGAGCCCGACCGGCGCATCAGCGGAATCCTCACCAGCACCACCCGGATCCACCAGGCGCTGCGCAGGCGGCACCACGCCAACTCCCCGTTAGCAAGGAACCTCCGCGAGGAGATCGAAGCGTTCTGCCGCGTCCCTGCCGCCGCCCTCCCCGCCTAACTAACACTCACCGGCCCGACTACCGTCATCGTCGTGTTCCCCGTGACGATCACCGGCCCCCGCCTGACCCTGCGCGAGTTCCGGACCGACGACCTGGACGCGTCGATGGCGGTAGTCGGCGACCCCGAAGTCACCCGCACCCTCAGCTTCGAACCCCGCAGCCTGGCAGAACAGACCACACGCCTGGCACAAGACATCGAGCGGGCGCAGGCAGAACCGCGGCCGGACTACTACCTCGCGGTGGCCAACAACGCCGATCTGCTCATCGGGTTCATCCGCATAGGTCTCGGGCGCGACCACAGCGGCGAACTGGGCTACGCCATCCGCCCCGAAGACTGGGGCAGAGGCTACGCCACCGAAGCCGCCACACTCATGCTTAGCTTCGGCTTCAACACCCTGCGGCTACACCGCATCCAAGCAGCGTGCGGCCCGGACAATCACGCCTCCCAGCGCCTGCTCGCCCGACTCGCCTTCATACCCGAAGGCCGCATCCGAGACCACGTCTTCACCAACGGCGCCTGGAGGGACTCGCTCCTGTACTCGATCCTCGATCATGAATGGCAGAACTTCGTCTCGCCGGATGGTGCAGCGCCTCGAAGCCTCCATGGGATGATAGAAACCCTTCAGCGGCGCACCGAGTCGGACGACAGCGCGATGCCCGAATCGGGGGAGCTTTGACAGAAATAAATGTCGCTGCCGATAGGTACGGCTGGTTAGTTCCCAGGCGATCCAGAGGGCGCTGTCGTGGACAGAAAGTCTGCAGGCACACCGGCGTCGATCAACTGGTCGCGCATGCGGTCGAGCGAGCTGGGAGTCCAGTCAGGATAGGTCGACAGAAATAGCAGCCGCTGGGCAGCATCGCGGTCTACCCGAGCTGCCTCGATCGATGATTCGACCGCGCTCGCGGCCTGTTCCCAGAACTCGCCACGACGTGCGGTTCTCCCTGGAGTCAGGGTGGCGTGAATCGGATGCGACCGGGCGGCGAGAATCAGCGTTACAACGGCGAGCAGGCCGCCCGCGCCACTCAGAACGGGTAGCAGCCACGTGGGAGCGGCGGGCCAGTATGAGCTTGGCAAGAGAGCGCTATGTACGGTGGCTACCGGGCCACCGCTCTCGTCCTGCGCGCCTAACGTGCGTACGAGATTGCCATACATAGCGACAGTGGGGGCCACTAGAACCAGCGCGGTGGTGATGGCCAATGCGATGACCGTGGCCCGTTGTGCGGGTTGCGCTGGACGGATCCGCCGCGACGCCGTCGCAGCGAGCGACCATCCGGTGAACAGCCCAAGGCTCATTCCGGCGAGGCTGAGGGCGGGCAACGCGGGTGAGCTGGCAGCCCAGCTGCTCACCCGCACGATGCCGTCGTCGGCGACGGAACTGCCGTTGACTTCGATGATCAAGCCCTGCGATTCGGCCGTGAACCGGGCATACCGGCTCGGGAGGTAGGTGACAATCTTGTCGCCGGGATACAGCACGCCCGTCTGGTCGTCAACGACGGTGAGACCGGAGACGGACCAGCCAGCCGCGGCGAAGCGCTGCCGTGCCTGCGCGGGATCCCACTGAGAACTCAGCCTGACGTCGGCAGCTATCTTGCCAGCCGTCCTGGGTGAGGCTTCGCGTGAAATCACTGGTGCCTCCTCAACTCTGGTGGCCAGCCGAGTGAGGTCGTTCAGCGCTGCCGTGTCGGGTAGGTTAACCAGGGTCCGGACGCCTAGGTAGGAGCCGGCTGCCGCGCCGAAGGCGCCCACCAGCACCGAAGCGAGGACTACCGCGGCCAACGTGATGGGACGGCGATCGGGCAGCGAGAGCCATTGACGTATCCGTCTGACGATCGGGCGCGTCCAGTCGAGGACCGTGGACCAGAAGACGCTCATCCGGCCGCTCCCGTCGCGCGCTGCGTTCCGCCAAGCCGACTACTTGGCATGCCCCATACAGTACGGGTGCCTCTACCTACCGTCCATCGGACGGCGATCTCCGGACGACTCGCGAGGAAATCCCTGATAACTCCGGATGCCGGACAAGAAGTAGGCGTAGCTGCGATTGACGGAGTCGGTCGCCCGCCGGCCCACCAAGAGGTCAGGGCCTGCGGACGACCCCTATAGTGCTCGACGATCAACTGAACGAGTCGCTAGTTGACCGGCGCGTCGGTGTGAGCCTGACGGCAGACCCCGCAGTAGGAGTACGAGTTGATCACGAAGGGGAACGAGCCCCGGTCCTGGCCTGCGTAGACGATCGCCGACGAACCGCCGGAGACTCCGCACTTGTTCTGGCTGAACGTGAGGGTCACACTGGTGCCGTTGCTGACCGACCGCATCCCGAACGGCATGTTCTTGCACCAGGTGGAACCCGCGGGCCGCGGGCCCTGGTAGAAGGTGCCGGTGAAGTTCGAGCCCGACCAGGCGCAGATGAGCTCTCCGCTGCACCGGGCGAACGCAGAGTCGGCCTTCGCTTGGGCCACCCCCGGGACGGCGGCGGCTGACGAGACGGCAGCGGCGACCGCGAGCGCTGCGAACATTCTCTTGGTCATACTTTCTCCCTCCGTTAGACAGGCGAAGGGCATGACGACCAAGCGGGCATCGAGCCGCTCCGGTGATCCTCAAGAACGTTCCCCCGCTTAGGATCACACCCGTGACTCGACCCTAACCGTCGATCACCGTCAATGGCAAGCATCGACGAACTCGAATCGTGCAACTTCCACGTCGAATACGGCAAACCGGGAGGCACTTCTCGCCCAACAACCACACGGAAGCTGCCGTGTCGTTCGTGGCTTCTATGATCGCTTGACTACCGTCAAGAGCCAGTGCCACGACGCGCTGCGCCGACTGCGCGACGTCGTACCCGCCCCCGGCACGCCCGGAGACGACCTGGTGACCGGGATGGAGGCGAACCCGTGAACGAACCCGAGCTGACCCGGCTGCTGACCCGGGCCGCCGAGGACATCCGGCCGACCCGGCCGGCCGGGACGGGATGGCACCGGGCCGGGCGGGTCCGCCGCGCCCGCCGGGCCGCCGGTGCCGCAGCCGTCGCCGTGGTCCTGCTCGGCGGCGGTACGACGGCGCTGCTGCACCGCTCCGGCCCGCCCCCCACCACACCGGCCCGCCCGACTGTGACCTCGGCACCGAGCGCGCCGGTGGTGCAGCGGCCCCCGGACCGGCTCGGACAGGCGGGCGACCCGCTGGGCCGGCTCGGCGACCGGGTCGCCTACGACCTCTCCGACCGCCCGGTGCGCCGGGCGCTGGCGCTGTACCAGCCGGTCGACCCGGAGACCGGCGAGGCCGGCCCGGTCCGGGTGCTGGGCGACGACGGCATGGTCCGGGAACTGGACGTGGTGACGCTCGCGCCCACCCGCGACGCCGGGGGCAACGAGGCTGCGCCGCTCAAGCCGGGCAGCCTGTCGCCGGACGGCCGGACCGCCGCGTTCGCCCAGACCGGCGAGGTCGTCGTGGTCGGCCTGACCGACGGCGCGGTCCGCCGCTACCCGCTCACCGGCTACCTGGAACACGTGCTCTGGGCCGGGGACCGGCTGGTGGTCGGGGACAACGACACCGCGTACGAGCTGGACCGGCGCACCGGATCGGCACGGAAGCTCCCGGTCGACCCCTGGACGCTCGTCGTACCCGAGCCGGCCCGGTCCGGCGACCTGTTCACTGTGGGCGGCTGGTCCGGTGACGGCGGCCTGGCCGTACGCCGGTTCCCCGCCTCCGGTGGCACGCCGGAGCGGCTGCCGGTGACCACCGGGAAGCTGCCCCCCGGTTACCAGGTGAACGAGGTCTACGGGCGGGGCTGGCAGCGCGGCGACCGGATCGGCCAGGCCGGATGGACCACCACCACGGGTGCCGCCGGCACGATGAGCGGCGCCGAGGGCGTGGCGGTGCTCGACGCCCGTACCGGGGCGGTGACGCGCCTGCTCGACCTGGGCCGCGAGGACCGGGCGAAGGGGTGCTGCGAGGTGTACGGCTGGACCGCCGACGGCGCGCTGCTGCTCCGCTACGACGCCGGGCTGGCCCGGTGGCGGCCGGAGACCGGCGAGGTCGACCGGGTGGCGAGCAACGTCCCCGGCCGGCTGTCGATCGCCGCCCGCTGACCGGCCGGTCCCACCGCGGCGACGGCGGGACCGGCCGGGACGCTCAGCGGGTCAGGCCGCCGGGCTGGTCGCCCTTCACGACGGGCGCCCGGACCAGGTTGCCCCACTCGGTCCACGAGCCGTCGTAGTTGCGCACCTGCGGGAATCCGAGCAGGTGGTGCAGCACGAACCAGGTGTGGCTGGACCGCTCGCCGATCCGGCAGTACGCCACCACGTCGTCGGACGGGCTCAGCCCGAGCTGGTCGGCGTAGATGGCGCGCAGCTCGTCGGCGGACTTGAACGTGCCGTCGTCGTTCGCGGCGGACTTCCACGGCTTGCTCACCGCGCCCGGGATGTGCCCGCCACGCAGCGCGCCCTCCTGCGGGTAGTCCGGCATGTGCAGCATCTCGCCGGTGTACTCGCCGGGCGAACGCACGTCCACCAGCGGCCGGCCGGCCGCCACGTGCGCCATGACCTGCTCCCGGTACGCGCGGATCGGCGCGTCGTTGCGCTCCGGCACCGGGTACGAGGCGCGGGGCCGGCTCACCTTGTCCCGGGTCAGCTCCCGTCCCTCGGCGATCCACTTCTGCCGGCCGCCGTCGAGCAGCCGCACGTCCGGGTGACCGAAGAGGGAGAAGACCCAGAGGGCGTACGCGGCCCACCAGTTGAAGTTGTCGCCGTAGAAGACGACGGTGTCGTCCCGCCCGATGCCCTTCGCCGCGCACAGCTCGGCGAAGCTCGCGGCGTCCAGGTAGTCGCGGGTGACCTGGTCGTTTAGTTCGGTGTGCCAGTCGACCTTGACGGCGCCGGGGATGTGGCCGGTGTCGTAGAGGAGCACGTCCTCGTCGGACTCGACCACCACGAGCCCTTCGTCGCCCAGGTGCTCGGCCAGCCACTCGGTGGTGACGAGGCGCTGCGGGTCGGCGTACGACTGGAGGTGGGGATGCGGATCGGTCGGCACAGGCATGATCCCCAAGGTACGCCGGATCCGGAGCCCCGGATGTGACACCGGCCCCACCACCTCGGAAAGGTGGTGGGGCCGGTGCGGGTCAGGCGCTCAGCCCTCGACGACGAACCACTGGTACGCGGGGTCCGACTGGTTGCCGGACTTGTCGATCGCGTACACGGTCAGGGTGTGCCAGCCGGCCTCGGCCGGCGTGAGGGTGACCGAGGCGGAGCCGTCCGCACCCGCCGGGACGGTGACCTCCGGCGCGTAGTCGAACTGGTAGACGTACCTGTCGACGTCCGGCATCCCGGGGGTGAACGTGAAGACACCCGGCACGCCCGGACCGCCACCGGACCCGCCGATCGGGTATGTCGTCGAGCTGACGCCCGGCATGCTGCTGACGAGGAACGAGTAGCTCGCCTCCGGGGACAGCTCGCCGGACGCCGAGCGGGCCCGGACGGTGAGCGTGTTCCGGAAGGCCCGGTCCGGGGTGACGGTCAGCTCGGCGGCGGTGCCGTCGTTCACGTCGACGGTCTGCTCCGGGCCGCCGTTGAGCCGGTAGACGAACGCCACGGTGTCCGGCAGGTCGGAGTCGAAGCGGAAGCCACCGGGCACGCCGATGCCGCCGCTCGAACCCCACTCGTTGTACAGGTACGAGATGACCCGCGGCTGCGGGTCGCGGACGGTGAACCGGTATTCGCGCTGCTCGGTACGGGTGCCGTCAGCGGTCTCCGCGATCACCGTCAACTGGTGCCAGCCGGCCTGCTCCGGGGTCCAGGTGACGACGGCGGTCCCGTCGGCCGCCGCGTCGACGCTCGTCGTCTCCGCGCCCTGGAACGAGTAGTGGTACCGGACCACGTTCGACCGCTGCGGCGTGAAGGTGAACGTCCCGGCGACGCCGGGCAGCCCGCTGCTGCGGTCCTCCGGGTATTCCGCCGACCGGACCAGCGGCGCGTCGTTCACCAGGAACGTCCAGACCTGCTCGGGCGAGCGGGTGCCGTCCGCGGTGACCCCGACGACAGTGAGCGTGTGCGTCCCGCCCTCGGTGGGCGTCCAGCTCACCGTCGCCCGGTCGCCGGTCTCGACGCGCTGCTCGGCGCCGTCGTCGAACCGGTAGAGGAAGGCCACCGTCTCCGGGATCTCCGAGGTGAAGCGGAACTCGCCCGGCTGGCCCGGGCCACCCGTCGGCCAGTCGGCCCGGTACGGGTCGGCGGAGACCGCGGGACGCAGGTCCCGCACGCGGAAGAACCAGCTCGCCGGCTCCGACTCGGTGCCGTCCCGGCTCACGCTCCACACGGCGAGGTCGACCCAGCCCGCCTCGGTCGGTGTCCAGGTGACCGACGCGGTGCCGTCCGCCTCGGCCTCGACCGTCCGCTCCTCGCCCGCGATCCGGTAGCGGTAGCTGACGGTGTCGGGCAGTCGTGGGGTGAAGGTGAAGACACCCGGGATGCCCTGTCCGCCGCCGGCGCCGTACTCCTCGTAGACGGTGGCCGAGATCTTCGGTTCGGTCGGCAGGAAGAACTCGTGGCTGCCGGTGACCTCCACGCCGCCGGCCGTGACGCTGGTGACGGTGAGGGTGCGGAAGCCGCCCCGGGTCGCGGTGACGGTGATCGCGGCGGAGCCGTCCGCCGCGGCCTCCACCGTCCGCTCGGGGTCGCCGTCCAGGGCGTAGCGGTAGCGCACCACCCCGTCCATCTGCGGCCGCAGCTGGAACGTGGCAGGCACCCCGATCTCGTTCAGGCGTCCCTCGACGATCGGCGACACGTCCCGGGCGAAGAAGTCGTACTCGGTGCTCTCGGAGCGGTTCCCGGCCGCGTCGTAGCTCCACACCCGCAACATGTTGATGCTCGGACGGGGCGTCAGCGTGACGGTCGCCGACCCGCCCGGCCGGTCCGCGCCGACCGTCTTCTCACCGAGCTGGTTCAACGAGTAGCCGAACCGCACCGCGTCGGTGGCACCGTTGGCGCTGAAGGTGAACTCGCCGGGCAGGGCCGGGTGCGACTCGCGGTCGTCGGGGAAGTCGGTGGAGGTGACGGTCGGTGCCGTGGCCGGGCCACGGACGTCGAGGCGGAAGTAGCAGACCGGGCTCCACTCGCCGGTGGCACGGCTGTCCTTCGCCCGCATCTGCCAGGCGTACGTCCGGTCGTGTTCGAACGGCGACGGATACATCTGGTCGTAGCGGCCGGTGGCGCGCTCGCCGTCGCGGGCGTAGTCCGCCCGCTCGATGCGCGCCTCCGGCTGGTCGACCGGCCAGGCGGCGAAGGAGACGTCGAGCTGGTCGGTGCCACCGCCGTCGTTACGATCCCGGTCGTGCACCACTCCGGAAAGGGTGGGGTTGCGGGTCACCTGGTACGGCTCGGTGGTGGTGCACGCCGTGCCGTCGGTGGTCTGCAGGTCGGTCGGCACGCCGGGGCGGAAGTTGTAGTCGATCGAGATGCCGACGGTGGTGGCGTACTTGCGTGCCAGTGCCGGATCCCGTTCGGCGTCGGCGGGCAGCCGCAGCGAGAGGGTCAGCGTCGACCGGCCCTCGGCGAGCGCCTGGCGCAGCCCTTCGATCGCGTCGAACTCCACCCGGGGCGCCGGGCAGATGATCTGGTCGGTGAGCTGGCGACTGTCGACCAGGCCCAGGTCGGCCGGTGGCTTCCGCCAGCTCGACCGGGTGTTGTAGGCGGCGGTGCGCCACAGCTCGATCTTCGGGCGCTTGGTGCAGTCCGCGCCGGCCGTCTCCTTGACGTCGAGCTTGGCCGACTCGATGTCCGCTCCCCGGTAGCGGGAGATGTCGAACGTGAAGTAGGCGCGCGACGTGTGCGGGCGACCCTTCGCGTCCGTCCAGGTGCCGACCGGCACGTCACCGGGCCGATCGATATTGATCTTGGCGGGCGAGTGCGAGTCGGTCCAGGCCCACGAGGTGTTTCTCTCGTAGCGGATGTCGTACGCGGCCGCCGGCGCCGCGGTGGCGGTCACCGTTCCGGCCGCGACCACGATCGACAGCGCGGCGGCGAGCAGGCTTCGCCGGCCGGTCCGACGTGGATTTCTGTCAGGCATGAGGGTCAAACCCCATCCACCTTTCCCCGATGTCTCCCCGTGCTCGATCGACGGGGGCAGCGGATGCTATCCAGCCGGGCGGACATCGGGCGATCCCGATAGGCGACCGAGGGATCACATCGGACGATCGGCGGTGAAGGTCGGCCCGTCCGGCGGGGTCAGGCGCGGCGGTGCACCAGCCGTCCGGCGACCACTGTGGCCAGGCAGGAGCCGTCCGGGCCGAACACGGCGAGGTCGGCCCGCCCGCCGGTCACCAGCGCGGGCGGCCGGGCGGCGGGCAGCACCGCCACGTCGTTGCGGGCCGCGGCGGACCGCAGCGCCGGATCGGCCACGTGCTCGTCGAGCACGGCGGCGACGCCGAGCCGGAACAGCGCGTGCACCCGCTCGCGGGGCGTGGGCGCCGGGGGCAGCGGGCCGTCGTGCACGAGCGCCGGACCGAGCGTGCCGGCCCACCGCCGCACCCGCACCCGGGGGTACGCGCCGGACAGCTCGGCCGCCGGCACGATCGCCTCGACCCGGTCACCGGCGACCACGACGGCGAGCCCGGCGCGGGGTGGATCGCCGGATGTCAGCCGCAGCAGGTCGGCGGCGTGGACCGTACGCACGCTCAGTCGGCGTCGACCGGCCCGAGCACCGGCCGTTTCGCGGTGACGAAGTCGCCGGAGGACCGCCCGGTCAGCCGGCGCTTGATCCACGGCGCCAGGTGCTTGCCGGCCCAGCGCAGGTCGGCGGCGCGCGCGGCGAGCCACGGGCTGGGCGCCGGGTGCGGCGGCACCAGCAGCCACTCCTCGTCACAGCCGACGCCGAGCGCGGTCAGCACCTGCGCGGCGACCCGGCGGTGGCCCTCCGCCGACAGGTGGATCCGGTCGGTGCTCCAGAGCAGCGGGTTGAGGTAGGTGTCGTCGGCGTACAGGTCGACCAGGATCGCGCCGTGCCGCTCGGCCACCTCGCCGACCACCCGGTTGAGCAGCTTCACACGCGGAACCATCATCCGCTGGCCGGGCAGCCGGGACATCACGTCGGCGAACCGGAACAGCACCACGTCGCTGCCGCCGGACCGCAGCCGCTGCACGACCGCGTCGAAGCGGGGGACGAACGCGTCCGGGTCGAAGCTGCGGCGGAGCACGTCGTTGCCGCCGGCCGCGAAGCTGATCAGGTCGGGCTTCATGGCCAGCGCGGCGGGCACCTGCTCGGCCACCACGTTCGGGAACAGCCGGCCCCGGATGGCCAGGTTGGCGTACCCGAAGTCGGGACCGGCCTCGGCGGCGAGGCGGGTGGCGACCAGATCGGCCCAGCCCCGGTAGCTGCCGTCCGGATAGGCGTCGTCCATACCCTCGGTGAAGCTGTCGCCCACCGCCACGTAGCTGCGCCAGCGCACGGCGCCTCCCTCAGACGTCCCGGCAGAAGTGCGTCGCACAGTCTGTCACCGCGCGGGCCGGTCCCGCTGGCCCTGGACGCCGGACGTGGCGGATGTCTCGACGTCCTGTTCACGCGAGGCACCCGAGGGGACAAATCCGTCCGACACGTCCGGCGGGGCAGAATCCGTCGCCCGGACCGGGGATGATGTCTGCCGTCATCCGGCCGGGCGAAACCGTCCGGCCGGTCCCGCACACCGCACGAGCGAGGAACCACATGACGCAGGGGCACCCACCGGCGGCGGGCTGGCCACCGCCCGGCAACGCCGACCCCCGGTACGGCGCAGCACCGCCGCCCGCGCAGCCGGGGTCGTGGGGGCCGCCGCCCGCGGCACCGAAGTCCCGCCGAGGGCTGTGGATCGGGCTCGCGGCGGGCGCGCTCGCGCTGGCGGTCTGCGCCGGTACGGCGGTCGGCGTCGGACTGGGCATGCGTGGCGACGACGAGGACGGCCCGGCGCCGAAGGCCGCGGCCGGCGCGAACGGCGTCACCGTCACGAACGCCGAGCTGACCGCCCTGCTCGACCGGCACAGCAAGGCGCTGGCGGCGAAGGACCTGGACGGCTATCTGGCCGCCTTCGACCCGGCCCGCAAGGAGCTGATCGCCGGGCAGACCCGGCTCTTCCGCAACCTGGCGAGGCTGCCGCTGTCGGTGGCCCGCTACGAGACGATCGAGCAGCAGGGCCGCACCAGCGACGCGTTCGGGAAGGGCGTGACGTTCCAGCTCGACGTCTCCTTCGTGCACCAGTTCGACGGCTTCGACCTGGCCCCGGTCACCGAGTGGTACCGCTGGACCGTCGTCCGCACCGGCAAGGACGCGCCGATCCGGGTCACCGCTGTGACCGGCGCGCCGGCGGCCGGGAACGGCGGCTCGAAGACCGTCTACTACCCCGGCCCGTGGGACAAGTGGCGGGAGATCCACGTCGAGCGGACCCCGCACGCCCTGGTCATCGCCGACGCCACCCGGGCCGAGGTGGCGAAGCGGTACGCCCCGGCCGCCGAGGCCGCCGTCGTGCACGATCTGAACGTGTGGCGGGCCGGTGGCCTGCCCGGCCCGGTGCCGAACGGCTTCGTCTTCGCCCTGGCCAAGGGGAAGGACGAGCTGACCACGCTCTACCGGATCGGCACCGAGAAGGCCACCGAGGCGGGCTTCTCGCTGGGCCTGGTAGCGGCCGAGCGCAAGGACGGCAAGGACACGATCGGCGGCACCCGGATCGTGGTGGACACCGAGGAGCCGTACTTCACCCGTACCGGCGGCGCCAACGACGCCGGCATGGTGTTCCGGCACGAGGTGGCGCACTCGCTGATGACGCCCCGTACCGACCTGGCCGCCTCGGACGCGTTCAGCAGGCTCGACGAGTGGGTGGTCGAGGGCTTCGCCGAGTACGTCGCGTTCCACGGCCGGCCGCTGAGCGCCAGCGACCGCACCGCGCCCGCGAAGCGGCTGGTCCGCGACGGGTGGAACGGCAGGCTGCCCGGCAACGGCGAGTGGGACAACCCGGACCGGCTGGGCTTCCACTACTGGCTCGGGCACGCCGCGATGAACCACCTGGCCGAGAAGCACGGCGAGGCGAAGCTGTTCCGCTTCGTCGAGGCGGTCTACGGCGGCGCACCGGCCGACCGCGCCGCCCGGGACGTGCTGGGCGTGTCGCTCGACGAGTTCGAGGCCGGCTGGGCCGCCTACGTCCGCGCACAGGCGCGTTGACCGGGAACGGAGACGACTGATGACGTACCACCAGCAGCAGCCGCCGCCCGCGTACCCACCGGCGGGCTGGCCGGGCCCGGCCGGTGCGCCGCCGACGGCGCCGAAGAAGCGCGGCCGCGTGGCGTTGCTCGTCGCCGGTGGCCTGGTGGCCGTGCTGGCCATCGCCGGCGGCACCGCCTACGGCGTGTCCCGGCTGGTCGGCGGCGGTGACGACGACGGGAAGAAGCTGCGTACCGCCTGGGTGCTCGACTTCCCGGAGCGGCAGCGCAACGGGCTGAAGACGTACGACGGGCAGGACATGTTCGGCGCCTGGCTGATCGGCGACGCGGTGGTCCGGGCACAGCCGGACGGGATCATCGCCTACCGGCTCGACGACGGCGCCCAGGCGTGGGGCGTGCCCGCGCCACAGGCGACGTCACTGTGCGCGGCCGCGCAGACGCTGGCCGAGGGGCGGGGTGTGGTGGCGCTCGGTTCCGCCGACTCCTGCGACACGCTCGTCGGGTTCGACGCGGCCGGCGGCACGCAGACGTGGCGCGTGACGTTCCCCGTCGAACGCCGGACGGGCCGGTCCGAGATCGTCGCCCCGGACCTGTCGGTGGCCGCCGGGCAGGTGGTCGTCCGCAGCGGCGAGAGCGTCCTCGGCTACTCGCTGGCCGACGGCAAGCGGCTGTGGCAGACCGACGCCGACCGGCTGCTGCCCGGCCGCGACTGCCGCCTGACCGACGCGCAGGCCGCCGGGGACCAGGCGGTGGTGACCACGCTCTGCGACGGGGACCGGGGGGCGCTGCTCGGCCTGGATCCGGCCACCGGCAAGCCGCGCTGGCAGCAGCAACTGCCGGCCGCGCAGCAGAGCGACGGGGTGCTGAGCGTCGACCCGCTGGTCAGCCTGCCCGGCCTGAGCACCGAGACGTTCGTCGCCCGCGACGCCACCGGCAAGGCGCGGGCCACGTTCGGCAACCCCGTCGACGGTACGCGGTTCAGCGACCTTCCGGTCAACCGCTCCAACACGGTCAGCGGGCCGGACATCCGGCCGTACCTGGCCGACGCGGACACGCTCTACCTGCCGACCGAGGCGGCGAACGTCGGCGGCAAGATGCGCCAGGCCAACCAGGTGGTGGCGATCGACCTGGCCACCGGCAAGCGGCGCTGGGTGTCGGCCGGGCACACCGACAGCGAGGTGGAACTCGTCCGCCTCGACGAACAGGGCGTGCTGGCGTGGGAGGTGGGCGACCGGCGGGATCTCGCCCCGCGACTGGTCCGGATCGACCCCGCCACCGGCACGGTGAGCGTGCTGGCCGAGGCGCCGCTGTCGGCCGGCACCGAGGGCAGCGACGCGAAGGTGCTGGAGCGCGACGGCACCGTGGTGCTGGTGCCGTGGAAGCACGTCACCGCGGACGCGGCCGTCACCGTGCTGCGCTGACCGGCCGCAGCGGCGTCAGCAGTCGAAGACCGACCAGCAGATGTCGTTGCGCAACCGCTGGTCGTCCAGGACCAGCTCGCGGATCTCCACCGGGAGCTGGTCACGCTGCCACCGGCACTCGTCGCGCCCGGCCGCCTCGCCGAGACCGGCGGGCGCCGCCGCGCGTACCGCCTTGATCGCGTACGCGGCGGCGCCGAGTTCGTGGGCGGCCACGTGGGCCACGACGGCGGCCTGACCGGCGGCGTACGCGGCGTTGCGCGCGGCACCGCGCAGGTCCCGGGCCGCGCCCATGGCGTGACCGCCGGCCGCGCGCGCCTGCATCATCCGGACCTCGCCCCGCACCCAGGCCCGGGCGTGCTCGATCGCCTCGCGCGGACGCGGATCGTCCGGCCGGACCGCCTCGAACAGCCCGAGGACGTGCTCGGCGCAGGTGGCCGCCCAGAGCGCCAGCAGGTGGTGGTGCTCGTCGGTGAGCGTGCCGCCCCGGCGGATGGTGGTGAACCGGGGATCGCGGATCTTCGGCAGGATCACGACGCGGTCTCCGGTCCGGTGCCGCCCCGGCGCAGGTCGTGGTCGAGGCTGCTCATCAGCCGCGCGACCCGGCTGCCGCCGCCGGTCACCGGCGGATAGCGGCGCAGCACGTCCACGAGCGCGGGCGTGGCGAGCCGCCGGTACCGGTCCAGCACCGCCTGCCCGACGGTCTCGTCGCCGCCGGCCTCCAGTTCGGCGACGCGCGCGGCGTTGGCGGCGGCCCGCAGGATGTGGCCGACCTGGGTGGCTTTCGCGATCGGGTGCAGGTACGCGGCCGCGGCGGCGTCACCGGCGGCCCGGGCGGCCAGGCGCGCGGCCTCGGTGGGCGCGGACCGGGCGGCCCGGTGCGCGTCGAGGGACGTGACCCGCTGGAGTTTCGTCCGGGCGGCGCCGCGCGCGAACGTCCGGGCCGCCTCGACAGCCGCGCGGGGGCGCGGGTCACCGGGAACCGCCCGCTCGTAGACCGGGAGGACGTCCTCCGCGTGCCGGACCGCGTACCGCGCCACCTCGCGCAGCTCGTCCGTCGTCAGGTCGAAGTCCCCGGGCGCTGTCATGTCGCGGGCATCGTATCGGTGATGCTCCGCCGGTACGGGCCCCAGCCGACGAACCGTTCGAACAGCTCGCGCGGGGTCGGCCCGTCGTGTGGGTTGAGGCGGAACAGGTCGTGGGTGGCCTCGTGGTACAGCCCGGACAGGTAGACGGCCAGGTCGACGGGGTGGTCCGCGTACTCGACCTTGAGCAGCAGGCGGGCCTGCGCGCAGGGCCACGGTCCGCCGCAGGCGCGGCAGAGCCAGAGCGGCCTGATCGGCAGGTGGGCCGGGTGGTCCGGCGGGTAGGGGCGGGGCCGATCGGGGTACGGCCCGAGCCGCGGTACGGGAAGGTTCATGCGTGACAGTCTGCTGACGGCACCACTACGCTCGGAAGCCGTCACGGTCGGTCCGGGGAGAGGCCGGGAGACCGGCGGCGGACTGAGGAGGGCGTGTGGAGAACGAGCCGACCGCCGAGCTGATCCGCGCGCAACTGCGGCGGCTGCGGCTGCGGGCCGAGCTGAGCCAGGAGGAGTTCGGGAGGCTCGTGCACTTCTCCGGCTCCCAGGTGTCGGCGGTCGAGCTGGGCCACCGGCCGCTCGACCGGTTCTTCCTCGCCCGGGCCGACGAGGTGCTCGGCACCGGCGGGCTGTTGATGTCGCTGCTCAAGCTCGCCGAGCGCGACGGCCAGCCGAGCTGGTTCCGCCCCTGGCTCGAAGCCGAACGCCAGGCGCAGCAGTTGCGCTGTTACCAGCCGAGCCTCATCCCGGGCCTGTTGCAGACCGAGAACTACGCCCGCGCGATGATCCGCACCGACGACATGCTCGCCGAACAGGAGGCCGAACGGCGACTCGCGGTCCGGCTCGACCGGCAGACGGTGCTCGCCGGCGCCGATCCACCCAAGTTCGTTGCCGTAATCGAGGAAACCGTGCTGCGCCGCGCCGACGAGAGCTTTCGCGGGTTGATGAGCCAGCAGGTGGCACACCTGATCGACGCGAGCAGCCACCCACATGTCGCGGTACACGTCATCCCGGCCGACGTCGGCCTGCACATCGGACTGACCGGACCGTTCACTCTCGCTAGGGGCGGCGACGGAGGGTGGATCGGGTATCTGGAGAACCAACTCGGCGGAACAGCGATCGACAAAGATGAAGACGTAGCTATCCTGCTGTCCAGATGGGAGAGCGTCCGGAGTGAGGCACTGTCCCGCCGGCAGTCGATCGAGCTGATGAAGGAAGTGGTCGAGTCATGGAGCTGATCGGCGCGGTCTGGCGCAAGTCCACCCGTAGCGGGCAGAGCGAGTGTGTCGAGGTGGCGGACAATTTGGCCGGGGTGGTCGGGGTACGGGACAGCAAGGACCCGGCCGGGCCGGCACTCACCTTCACGCCCGACGCCTGGCGCGCCTTCGTCCGGGTCAGCGGGAGCCGCGCGCCGCGCTGATCAGCACCGTGTGCTTGCGTACCCGGAAGGCGCCTTCGGCGTCGATGCGGGCCTGGATCGCCGCGCGGGCGGCCGCCTCCTGCGCGGCGGTGAGCGGCCCGATCATGCTGGCGACGTACGCCAGGATCGGCTCCGCGGCCGGCACCACCAGCTCGTCCGGGTAGCGCTCGACCGTCACGTCGTCGAAGTGGGCGGCGACCCGGGCCGGTGTCGCCTCGGCGGTGACGTCGTTCCGGTCGTGGAACCGGACGGCCAGGTCGGGACGCCCGATCACCGGGCCGAGCGTGTTCAGCTCGGCCAGGTGGTCGCGGCCGTTCACGGCGACGGCCAGCCGCCCGCCGGGGCGCAGCACCCGGGCGAACTCGCGCAGCGCGGCGTCCGGGTCGTCCAGGTGGTAGAGCATGCTGTTGGCGATCACCGCATCGGCGACGCCGGCACGGATCGGCAGGTACGTGGCGTCGCAGCGCAGCACCCGGGCGCCGGGCACCTCGCGCAGCCGCGCGCACATGGCGGGTGAGAAGTCGGTGAGGGTGAGCCGGCCGCGACGGCCGACCCGGCGCCACAGCTCGCCGGTGCCGGCGCCCACCTCCAGCACATCCCCGGTCAGCGGCAGCCGCTCGCCCAGCCAGGCGAACCAGCCCTGCGGGTTCGTGCCGTACGAGTGCAGCGCGATGCGGGCGGTCAGGTTTCCGGTGGTCGTCGCGTACTGGCTCACGGCTCGGGCCGACGGAGTGGTGGTCATCACCCGAACGTAGAGGAAGCGGTTCTCCGAGACCTCGGTATCAAGCGTTGCTAGCTACCGGTACCTAGTGTTACTTTCTACTGGTACTCAGCGACGCTTAATAGCGAGGGGACGAGGACATGGCCAACCAGATGACGGAGATGCTGAAGGGCACTCTCGAAGGCATCGTCCTGGCGATCCTGGCCCGCCGATCCGCGTACGGCTACGAGATCACCGCCTGGCTGCGCGACCGCGGATTCTCGGACATCGCGGAAGGCACCATCTACGCGCTGCTCGTCCGCGTCGAGCAACGCGGTTTCGTGGACGTGGAGAAGGTTCCCTCCGAGAAGGGGCCCCCGCGGAAGGTGTATTCGATCAACGCGAAGGGGCGGGAGCAGCTCGCCGAGTTCTGGCGGACGTGGAGCGTCCTCGCGGAGCGCATCGACCACCTTCGTGACAACGACGACCGGCACGACGAAGGAGCATGAGCATGGCCGCGAAGTGGATCGAGACGCTCGTCGGATCGCTCGACCAGAAGAAGCAGTACAAGCGACACATGGCCCGCATGGAGGCCCTGCCGGAACCCCATCGCAGCGCGGCCAAGGCGCTCCAGCGGTACTTCATGTACCAGGGAGGGATCGTCGACGGGAACACACTCGTCGCGATGCTCGGCGACTCCGTGGACCTCTGGGAGCGCGCGGTCGCCGACGGCACGCCCGTCCGCGCGATCGTCGGCGACGACCCCGTCGAGTTCGCCGAGACGTTCGTGCAGGCGTACTCCGGGAGGCAGTGGATCGACAAGGAGCGCGAGCGCCTCCGGAAGGCGATCGACGCCGCCGGCGGCGACAGCGGGGAGGAACACGCATGACCACCACGACGCGCGGACCCGCCATCCGGGTACGTGGCATCACCAAGTCCTACAAGGACCTGCACGTGCTGCGGGGCGTCGACTTCGAGGTGACGGCCGGGAGCATCTTCGCTCTGCTCGGCTCGAACGGCGCCGGAAAGACCACGCTCGTGCGGATCCTGTCGACGCTGCTGAAGGCGGACACCGGCACCGCGATCGTCCACGGCTTCGACGTCGCTTCGGCTCCCGCCGAGGTACGCAAGTCGATCAGCCTGACCGGCCAGTTCGCCGCCGTCGACGAAATGCTCACCGGCCGGGAGAACCTGGTCCTGGTCGCGAAGCTCCGTCACCTGAGGAATCCGGGTGCGATCGCCGACGACATGCTGGCCCGTTTCTCGCTCACCGACGCGGGGAACCGCCGGGCGGGGACGTACTCGGGCGGCATGCGCCGACGGCTGGACATCGCGATGAGTCTCGTCGGCAACCCGCCGGTCGTGTTCCTCGACGAGCCGACCACCGGCCTCGACCCGCAGGCCCGCATCGAGGTCTGGCGGACGGTGCGGCAGCTCGCCGAGGACGGCACCACCATCCTGCTGACCACCCAGTACCTCGACGAGGCCGAGCAACTCGCCGACCGGATCGCGATCCTGCACGAGGGGACGATCATCCAGAACGGCACTCTCGCCGAGCTGAAGCGGCTTCTCCCGACCGCGAAGGTCGAGTACGTCGAGAAGCAGCCGACCCTTGAGGACGTCTTCCTCGCCCTCGTGGGCCACACCGCCGGCACCGGCGACAAGGCAGCCGTGCCCGCAGGAGAGGAATCCCGATGACCACCCATGTCCTCAGCGACACCGGAACCCTCACCGGCCGCTCCCTGCGGCACATCCTCCGCAGCCCGGACACCATCATCACCACGGCGGTCACCCCCGTCGCGCTGATGCTGCTCTTCGTGTACGTGCTCGGTGGAGCCATCGACACCGGATCCGGCGAGTCGTACATCAACTACATGCTCCCGGGCATCCTCCTCATCACGATCGCATCCGGCATCGCCTACACGGCGTACCGCCTGTTCCTCGACATGCAGGGCGGCATCTTCGAGCGCTTCCAGTCGATGCCGATCCCGCGGCCCTCAGTGCTCTGGGCGCACGTCCTGACCTCACTCGTCGCCAACCTGGCCTCGCTCGTGATCGTCACGGGCGTCGCCCTGATCATGGGATTCCGGACGGGCGCATCGGTGGTCGACTGGCTCGCCGCAGCCGGCATCCTGATCCTGTTCACCCTCGCCCTGACCTGGGTCGCCGTGATCGCGGGCCTGTCCGCCAAGACCGTCGACGGCGCGAGCGCCTTCAGCTACCCGCTGATCTTCCTGCCCTTCATCAGCTCGGCGTTCGTCCCCACCGACTCGATGCCCGGCCCGGTCGCCTGGTTCGCCGACAACCAGCCGGTGACGTCGATCGTGAACACTCTCCGCGCGCTCTTCGCTCAGCAACCCGTCGGCAACGACGTCTGGATCGCGCTCGCCTGGTGCGCCGGCCTGCTCCTGGCCGCCTACGCCGCCGCGACGGCGATCTACCGCACGAAGGTCAGCTAACCGATGGTGGGAGCCGGTCACCCGTGGAGAGGTAGAGGCAGAACGGGTGACCGGCCGGGTCGAGGTGCACCCGGACGTCGTCCTGCGGCTGGAAGTCGGCCACGGTCGCGCCCACCGACACCGCGTACGCCGAGGCGGCCTCCAATTCGTCGACCTTGATGTCCAGGTGGGTCATCATCGGCGTGTCGCCGGGCCCGGCGGGCCACACCGGGCGCACGTAGGCCGGCTCGTCCTGGAACGCCAGCCAGGTGCCGCCGTCCGGCGGAGCCAGCACCACCCAGTCGGGCTCGTCCTCGCGGCGGGACCAGCCGAGCAGCCGCTCGTAGAACGCGGCCAGGTCCTGTGCGGACGGTGCGTCGAGCACGAAACTGCTCAGTTCCAACGTCGGTCGATCCACCATGCCACCCTTCCTACCCCGCCCCTGCGACAACCTCACCCGGCACTAGCGCGGAAAGGGATCGCCCGGCCGTACGCGCTCGCCGTACGCTGCGGCAATGCTGCTGCGCATGTCGACCCTGCTGCTCCGGACCCTGCGCGAGGACCCGGCCGACGCGGAGGTGCCGAGCCACCGGCTGCTGCTGCGCGCCGGTTACGTCCGCCGGGCCGCGCCGGGCGGCTACACCTGGCTGCCGCTGGGCAAGCTCGTGCTGGACCGGATCACCGCGATCGTGCGGGACGAGATGACCGCGATCGGCGACCAGGAGGTGCACTTCCCGGCACTGCTCCCGGCCGAGCCGTACCGGACCAGCGGGCGGTGGACCGAGTACGGGGACGACATCTTCACGCTCGCCGACCGCAAGGGCGCCGAGCACCTGCTCGCACCGACCCACGAGGAGTTGGCCGCGCTGCTGGTGAAGGATCTGTTCACGTCGTACCGGGACTTCCCGGTGACGCTGTTCCAGATCCAGACCAAGTTCCGCGACGAGGCGCGGCCCCGGGCCGGTCTGCTGCGCGGGCGCGAGTTCCTGATGAAGGACGCCTACTCGTTCGACCTGGACGAGGCCGGGCTCCGGGCGGCCTACGACCGGCACCGGGCCGCCTACGAGCGCGTCTTCACCCGGCTCGGGCTGGACTTCACCACCGTCCACGCGATGTCCGGCGCGATGGGTGGGTCCGCGTCGGAGGAGTTCCTGGCCGCCACGCCGGTCGGCGAGGACACGTTCGTCGGCTGCACCGCCTGCGACTACGCGGCGAACACCGAGGCGGTGGTGACCCGTGCGCCGGCCGCCGGTGACCCGGACGCGCACCCGCCCGCCGAGGTGCACGACACCCCGGAGACGCCGACCATCGCCGCCCTGGTCGAGCTGGCCGAGGCCCGGAAACTGGGCGGGCGCACCGGCTGGACCGCCGCCGACACGTTGAAGAACGTGGTCCTCACCGTCCGCCGCCCCGGCGCCGAACAGGGCGAGCCGCTGGTCATCGGTCTGCCCGGGGACCGCGAGGTGGACCTCAAGCGGGTCGAGGCGGTGCTCGCCCCGGCCACGGTGGCGGTATTCGAGGACTGGGACGCCCACCCGGAGCTGGTCCGCGGCTACATCGGGCCGCAGATCCTCGCCAAGCACGGCATCCGCTACCTGGTCGACCCCCGCGTGGTGCCCGGCACCACGTGGCTGACCGGCGCGAACGAGCCGGGCCGGCACGCCACCGACGTGGTCTGCGGGCGCGACTTCGTACCGGACGGCACGATCGAGGCGGCCGAGGTGCGGCCCGGCGATCCCTGCCCGGCCTGCGCCGACGGCGAGCTGACCATCCGGCGGGGCATCGAGGTCGGGCACATCTTCCAGCTCGGACGCCGGTACACCGACGCGTTCGCGGTCGACGTGCTCGGCCCCGAGGGCAAGCCGGTCCGGCCGACCATGGGCTGTTACGGCATCGGCGTGTCCCGGGCGGTCGCCGCTGTCGCCGAACAGCACCACGACGACCGAGGGCTGGTCTGGCCGGCCGCTGTCGCGCCGTGCGACGTACACCTGATCGCCGCCGGGAAGGGGCCGCAGCTCGACGCGGCGCTCGACCTCGGCGGGCGTCTCGCCGCCGCCGGCCTGCGGGTGCTGGTCGACGACCGCACGCACGTGTCCGCCGGGGTGAAGTTCACCGACGCCGAGCTGATCGGCATCCCGCGCGCCGTCGTGGTCGGCCGCCGCCTGGCCGACGGGTACGTGGAACTGCGCGACCGGGCCACCGGCGAGCGCACCGAGCTGCCGGTGGAGGCCATCGTGGAGCGCCTGCGCGACGAGGTGGGCACGACGCGCCGCGACGGGGTGTAGCGAGCGCGCCACCGGGTACCGCAGACGGATCGACCGAAGCTTTCGGAGGCTCTCATGTTCCGCGTCAGTGACGTGATGACCAGGCAGGTGGTCTACCTCCCGGCGGAGACCCCGTTGGACGAGGCGGCCCGGGTGATGAAGGAGTCGGACATCGGCGACGTGGTGGTGACCGACGGCGCCACGCTCGCCGGCATGTTGACCGACCGCGACATCGTGGTCCGGGCGGTCGCCGAGCGGGCCGACCCCGGCACCACCACGATCGGCTCGATCATCACCCGCGAGGTGGTGATGATCGAGCAGCACTGCACGGCGAACGAGGCGGCGGCGCTGATGCGCGAGCGCAACATCCGCCGGGTGCTCGTGTGCGACAACGACCGCAAGCTCGTCGGCATCGTCTCCCTCGGCGACCTCGCCATGCAGCTCGACCCCCAGTCGGCGCTCAGCGACATCAGCGAGGCCGCGCCGAACGTGTGAGCCGAGGGCCCCGCACGTGCGGCGGGGCCCCGCTCGGCACCGCCGGGTGGCGACGCGCGGCGGCGGATAGCCTCGACCCATGCCCGAGATGCCGACCAAGCTGGCCGAGATCGTCGACGAGTTCGCCGCCGCGCCCCGCGACGTCGTCCTGGAGATGCTGCTGGAGTTCGCCGACGTGATCCCGCCCCTGCCCGAGGGCGTGAACCGGGAGGAGCTGGAGCAGGTCCCCGAGTGCCAGACCGCGTTCTTCCTGCGCGCCGAGGTGAACGCGGACAAGACCGTGAGCACCGTCTTCGACTGCCCGCCGGAGGCGCCCACCACCCGGGCGTTCGCCGGCATCCTCGCCGAAGGGCTGGCCGGGGCGAGCGCCGAGGACGTGCTGGCCGTACCGGACGACCTCTACCAGCGGATGGGCCTCGCGCAGGCGATCAGCCCGCTGCGGGTACGCGGCGGCACCGCCATCCTGGCCCGGCTCAAGCGCCAGGTCCGGGAACAGATCTCCTGACCTGCGGGTTGTCGCTGGTCATGGACATCGAGATCTACGCCGACGTGGTCTGCCCCTGGTGCTGGATCGGCAAGCGCCGGCTGGAACAGGCCCTGGAGTCGTACGACGGCGAGGTGACCGTCCGGTTCCGGCCGTTCCAGCTCGACCCGACGCCGGTCACCGAGCCGAAGCCGCTGCTGGAGGCGCTCGGCGACAAGTTCGGCGGACGGGACAAGGCCGAGGGGATGGCCGCGCACGTGACGGGCGTCGCGGCGGGCGCGGGCCTCGACCTGCGGTTCGACCGGGCGGTGGCGGCGAACACCTTCGACGCGCACCGCCTCGTGCGCTTCGCCACCGAGCACGGCCGCTCGGCCGAGATGGTCGAGCGGCTCTACCGGGCGCACTTCCACGACGGCGTCGACGTCGGCTCGATCGACGCGCTCGTCACACTGGCCGGCGAGGCCGGACTGGACGAGACCGAGGCGCGGCAGTACCTGGAGTCGAACCTGGGCCGCCGGGAGGTCGCCGCCGACCTGAGCACCGCCCACCAGCTCGGCGTCTCCAGCGTGCCCACGTTCGTGCTGGCCGGGAAGTACGCGGTCACCGGCGCTCAGGAGCCGGAGACGCTGCTCGCCGCGCTGCGCGAGGTGGCGCAGCGCGAAGCGGCAGCCTGATGTTTCACGTGGAACAAGATCGATGCGGATGAGGACCTAGGCCGACCTGGCCAGGTTCTCCACCACCCTCGCCCCGGGCAGCGCGCCGAGCGCCGGCCCGGGCAGGGCGATCTTGCTGTGCCGTACGCCGGACCCGATGATCACGTGCGGCGTGGCGACCACCCGGGAGTCGACGAGGATCGGCCAGTCCGCCGGCAGGCCGATCGGCGTGATGCCGCCGTACTCCATGCCGCTCGACTCCACCGCCTCGGCCATCGGCGCGAAGCTCGCCTTGCGCACGTCGAGCAGCTTGCGGACCACGCCGTTCACGTCGGCGCGGGTGGTGGCGAGCACGACACAGGCCGCGTACCGGGTCTCGCCGCCGCGCTTACCGGCGACCACCACGCAGTTGGCCGACTCCTCCAGCCCCACCTCGTACGCCTCGCAGAAGGCAGCGGTGTCGGCCAGGTCGGCGTCGATCGGGGCGACCAGTACGTCGTCCACGTCCACCGGGGCCTCGTCCGGCCACACCTGCACCGCGGCGGCGACCGGCGGGGCGAGCAGGTCGAGCCGGGTACGGACCGGCTCCGTCTTCAGCGTCCCCATCATGCCGCGATCCTCGCACCCGCCCGGCGGATCGACCCGCCGGACCCCGCCTCAGCCCTTCAGTTGGGATTGGTGAGGAACGCGTTCTCCTGGGTGAAGTCCCGGCTCTCGGTCGTGGTGAGCTGCCGGCGGCGCAGCACCTCGGTACGGTTCGCCTCGGCGTCCTCGATGCCGTGCCGGACGCCGACCCGGATCACGCCGTAGAGGAAGACGAAACCGAAGACGTAGAGGACCACTGTGGCGACGAAGACCAGCATGCGGTCACCGTAGGCCGGCGCGGACCCGACTGGTTCTCATCTTCCGTCGGTTCCCCCGTACGTGTCCGCGAGGTAGTCGACCCAGGTCCGGGTGCCGGCCGGTGTGGCGGTCGTGGTGAGACCACCGGCGCGCAACTCCCGCCCGAGCCGGCCGGGAATCCGGACCGGCAGCAGCGGGCGGCGCACCCGCCGCGCCGCGAGCCAGGCCCGGGCCGCCTCGTCGAAGCGCAGCACCTCCGGCCCGCCGAAGTCCTCCACCCGGTTCGACGGGCCGGCCAGCAGCAGGACCGCGAGCCGGTCCGCCACCTCACCCGGGTCGACCGGCTGGGCGAGCACCGCCCGGTCCCCGATCACCGGACCGAGGCGGCTCGCGCCGCTCAGCAGCCCGGCCAGGAACTCCGGGAACTGGGTCGCCCGCAGCACGCTCCACGGCACCGGTCCGGCGGCCACCACCTGCTCGGCCGCGAGTTTGTGCCGGTAATAGCCGAGCGGCACCCGGTCGACGCCGACGATCGACACGAAGACCAGGTGACGAACCCCGGCGTGACCGGCGGCCACTGCCAGCCGGCGGGTGCCGAGCACATCGACGTCGTGGGTACGCCGCTGCGGCGACGAGGCCAGGTGCAGCACCGCGTCCACTCCGGCGACCGCCTCCGCCAGCCCGGCGCCGGTGGCCAGGTCGGCGGTCACCCACTCGACCCCGTCCCCGGTACGCGGCCGGCGGCTCGTCGCACGCAGCGTGAAGCCCTCGTCCCGCAGCCGCAGCACCGCCACCCGCCCGAGCCGCCCGGTCGCGCCGGTCACCAGCACCCGCATCGCCACTCCTCCCGCTCACGCGCAGCCGCCACACCGCGGCTCCCCGGTGGGACGGAACGCCGACCCGCATCGTGACAGCCGCCCGACCGCTACGCCCCCCACCCGATCCTGCGCCACCCGACGCCCTGCCCGGCCCGGATCACTCCGTCCGAGCCCGCACCCGGCCCTCTCGGCCCTCCGCTCCCCTCGCCCTGCCAACCGATCAAGGAGTTTGTGTCAGATTCCGGGCCGCCATCCGACACAAACTCCTTGATCAACCGGGAGGGGAGGGCGGAACGGGTACGGGCGGTCAGACGATGGGGGTGGGGGTCAGGGGGTGGGGCGGGGGACCACGCGGCCGGCCACTACCAGGCCGAGCAGGGCGCAGGCGGCGGCGACGGCCAGCGTGGTGGCGTAGCCGGCCGGGCCGGGGGACGCACCGGCGGCCAGGACCGCGCCGGTGAGCGCCAGCACCGTGGCGGCGGCGAGCGAGTCGCCCAGTTGCAGCGCGGAACTGTTGCGGCCCTGCTCGGCCGGGGCGGACTGCTCCAGGGTGAGCACCGACAGCGACGGATAGAGCAGGCCCATGCCCAGCCCGGCCACCGACCAGCTCAGCACGGCCGGCAGCACCGGCAGTCCGGGCACCAGCGCCGACGCCACGCCCGCCGTACCGATCGTGATGCAGGCCAGCCCGGCCCGGGGCAGCGTCGCCGCCGAACGGGGTGAGCCGATCCGGCCCTGGATCCACGAACCCACCGACCAGGACAGTGCCCCGACGGTCAGCACCAGGCCGGCGCCGGTGGGCGAGAACCCGCGCTCCCGGGACAGCATCAGCGGGATCACCACCTCGGCGGCGACGAACGCCGCCGACGCCAGCGCGCGCAGCCCGATCACCGTCGGCAGTCCCCGTGCCGCGCGCAGGAAACCGGCCGGCAGCAGGTGCGGCACGCAGACCAGCAGCCCGGCCAGCGCCACGGCGATCAGACCGGCGGCGAGCGCGCCGCGCTGCTGCCCCCCGTAGTGCAGCAGTGCGGCGCTCGCCCCCGCCCCGCAGGCCCAGCCGATCCGGGCCAGGGCACCCGCCGGCGGGCGGGTCGCCACGGTGGCGGTCAGCGCCCGCAGCCCCGGCTGGATCAGCAGCGCCGCCGGGATCGCCACCGCCGGCACCGCGAGGAACACCCACCGCCAGCCCAGGTGTTCCACGATCAGTCCGGCCAGCGCCGGGCCGACCAGCGACGGCACCACCCACGCCGCGGCGAACGCGGCGAAGATCCGCCGCCGCAACTGCTCCGGGTACGCCTGACCGACGATCACGTAGAGCGCCACCGAGACCAGTCCGGAGCCGAAGCCCTGCACCACCCGCCCGACGACGAGCACCTCCATGGTCGTCGCGGCGCCGGCCACCACAAGCCCCGCGACGAACCAGACGACCCCGTGCCACATGGCCGGGCGTGGCCCCCGCGCGTCGCACCAGATGCCGGAGGCGACCATCGCCACCACGCCGGAGGCGAACGGGCCGCCGAACGCCAGCGCGTACAGGCCGAGCCCGTCGAGGCTGCGCGCCACAGTCGGCATGGCGGTGCCCACCGCCAGCGCCTCGAACGCGAGCAGGGACACCAGGGCGACGCTGCCCACCGTCATCGCCCGCAGGCGCGGCGACCACAGGTCGACGGGTGGATCAGCCGGTACGGCGGTGGTGCTGGTCATGGCGTTCAGCCTCGGACCTCACCCCCGGTTGAGGTCAACTGTGTCGCGCGTCTCGTCGGCACGGCAACGACAGGCCGACGCCGGAACTTCTGCCGTCGGGGTGGCATAACGGACGCCGCGCCGGGAAGTCGGGCCGCCGGGACGAGACCGGGAGGCGAGATGGCGCTGGGACGGTTCGCCGGCCTCCTGCTGTCGCCGACGGTCGTGCCGGAGGCCGCCGCACGCGTCGCGCGTACCATCGGGTCGGCCCTGCCCACGGACGCCGTGCCGGCCCGGGTCACCGAGGTCGCGGGGAGCGTCGGTACGGCAGCGGCCCGGCTGGCCCGCCTCACCGGTCTGACCAGCCGCCGGGTGTGGTCGCAGGACGGCCGGCACCACATCGAGGTGCACGGCGTCTGCCAGGACGGCGGTGACCGGCTGGCCCGTCAGGTCGAGGCGGCGCTGGAGTCGATGCCGGGCGTCACCTGGGCGCGGGTCAACGCCCCGTCGGGCCGGGTGGTGGTGGCGACCGGGGATCCGGCGCCCAAGCTGCGCGACCTGATCGCCACGGTGGCGCGCGTGGAGCGGACCTGCCCGTACGAGCCGGACCCGGAGATCGAACCGCCGCAGCCGCCCGAGGACGGTCCGCGCACCGCGCGGACGTTCGGCGCGCTGCTGTCCGACGTGCTCGGGCTGGGCATCTCCGCCGCCACCCGGGTGCTGCCGCTGACCCCGATTCCCGCCGAGGTGGCCGGGCTGCTGGGCGCTGTCGACCTCCACCCGAAGCTGCACGCGCTGGCCGGGCTGGGCATCCGCGCCGACCCGCGCGCCGAGGTGCTGTTCCCGCTGGCCGAGGCCGTGGTGCAGGGTCTCACCGGCGGCTGGGCCGGGATCGTGCTCGACGGGGCGCAGCGCGTCGTGCAGTGGGGCGAGGCGGGTGCCCAACTGGCCGCGTGGAGCCGGGCCGAACCGCGCCTGACCGGCGACCCGGAACACGCGGTCGCCCGGGTGCCGGACGGCGAGCGGCCCTGCCCGGTGCCGGACGGGCAGCCCGAGCGGTACGCCAAGCGGGTGCTTCCGGCCGGCGCGGTCGCCGGGGCGGCGGCGCTGCCGGTGCTGGGACCGAAGCGGGCCGCCGCGCTGGCGCTGTCCTCGCTGCCGAAGGCACCCGGCTCCGGCCGCGAGGGGTACGGCGCCCAGCTCGGCCGGATGCTCGCCCGGCGCGGTGTGATCGCGATGGACCGCAGCGTGCTGCGGGAGCTGGACCGGATCGACACTGTGGTGCTCGATGCGGCGGTGCTCGGCTCGGACCGGGGCGTCCTGGCCGATCTCGCGCCGCTGGCCGACGTCGACACCGGGCAGGTCGCCGCCCGGGCGTTCGCGTTGTTCGACCCGGCCGAGCCGGACGCGGTACGCGCCGACGGCGGCTGGCGGATCGGCCCGCTGGACCGCCTCGGCGCCGACGATCCCGGGGACACCCCGGACAGCGCCCGGCTGCGCGCCGACGGTGGACGGCTGCTCGGGCTGGCCGAGAACGGACGGCTCGCCGCCGTCCTGCGGGTCGAGCCGGAGCCCGCGCCCGGCGTGGACGCGCTGGCGTCGGCCGCCCGGCAGGCGGGCCTGCGGCTCGTGGTCGGCGGCCCGGACGACGGCCGGTACGACTTCGCCGACCTGCTCGTGCCCGGTGGTCCCCGGCTCGCCGACGCGGTGCACGACCTGCAACGCGAGGGCGCTGTGGTGATGGTGGTCTCCGGTGAGCGGTCGGCGCTCGCCGCGTCCGACTGCGGCCTCGGCGTGTACGGCCCGGACGACCTGCCGCCGTGGGGGGCGCACCTGCTCGTCGGCGACGACCTGCGGGTGCCGGCCCTGCTCGTCGACGCCGCCGGGGTGGCCCGCCGGATGACCGAGCAGAACATCCGGATCGCCATGGCGGGCAGCGGGCTCGGCGCGCTCGGCGCGTTCACCGCCGACCGGCGGCGACTGCCCCGCCCGGCCCTGGCGGCGGTGAACGGCGCGGCGGCGCTCGCGTTCGCGCACGGCGTGTTCCGGGCGCACCGGCTGCCGGACCGTACCGGCGCCCCGATGCCCGCGCTCACCGCCTGGCACCTCATGCCGGCGCAGACCGTCCTGGACCAGCTCGACACCGGCCCGTCCGGGCTGACCGACGAGGAGGCGGCCCGTCGCCGGCGCGTCGAGGTCGGGGACGAGCACGGCCCGGCCGGGCTGCTCCGCTCGTTCGTCGAGGAGCTGTCCAACCCGCTCACCCCGGTGCTGGCCGCCGGTGCGGTGCTCTCCGCCGCGTTCGGCTCACTCGTCGACGCGGCACTGGTCGGCGGCGTGGTGGGCGGTTCGGCGCTGGTCGGCGCGGTGCACCAGCGCAACACGGAACGGTCCCTGGCCGAGTTGCTGTCCCGCTCGGCGGTCACCGCCCGGGTGGTGCGCGACGGCGAGGAGCGGGTGGTGCCCGCCGAGGAGCTGGTACGCGGCGACGTGATCACCGTCAGCTCCGGGGACGCCGTACCGGCCGACTGCCGGGTGCTGACCAGCGACGGGCTGGAGGCGGACGAGTCGTCACTGACCGGCGAGTCGCTGCCGGTGGCGAAGAGCCCCGATCCGGTGGTGGCGGCGGCCATCGCGGAACGGCACTCGATGCTGTTCGAGGGCACCACTGTCGCCGCCGGGCACGGCACCGCCGTGGTGGTGGCCACCGGCGCGGAGACCGAGGCCGGGCGGAGCCTCGCCATGGCCCGGGAGGCCCCGCCCGCCAGTGGCGTGGAGGCGCGACTCGGCAAGCTGACCAGCAGCGCCGTACCCCTGGCGGCCGCCTCGGCGATCGCGGTCGCGGGCGCGGGGCTGCTTCGGGGCGTACCCCTTGCCGAAACGGCGGCGACCGCCGCGAACCTGGCCGTGGCGTCGGTGCCGGAAGGGCTGCCGTTCCTGGTCAGCGCCGCGCAGCTGGCGGCGGCGCGGCGGCTGGCCGAGCACGGCGCCCTGGTCCGCAACCCCCGGACCATCGAGGCGCTGGGCCGGGTCGACGTGCTCTGTTTCGACAAGACCGGCACGCTCACCGAGGGGAAGCTGCTGCTGGCCGGGGTGGGTACGGGCGACGGCCGGTACGCCGTCCTGGACGAACTGGACGAGCCACTCCGGTCGACGCTGGCCGCCGCGGTGCGGGCCACCCCGTCCGCCGCCGACCCGGACGAGTTGCCGCAGCAGACCGACCGGACGGTACGCCACGGCGCGGACGCCGCCGGGGTGACCGAGCGGACCGGTGCGGCGGACTGGACCGCCACGGCCGGACTCCCGTTCGAGCCGTCCCGCGGCTACAGCGCCGCTGTCGGCCGCACCGCCGGCGGGCTGCTGCTGAGCGTGAAGGGCGCCCCCGAGTCGGTGCTGCCGCGCTGCGCGTCCCGGCGCACCGCCGAGGGCGACCGGCCGCTCGACGCGGCCGGACGCGAGGAGGTGCAGGCCATGCTGGCCGGGCGGGCCGGCGCCGGGCACCGCATCCTCGCCGTGGCCGAGTGCCCGGTCTCCACCGAGCAGGTGAGCGACGAGCAGGTCGACGGCCTGGTCTTCGTGGGTTTCCTGACCCTCGCCGACGGGGTGCGGGAGAGCGCCCGGCCGGCGGTGGCCCGGATCCGGGCGGCGGGCGTGCACACCGTCATGATCACCGGCGACCACCCGGCCACCGCCGAGGCGATCGCCGCCACGATCAGCCCGGACGACGGCGGGCAGCGCGTGGTCACGGCCACCGACCTGGACCGGCTGGACGACGCCGCGCTCGCCGAGCGCCTGATGGCGACCGACGTGGTGGCACGCTGCACGCCCGCCCACAAGGTACGGATCATCCAGGCGTTGCAGCGCCAGGACCGGACCGTCGCGATGACAGGTGACGGCGCCAACGACGCCCCGGCGATCCGGCTCGCCGACGTCGGTATCGCGCTCGGTCAACGGGGCACCCCCGCCGCACGCGCCGCCGCCGACCTGGTGGTCACCGACGACCGGCTGGAGACGATCATCGCCACGCTCGTCGAGGGACGGGCCATGTGGTCGTCGGTACGGCACGCGCTGAGCATCCTGGTCGGCGGCAACCTCGGCGAGATCGCGTTCAGTGTGCTGACCGCCGCCGCGACCGGCCGGTCCGCCCTGAACGGCCGGCAACTGCTGCTGGTCAACCTGCTCACCGACCTGGCGCCCGCGCTCGCCATCGCGGTCCGCCCGCCCGCCGACGACAGCGCCGACCACCTGCTGCGGGAAGGGCCGGACTCCTCGCTCGGCGTCACCATGACCCGGGAGATCGGGCTGCGCGCGGCGTCGACCACGCTGGGCGCGACCGCCGGCTGGACCATCGCCAGGTGGACCGGCACCCAGCGGCGGGCCGGCACCGTCGCGCTCGCCTCGCTGATCGGCACGCAGCTCGGGCAGACCGTCCTGGCCGGCGGCACCAGCCCCAGCGTGCTCGCCGCCACCGCCGCGTCGGTGGGTGTGCTCGTGGCCGTGGTGCAGACGCCCGGCGTCAGCCAGTTCTTCGGCTGCACCCCGCTCGGCCCGGTGGGCTGGACCATCGCCACCGGCTCCGCGCTCGGCGCCACGTTCGCCAACGGCGCGCTGACCAAGCTGGTCGACCGTCTGCCGCAGCCCGGCTCGCATGGGCGTCCCGATCAGGGGTACGGCGAAGGACATGACGACGCCTGAGGTCACGTTCGTCGGTACGGCGACCACTGTGCTGCGGATCGGCGGCTTCACGCTGCTCACCGACCCGAACTTCCTGCACCGGGGTCAGCGGGCGTACCTGGGCCGGGGCCTGTGGTCGAAGCGGAGCACCGACCCGGCGCTGACCATCCCCGAACTGCCCGCGCTGGACGCGGTGGTCCTGTCCCACCTGCACGGCGACCACTTCGACCGGGTCGCCCGGCGTGGACTGGACCGGTCGCTGCCGATCCTCACCACGCCGCAGGCGGAACGGAAGCTGCGCCGTTGGGGCTTCGGCGCGGCGGAAGGGCTGCCCACCTGGCGCGCGTTCGAGCTGCACCGGGGCGACGAGACGCTGCGCCTGACCGCCCTGCCCGGCCAGCACGGGCCCGGCCTGCTGGACCGCGCGCTCCCCGACGTGATGGGCAGCCTGATCGACCTGGAACAGGGCGGCGAGCGACGGTTCCGCCTCTACGTCACCGGGGACACGCTGCGCCGCCCGCAGCTCGCCGAGATCCCCGCCCGTTTCCCGGACATCGACGCCATGCTGATCCACCTGGGCGGCACCCGGATCGCCGGCATCCTGCTCACCATGGACGCCCGGCAGGGCGCCGACGTGGTGGAGCTGATCCGGCCGCGGCTCACCGTACCGATCCACTACGACGACTACCCGGTGTTCCGGTCGCCGCTGCGGCACTTCGTCGAGGAGGCCCGGCGGCGCGGCTTCGCCGGCCGGGTCCGTACCGTCAGTCGCGGCGAGACGGTCCCGCTGACGCCCTGACCGCCGCTCAGTGCCAGGTGGCGGCGGCCCGGCGCAGCCGGTCGTTGATCGCACGGCCCACGCCGGTCTCCGGCACCGGCTCGGCGACGATCTCGCTCACCCCGGCCGCGTCGAGCCGGTGCAGCGCGTCGAACAGGCGCGCCGCCGCGGCCGTCACGTCGCCGTCGGGCGACAGCACCTCCACCGCCGCCCAGTCGCCGTCCGCCGGTGGCTCCCGGAAGGCCAGGAATCCCCGCCGGCCGCCGCCGGGCTCGGCCGCCGCGCCCAACCGCAACGGGGTACGCGGGGCGTAGTGCGCGGCCAGCGTCCCGGGCGCGACCGGCTGACCGGAGCTGCCCTGGCGCACCTCGACCGGGCCGACCGCCTCGACGAGCGCCTCGACCGGCAGCGCGCCCAGCCGCAGCACCACCGGCCGGTCGCCCCGGGCGTCCACGATCGTCGACTCGATGCCGCACCGGGTGGGCCCGCCGTCGAGCACCACGTCCACCGCCCCGCCCAGCCCGGCCACCACGTGCTCGGCCCGGGTCGGGCTGAGCTGGCCGAACCGGTTGGCGCTCGGCGCGGCCACCGGTACGCCCGCGGCGGCGATCAGCGCCCGCGCCGACGGCTCGTCCGGCACCCGTACCGCCATGGTGTCCAGGCCGGAGGTGACGATCGGCGGGATGATCTCCGGCCGGTCCACGATCAGGGTGAGCGGACCGGGCCAGAACCGCTTCGCCAGCTCGGCCACCGCCGTGGGCACCTCGCCCACCAGCGCGGCCAGGTCGGCGGCGTCGGCCAGGTGGCTGATCAGCGGGTCGAAGCTGGGTCGCGCCTTCGCCTCGAAGATCCGCGCCGCGGCCCGGGCGTCGAGCGCGTTGGCGCCCAGCCCGTAGACCGTCTCGGTGGGAAAGGCGACCAGCCCGCCGGCGCGCAGGACGACGGCTGCCTCGTCGATGCCGCTCTCGGCCGGCAGGACGCGCGGGGATCCGGTGCTCACGCTTCCGACGCTAGCCTGCCCGGTCCGCCGCCCCGGCAAGACCCTGCCGTCGCGTGGCGGGGCCGTCAGTCGCGGGGATCGGTGTCGGGGAGCGTCGGCGCGTCCGTGGGGTAGAGGCCGGCGGCGAAGCCGTACACCTGGTCGCCGGCCCGGGGGATCTGCGCGAACCGCCGGGCCAGCGCCTGCACCTCCGCCCAGAACTCGCGGACGTCCTCGATCGGGATACGCGCGTGCACGAGCGTGCACCGCAACTCGTCGGCGGCGTGCGCGGCCGCCGCTTCGGCGGCTGCCTCGGCGAGCCCGTTCATCCGGGACACCACCTGCTTGTCCTCCGCCCGGCTGAGCGCGCCGACGTAGTAGGTGCGGGCCACCCGCCCGTAGAACCGCTCCTCGATGGCGCGTACCCGCCGGGTCCGCACCACGCGCAGCAGACCGGCGTCCACCAGCTGGTTCACGTGGTACGCGACGCTGCTCTTCGGCCGGTCGACGGCGCGGGCCATCTCGTTCACGGTGGCGGCGCGCTCCAGGAGCAGCTCCAGCAGCGTGCTCCGCAGCGGGTCGGCGAGCGCGCGCAGCTGCTCCGGAGCGGTGACCACGAGCAGGTCGTCGAGGTCGTAGTCCGGGATCCGCTGATTGACCGACATTTCTCGACCGTTCTAAGATTCTGGTTCGTTCGATAACTCTGGTCTGACAACTCAGGAGTGTAGTGATGGCCGAGATCGTGCTCTTCCACCACATTCAAGGGCTCACGGACGGCGTCCGCGCCCTCGCCGACTCCCTCCGGTCCGCCGGGCACACCGTCCACGCCCCCGACCTCTTCGACGGCGAACGGCCGGCCACCATCGAGGACGGTGCCGCGCTGACCAAGCGGATCGGCGGCGACGTCCTCGACCGGCGCGCCGACGCGCTCGTCGCCGACCTGCCCGCCGGCCTCGTCTACGCGGGTGTCTCCTGGGGTGCCGCCATCGCCCAGCGGCTCGCCCAGACCCGGGCCGGCGCCCGCGCCGCCCTGCTCTACGAGGCCTGCCTGCCGGTGACCGGCGAGTGGGCGATCGGCCCGTGGCCCGACGGGGTGGCGGTGCAGGTGCACGGCATGGAGCACGACCCGTTCTTCGGGCTGGAAGGAGACGTGGACGCCGCCCGCGAGCTGGTGTCGATCGTCGGTCCCGAACGCGGCGAGCTGTACGTCTACCCCGGCGACCGGCACCTCTTCACCGACAGTTCGCTGCCCTCGTACGACCCCGAGGCGACAGCGCTGGTGGTGAGCCGCAGCCGCGAACTGCTCGACCGGCTCACCTGAGGAGCGCGCGGCTCTGCGCGCAGCCGGGCCCTCGACGCCGAATCAACGCCCTCCCGCCAGATCCTCCACGTCGGCGAAGCTCGCCACCCGGTCGCACTCGCCCTCGGTCAGTTTGTTGATCAGCGCCTTGGCCGCCTGCGCCTGGGCAGTGGTGGGCAACGCACCGGCCAACAGGTCCGGTAGGACCAGCTCGTAGCCGACCCGGGCCCGCGGTGAGTAGCGGTGACGGCTGCGGGTCACCGCTGTCGCCACCCGGAGCGCGTGCTCGTTGCCGCGCGGCACGTGCGGGCGGTCCTGTTCGCGCGCGCCGAACCGCATCCGGTGGCGGAACTCGCACACCTCACACGTGATCGGCCCGGCAGTGAGCCGCTCCCGGCAGGCGGGACAGGTCAACCGGTCCACCGCACCGTCCACGGTCCGCCAGTCGTACGCCCCGGGGTCGTCCACGACGAGCCAGGCCAGCTCACATTCCTCCGGCGACCCCGGGACCACGTCCAGCTCACCACGCAGCCGCTCCCAGGCGTCGCGGATCTCGCCTTCCAACCGCGCCACCGCCGCGGCCAGCGCCGGACTTCGCCACGGCCTCAGCTCGTCCACGCTCCGGCCGGCTACCGGTACTGTGCGATCTGGATCAGGTTGCCACAGGTGTCGTCGAACACCGCGGTGGTCACCGGACCCATGTCGACCGGCTCCTGGGTGAACAGCACGCCGAGGCCCCGCAGCCGGTCGTGCTCGGCGGCGACGTCGTCCACCGCGAACTGCGTCAGCGGGATCCCGTCCGTCGCCAGCGCCTCCTTGAACGCCTTGGCGGCCGGGTGCGCGTCGGGCTCCAGCAGCAGCTCCACGCCGTCCGGCGCGTCGGGCGAGACCACCGTCAGCCAGCGGTACTCCCCGGTCGGCACGTCGGTCTTCTTCACGAAGCCCAGCACCTCGGTGTAGAAGCGCAGGGCCCTGTCCTGGTCGTCGACGTACACGCTGGTGAGGTTGATTCTCATGGGTTCTCCTGGATGGGTGCGGCGGACCTGAGCCAACGCTCGGTGATGGACCGCAGCGGGCGGGTGTCGAGGTGGTGGAACTTGTAGCGACCCTGGCGCCGCGTGACGATCAGGCCGGCGGCCTCCAGGACGTCGAGGTGCTGGGAGATCGCCTGCCGGGACGAGCCGACCTGGTGCTTGGTGGCCAGCCGGCCGCAGATCTCGAACAAGGTCTGACCGTCGCGCTCGGTCAGCTCGTCGAGGATCAGGCGCCGGGTGGGATCGGCCAGCGCCTGGTAGAGATCGCCCACGTCACCCACCATATGCAAGTAGCAGCTTGCCTATCAAGAGGCTGCACACCATCGGAGGACGTCATGCCCGGATACATCCTCACCGGCACCCCCGGCTCCGGTAAGACCGCGATCCTGCGGCACCTGGAGATCGACGGCCATCCCGTCGTGGAGGAGGCCGCGACCGACGTGATCGCGCTTGACCAGGCGCTCGGCCGACCGGAACCGTGGCGCGAGCCGGGCTTCGCCGAGCGGGTGCTGGATCTCCAGCGGAGGCGCCGGCGCCGCGCCGACACCCATGCCGACCTCGTGGTCTTCCACGACCGCTCACCCGTCTGCACGCTCGCGTTGTGCCGCCACCTGGGGTTGACGCCGCCGCGCGCCCTGCTCGACGAGATCGAGCGCATGACCGTCGAGCGTCAGTACGAACGGACCGTCTTCTTCGTCCGGAATCAGGGCTTCGTCGAGGCGACCGCGGCCCGGCGGATCAGCTTCGAGGAGTCGCTCGTCTTCGAGCGGATCCACGAGCTGACGTACCGCGAGGCGGGATTCGATCTCGTCGACGTGCCCGCCGGCACGCTGCCGGCGCGGGTGGCGGCGATCAAGCGGGCCGTCGACCAGTAACATCTCCATGTTTTGATTTCTCACGGGGAGGAAAACCGCATGCGGAAGATCGCGGCCGGCGCCTTGATGGCTCTGGCCTTCTTGATTCCGGCGGCGCCTACGGCGGCCCAGGCGGCAACGCCGGGGCTGAACGAGGCATGCCAAACGGTCGAACGCAAGGTGTACAAGGACATCCGGGAACTCGTCACCATCGACCTGGACACAGCCGACGTCGGCCAGGTGCGGCTGCTGGCCTACCGGATTCTGGATGCGGCGAAGGCCGACTCGTTGACCGTCCTGCCCGGCGCGATCGAGGAGCGGCTGAAGGGCACCTCGGACGATCTCCGCGCGTTCCTCAAGGACGACGTGCAGGACGTCTGGTCGAGGGATCTGCGCGTCGCAGTGGCCCAGTCGTTGGCCGGTGCCGGGACCAACGTGCGGGCAGCCGCGCAGAAGTTGCTCGACAACCCGTCGACCGACGCCTACCTGGCCTACCTGAACAACGGCCTGTACGCCGCACGTGAACTCGACTGCGCGTCGCAGCCCACGCCGACGCCGTCGTCCCGGCCCACGTCGGCGCCGAGCGCCACGCCCAGCGCCACGACGACTTTCGCACCGCCCCCTGCTCCCTCCGCCAGCGAGGGTGCCCCCGGCGGCGAGGGCGGCGAAGGCGGTGGACTGCCCGTGACCGGTGCCGACAGCGTGACCGTGGCCGGCATCGGCGGTGCGCTCCTGCTCCTCGGCGGCGCGGCCTTCGTGATCGGACGCCGTCGGCGCTCCCGCTTCGTGGCATAGCTCCATCGGCGCGCCCAGCTCGACGTCTCATCGGGCTGGGCGCGCTCGTCTTTCGATAACCTTCGTGGATGTCGTCGATCCGCGCGGTCGCCATCGCCGTACCGCGGCGTGGCGACGACGTCCTCGTGTTCGAGTACCACGACTCCACGAAGGACGAGACGTTCTACCGCCCCTTGGGCGGGGGGATCGACTTCGGCGAGACGGCCGAGGCGGCCGTACGACGCGAACTGCGCGAGGAACTCGGCGTCGAGCTTCTCGACGTGCGCCTCCTGGGCGTTCTGGAGAACCTCTTCCACGCCTTCGGCCGCGACGGGCACGAGATCGTCTTCAGCTTCGACTGCCGGCTCGCCGACCGGTCCCTCTACGAGCGGGACGCCGTCGGTGAGATACGCGACGACGCGGGCACGAAGGTGATGTGGCGATCGCTGCACAGCTTCGACGCCGGTAGTCCGCTCTACCCGGCCGGCCTCGTCGAGTTGCTTCGCGGCGAGATGAACCGGTCGAGGATTCCGTTGTCGCAGGCGGTGCCGCGCGTGGAGCTACGCCCCTGAGGCGTCTGCCTCGGCGGCCTCGATCGCCGACGTGAAGTCGGGGCCGGCCCCGATCTGGGCGAGCAACACGTTCGCCGCGTTGTAGCAGTTGAAGGTCTCGACTTTCCCCTCACGGAGGTACCAGAGATCCGCCGTCGGCACATCGATACGGTTACCGGTCGGACGGATGTCGCCGACCGGAGTGGGGAAGGCACCCAGATGCGTCCCCTGAATTCGTAGTTCGACAGCGACGACGTCACCGATCACATGAACGCCGAGCAACTCCCGGTGCACATCGGGAAAGATGCCGGCGAAGCCCGTCAACGCCTGCGGAATCTGATCCCCGCGGAAGGTCTGCGAATTCGGCACGTCGTTGAACGTCCCGTCCTCGGTGAACAGGTCACGAAAACCCGGGCCGTCGAGCACGCTCCCCTCCGCCAACCGGTATGCCTCGCGTACCACCTCTTCGTTACTTCTCACGTCTGCGCCTCCTCGGCGGTTGGTGTCGCGCTCTCATCGATGCGCTCCGACGAAGCTAGCAAGTTTTTGACCATATGGTCAATAACGTAGGCTCGGTCACATGCCGCGGCCCCGCAAGTTCGTCGAGAGCGATGTCGTCAGCAGCGCGAGCGAGGTGTTCGCGGTGCACGGCCTCGCCGCGACGCTGGACGACCTGGTGCGAGCGACGGGCCTGGGAAAACAGAGCTTGTACAACGCGTTCGGCGGGAAGCGGGAACTGTTCTTCCGGGCCCTCTCCGAGGACCGGGAGGAAGCGACGCGCGCCGTCTCGGAAGCACTCGGACACGACGCCGCGTCGCCGCTGGAACGAATCCGGGGTCACATGCTCACGATGGCGATCGAGTTCAGCAGCGGTGATCGGCGGATCTCGCTCACCACGCGCGCGCTGGTCGACTCGACCGGCGAGGAGGATCCCCTCTCGACCGTCACGAAGGCCGGCATCGAGCAGCTCGCCGGGATCTACGCCCAGTGCCTGGAGCATGCGCGGGACAACGGGGACCTCCCGGAGGACGCGAACGTGCAGTCACTGGCGGTGTACTTCGTCGCCATCACCCGAGGGATGGAGTTGCTCGGGCGCGCCGGCGTGGGCCGCGCCGTTCTCACCGCTGTCGCACTCGATGCGCTTCGCGTGCTCCACGGTCAGCGGATGGGCGAGGCCGGTGGACGGACGCGGTTCGGGGAACCGCCGGCAGCTGAGGACTGACCTTCGTCCGGCCGAGACGCGTCTTCGGTGCCGTATCGCGCGACCATGGTTCGGACGGCCTCCTCCACGACCTCGGTTGCGCGGGCAGGCGTCACCGTCCAGTCCGGGAGCAGAAGGTTCGGCCAGAACAGGTAGTTGGAGATCATCCCGAGGAACTGCGTAGCGGCCATCTCCGGGTCGGCGATGTCCGCGATCCCCGCGTCGCGCTCGGCCAGCAGGTAGATCCGGACGGACTCGAAGTACGGCAGCTTGCCCTGCGAGAAGTGTGCCTTGGCCAGCTCGGGAAAGCGTGGCAGCTCGGCGATGACGATGCGGAACAGGTCGGTCATCTCCGGCTGGCTCACCAGCGTCGCGTAGCGCCGTCCCAGAACGGTCAGGCCGGCCGCCAGGTCACCGGCGGGCGGCACGTCGGCGACGTCCTTCTCGGCCCACGAGTCGACGACGATGGCATCGAACAATGCCGCCTTCGTCGGAAACTGCTTGAACAGCGTTGCTTTCGACACGCCGGCACTGTCGGCGATACGCGCCAGTGATGCCCGGTCGTAGCCCAACTCGAGGAAGAGCTCAGTGGCGGCCTGGACGATGAGCGCGCGCTTCTCCTCAGCCACACGCTGGTGATAGGCCGACGGCGCTGGGGTCATCCACCCATCATAGCGAGGTGAGTGGGTTGACTCACCACCAGAGGGGGCGTAGCTTCGGCATGGTGAGTCGCTCGACTCACCGCCCGGTCTCGGGTTGACGTCCCTCGTACACACTCGGAGGATCCGATGTCCCGCTTCGCCGATCAGACCGTTCTCGTCACCGGCGGCACCGGTGGGCAGGGGGCCAGCCACGTTCGCGCCCTGCATGCCGAAGGCGCCAACGTCGTCATCGCCGACATCGACGCCGAGCGTGGCGCCGGCCTCGCCGCCGAACTGGGAGACGGGGCGCGTTTCGTCCGCCTCGACGTGTCCCGGGAGGAGTCGTGGGCCGCCGCCGTCGCAGAGACCGAGAATGCCTTCGGCGCGCTCACGATCCTGGTCAACAACGCCGGGGTGCAGAACCCGCCGGCCCTCATCGAGTCCACCGACCCGGCTACGTGGGCCCGCATCCTCGACATCAACCTCACCGGCACTTTCCTCGGCATCAAGGCAGCCGCCCCGGCGCTGCGGCGCGCGGGGGGAGGAGTGATCGTCAACATCGGCTCCACCATGGGCATCGGCGGTACCGCCTTCTACGCGCCCTATGTCGCCAGCAAATGGGCGGTTCGAGGACTCACGCAGACCGCCGCCCTTGAGCTGGGCCGCGACAACATCCGCGTCAACGCGATCCACCCCGGCGTCGTCGCCACTCCGTTCATCACCGAGCCGGCAGCCGGCAGCGACGCCCCGATCGCCGACTTCTACTCACCCGAACCGTTCGCCGTCCCGCGACTCGGGCAGCCCGCCGACATCACCGCGCTGCTGTTGTTCCTCACGTCGCCGCACGCGGCCTTCATCACCGGCGCCGAGTACGTCATCGACGGCGGACTGCTCCTCGGCCCCGCACTGCAGAAGGAAGCCGCATGAACCCCGCGGACCAGCACGGTGAGCGCAACGCGCCTGACCCGCTGGCGCACCTGCCGCACGAGATCAGACGCGCCATCGAGATCACGCCCGCGGCCGGAACCCGCGAACGAATCGTGGACATCACCACCACCGGCCGACGTACCGGACGACCCCGCCGCATCAAGATCTTCTTCTATCGCGCGCACGGCGCGACCTATCTCTGCAGCGGAGCGGGCGGAGGCGCGACCAGCTGGTACGCGAACCTACGAGCGAACCCCGCTTTCACCTTCCACCTCAAGAACGGCATCAGAGCGGACCTGCCGGCGCACGCGACCACCGTCACCGACCCCACGGAACGGGCCGCAGTGATCGCGGCCATCGTGGACGACCTCAACCAGCCCCACGACCCGGGCACCATCAGACCGACCCGTCCAGACGACTGGGCCGCCAGCAGGCTGATGCGAATCGACTTCGACTGAGCCGCTTCGGATGTCGTGAAGCGGTGAACGAGACAGGTACGACGCACCCGGGACCGAGGTCAACCGGGGAAAGTGCTGGTGGAGCCCAGGGGACTCGAACCCCTAACCCCTGCCTTGCAAAGGCAGTGCTCTGCCAGTTGAGCTAGGGCCCCGTGACGGTGCTCAGCGCAGGTCGGGCGCCGTGGTCGCCTCGTGCCACAGGGCGCGCTCGTCGTTCGAGGCCTTGACCTTCTTGGCCACGACGGCGGCCACACCGACGATGCCGGCCAGGATCAGGAGCTTCTTGAACATGTGCTTGACCCCTCGCGCTCGACTGTCGTCGGACGATGTGCGGTGGGGCTAGCTGGAATCGAACCAGCGACCTCAGAGTTATCAGCTCTGCGCTCTAACCGACTGAGCTATAGCCCCGCGTAGCGACGAGCTAGGTTAACCCATCGCCTCCACCGCGCCCAAATCGGGGGTCCGTGGTGGAAGCACCCGCGCCATCTCGAACCTACCCGGACGCACGACGCCGGGGCGACCGCTTTACGCGGCGCCCCGGCGTCGGATTGATCAGTCCCGCTCGGCGAGCGTCAGCTCGATCCCGCCGACCAGGTCGGCGCAGACGTTGTAGACGAACGCGCTGAGCGTGGCCAGCGCGGTGAACAGCACGACGTTCACCAGGCCGATCAGCGCCGACGTCAGGATCACGCCCTTGGCGGTGATCCGGAAGCCGCCGCCACCCTGGCCGCCACCGGCGTTCACCAGGTCGGTGAGGCTGTCGTTGACGCTCTTGAACACACCCATGGCGTCCAGCGCCAGGTAGAGCACCGACGTCGCCACGACGACCACGATGAAGAGCACCACGGACACCGCGAAGGCGAACTTCATCACCGACCACGGGTCGATCCGCTTCAGGTTCAGCCGGGCCCGTCGCGGTCCGCGCGACGCGGCCGAGCTGACCGAGGTACGCGCGGCGCGTACCGCCTCACCCACGCGCGCGGCGCCGACGGCCGCCGCGCCGCTGATGCCCGGCGGCAGGCCACCACCGTTGGCGGGGCGGGCCTGGGCGCTCGCGGCGCCGCTCGGGCGCGAGCCGTCGGGCGACGCCTTCGGGGCGGTGCCCAGGCCGGCGCCGATCCGCGGCTGCGTGCCGGTCGTCCCGGTTGAGGCCCGGCCGGCAGCCGACGAGGGCTTGATCGGCTGGGTGCTCGTGGCGTTCGCGGGCTTGGCGGCCGGTGCGGCCAGGCCGTCGGCCGACGTCGGCGCGTCGACCTTGGTCTCGGCCGAGTCCCGGGGACCGGAGTCCTCTCCCGGCTTGTCCGGAGGCGGGGCCATGCCGGGAGCCCGGGTGAACTTCGGGGCAGGCGCGTCGGCGGGAACCGTGGCCCGGCCCACAGCCGCGCGGCCGGTCGCTGGTGTGCCGCCCTGCGCGGCCTCCTCCTCGACCGGAGTGGCCGAGGTCCCCTTGTTCCCCGACTTCGCCTGTGTCTCCGTCATCAACTAGTCCTGTTCGTCAGGCTCGTCGGCATTGCGAGCAATCGCCACGATAGTCACGCCGTCCGGGAGGTCCATCAGCTTGACCCCCATTGTGTTCCGGTCACGCGTACGGCGTACAGGCTTCACCGGAGTCCGGATGACGCCGCCGTTGCTCGTGATGGCGAACAGCTCGTCCTCCGGATCGATCACGACCGCGCCGACCAGGCCACCGCGTCGCTCGGTGATCTTCGCGGTCAGCACGCCCTTACCTCCCCGGCCCTGGACCGGGTATTCCTCGATCGGGGTACGTTTCGCATAACCCCCGTTCGTCGCGACCAGAACGTCCAGACCCTCTCGCACCACCTCGACGGCGAGCAACTCGTCCTCGCCGCTGAAGCGCATGCCGATCACCCCGGAAGTGGCCCGGCCCATCGGGCGCAGCGCCTCGTCGGTGGCGTTGAAGCGGATCGCCTGGGCGTTCTTCGACACGAGCAGCAGGTCGTCCTCCGGAGCGACCAGGACCGCACCGACCAGTTCGTCCTCATCGCGCAGGTTGACCGCGATGATGCCGCCGGAACGGTTGGAGTCGAACTCCTCGAGCCGCGTCTTCTTCACCAGGCCGTTCTTCGTGGCCAGTACCAGGTAGGGGGCCACCTGGTAATTCGGGATTTCAATGATCTGCGCGATCTGCTCGTCGGGCTGGAACGCGAGCAGGTTGGCCACGTGCTGGCCCTTGGCCACCCTACTGGCCTCGGGAAGCTCGTACGCCTTCGCCCGGTAGACCCGACCCTTGTTCGTGAAGAACAGGATCCAGTCGTGGGTAGAGCATACGAAGAAGTGGCTGACGATGTCGTCCTGGCGGAGCGTCGCCCCGCTGACGCCCTTCCCGCCGCGCCGCTGCGACCGGTAGAGGTCGACCTTGGTCCGCTTCGCGTACCCGGTGCGGGTGATCGTCACCACCACGTCCTCGCGGGCGATGAGGTCCTCCATCGAGACCTCGCCGTCGAACGGGACGATCTTCGTGCGCCGCTCGTCGCCCCACTTCGCGACGATCTCGCCCAGCTCCTCCGAGACGATCTGCCGCTGCCGCTCCGGCTTGGCCAGGATGTCCTTGAGGTCGGCGATCTCCAGTTCGAGCTTCGCCAGGTCGTCCAGGATCCGCTGCCGCTCCAGGGCGGCGAGCCGGCGCAGCTGCATGTCCAGGATCGCGGTCGCCTGGACCTCGTCGATGTCCAGCAGCCGGATCAGGCCCTGCCGGGCGTCCTCCACCGTGGGCGAGCGGCGGATCAGGGCGATCACCTCGTCCAGCGCGTCCAGCGCCTTGGACAGACCGCGCAGGATGTGCGCCCGCTCCTCGGCCTTGCGCAGCCGGAACGCGGTCCGCCGCCGGATCACCTCGATCTGGTGCTCGACGTAGTAGCGGATGAACTGGGCCAGGTTGAGCGTGCGCGGCACACCGTCGACCAGCGCCAGCATGTTGGCGCCGAACGTCTCCTGGAGCTGGGTGTGCTTGTAGAGGTTGTTCAGCACCACCTTGGCGACCGCGTCGCGCTTGAGCACGAGCACGATCCGCATGCCGGTACGGCCGGAGGACTCGTCGCGGATGTCGGCGATGCCGGCGAGCTTGCCCTCCTTGATCAGCTCAGCGATGCGCTCGGCGAGGTTGTCCGGGTTGACCTGGTAGGGCAGCTCGCTGACCACGAGCGCCGGCCGGCCCCGCTTGTCCTCCTCCACCTCGACCACGGCGCGCATCCGAATCGAGCCGCGCCCGGTCCGGTACGCGTCCTGGATGGCCGCCTGGCCGACGATCAGGCCGTGGGTCGGGAAGTCCGGGCCCTTGACGATCTCCAGCAGGGCTTCCAGCGTGGTGGCCTCGTCGGCCTCCGGGTGCTCCAGGCACCACTGCACGGCCGCGCCGATCTCGCGCAGGTTGTGCGGCGGGATCTTGGTGGCCATGCCGACCGCGATGCCCTCGGAGCCGTTGATCAGGAGGTTCGGGATACGCGACGGCAGGATGGTGGGCTCCTTGGCCCGGCCGTCGTAGTTGTCCTGCAGGTCGACGGTGTCCTCGTCGATGTCCCGCAGCATCTCCATCGCCAGCGGGTCGAGCTTGCACTCGGTGTTGTGGCTGACGAATCCGTCGGAGACGAACGAGTGATCCTCGGTGTCCACCCGGATGCTGTAGACCGGCTGCACTCCCGCGTCGGTGACGTCGGTCACCTCGGCGTAGTAGAAGCGGCCGTCTACGAGCGGTTCGACCACGTCGAGGATGCCCGGCTCGGTGATCCGGGCGGCGATCTCGTCGCGGTCCCGCTCCCAGCGCTCGATCCGGTCCACGTTGTGCCGGCGCAGCCAGTCGCGCTCGGTCCACCGGCTCGCGCCGTGCTCGCGGACGAAGTCGCCGACGAACGGCACGTGATCGCCGGAGAGCGCGGTGCTGCTCGCCGGCACCTGGGCCAGCTCGGATTCCAGTTTGGCCTGCTTGCGGCCGAGGAAGCCGACGTGAGCGGCGAAGATCCGGGCGTCCCGCCGGTTGGTGACGACGACCTTGATCTCGCCGTCGTCGTACCGGCACTGCCGGCTGACCACGCCGAACTCCAGCAGCAGCTGCTGCACCTCGCGGGCCAGCCGCTCGCTGCGGGTCGAGTAGGAGACCTGGATCGTGTGGCGGGGCAGCAGCGACGACGAGCCGTCGCCCTCGAACAGCGCCTGGAGGAAGGCCCGCTTGACCGCGGCCGGTCCGCGCCAGACGAACTCCGGCACGAACTTGCCGGCGCTCCGCGCGCCCACCATCTCGCCGAGCACGCTCGCCCGCAGTGCGGAGAGGTTCTGTACGTCGAGTTCGTGCAGCGTGCTGCCGGAGGCGATGACCCGCTCGGCGACGTACCGGGGGCCGCCGACCGCGATGTCGTAGGCGGTGAGGACCCGGACGAAGAACTCCCGGTCCACGTTGTTGAAGCCGGCCCGCTGCTCCGACACCCAGCCCTCGGACACGAACGCGCCCGCGAGCACGGCTGCCTCGACGTGCTCCAGCATCGGGTAGCCGATCTCGTCCGGCACCGTGCGCTGCAGGACCACCCGGTCGCCCGGGGCGATCTCGGCGAGCAGCTTCCACAGCAGGGTCGGCACGCCGGCCACGTTCACCAGGCAGAGCACCGGGTGGTTGTGGGTGCCGGTCAGCTCGTACCCCTCGCGGGTGCGCAGCCGCAGCGTCGGGTGCTCGCCGGAGTGGAAGAACCTGCTGGCGCGGACCAGGTCACCGTTGCGGTCACGGACCTTCAGGTCGACGTCGGTCTCGCTGCTCGGCGCGGCGTCCGGCACGATGTCGCCGATCCGGACGGTGCCGTCGACGGTACGAACCCGGGCATCTGCCGTGAGGCAGTAACGCATGGCGGCGGCCGGATCGTTTCCGGGCGAGCCGAAGTTGCCGTTGCCGTCGACCAGCGGGTAGCGCAGCGACCACGGCTGCGCCATCCGGACCAGCGCGTCGTAGATGGCCGAGTCGCCGTGCGGGTGGAACTGGCCCATCACGTCACCGACGACGCGGGAGCACTTCACGTACCCGCGGTCCGGCCGGTAGCCGGAGTCGAACATGGCGTAGAGGATCTTGCGGTGGACCGGCTTGAGCCCGTCCCGGACGTCCGGCAGGGCCCGCCCGACGATGACGCTCATCGCGTAGTCGAGGTACGAGCGCTGCATCTCGACCTCGAGGCCGACCGGCTCGATGCGGTCGTGCTGGACGACCGCCGCCAGTGTCTCCGGGGTCTCCGGCTCGTTCGGGGTGGACTCGGGAGTATCGGTCACTGTTAACCCTTATCAGACTCAGAGTCGTGGTCTCGCTGTGGATAACGGCTGTGGAAAGCGGCCAGACTGTGGATAACTCTGTGGACTGCCGGGCCGGCCGGTGGATGTCCGGCCGGCCCGGGCGCGTCCGTCAGATGTCCAGGAACCGCACGTCCTTGGCGTTGCGCTGGATGAACGACCGGCGAGCCTCGACGTCCTCGCCCATCAGGACGCTGAACAGCTCGTCCGCGGTGGCGGCGTCGTCGAGCGTGACCTGGCGCAGCGTACGCGTGGCCGGGTTCATCGTGGTCTCCCACAGCTCGGGGTAGTTCATCTCGCCGAGACCCTTGAACCGCTGGATGTCGTCCGGGCGGGCGTTGGGCTTCTTCTGCTGGCGCAGGGCGATCAGCCCGTCGCGCTCGCGGTCCGAGTACGCGTACTGGGCGTCGTCACCCTTCTTGTTCCACTTGATCTTGTAGAGCGGCGGGGCGGCCAGGTAGACGTGGCCCAGCTCGACCAGCGGCCGCATGAAGCGGAACAGCAGGGTGAGCAGCAGCGTCTGGATGTGCTGGCCGTCCACGTCGGCGTCGGCCATCAGCACGATCTTGTGGTAGCGCAGCTTCTCGATGTCGAAGTCGTCGTGGATGCCGGTGCCGAGCGCGGTGATCAGCGCCTGCACCTCGGCGTTCTTGAGCACCCGGTCGATCCGGGCCTTCTCGACGTTGAGGATCTTGCCGCGGATCGGCAGGATCGCCTGGACGCGCGGGTCGCGGCCCTGCTTGGCCGAGCCGCCGGCCGAGTCGCCCTCGACGATGAAGACCTCGGACTCGCGCGGGTCGGTGGACTGGCAGTCGGCCAGCTTGCCGGGCATCGAGCCGGACTCCAGCAGCGACTTGCGCCGAGCGAGCTTGCGCGCCTGCTGGGCGGCGATCCGGGCCCGCGCCGCCTGGGACGCCTTCTGGATGATGATCTTCGCCTCGGCCGGGTTGCGGTCGAACCAGTCGACGAGCGACTCGTTGCAGACCCGCTGCACGAAGCCCTTGACCGGGGTGTTGCCCAGCTTGGTCTTGGTCTGGCCCTCGAACTGCGGGTCGGTGAGCTTGACCGAGATGATCGCGGCCAGGCCCTCGCGGATGTCCTCACCCGAGAGGCGCTCGTCGCCCTTGAGCAGCTTGCGCTCCGCGCCGTAGCGGTTCACGACGCTGGTCAGCGCGGCCCGGAAGCCCTCCTCGTGGGTGCCGCCCTCGTGGGTGTTGATGTTGTTGGCGAAGGTGTAGACCGACTCGCCGTACGACTCGTTCCACTGCATGGCGATCTCGACCGACATGCCCGTCTCCTCGGCGCCGAACTCGACCACCGTCTTGTGGATCGGGCTCTTGGAGGCGTTGAGGTGCCGGACGAAGTCGGCGATGCCGCCCTCGTAGTGGAAGGTGACCTCGCGGGTCTTGCCGTCCTCGTCCTCCGGCACCCGCTCGTCGAGCAGGTGGATGGTGAGGCCCCGGGTGAGGAAGGCCATCTCCTGGAGGCGCCGGTAGATGGTGTGGAAGTCGAAGTCGACCGTCTCGAAGACGTCCGGGTCGGGCCAGAAGGAGACGGCCGAACCGGTGCGGTCGGTCTCCTCACCCTTCTCCAGCGGCGTCGGCTTGGAGTGGTTGTACTGCTGGCGCCAGACGAAGCCGTCCTTGTGGATCTCCACGGCCATCCGGGTGGACAGCGCGTTCACCACGGAGACGCCGACGCCGTGCAGGCCGCCGGAGACGGCATACGCCTTGCCGTCGAACTTGCCGCCCGCGTGCAGCACGGTCAGGGCGACCTCGACACCCGGCTTCTTCAGCTTGGGGTGCAGGTCGACCGGGAAGCCACGGCCGTTGTCGGTCACCCGGACACCGCCGTCGGCCAGCAGCACCACGTCGATGGTGTCGCAGTGCCCGGCCAGCGCCTCGTCCACCGCGTTGTCGACGACCTCCCACACCAGGTGGTGCAGACCGCGCTCGCCGGTGGACCCGATGTACATACCGGGCCGCTTCCGGACCGCTTCGAGGCCCTCGAGAACGGTGATGGACTCGGCGCCGTACTTCTTGTTGTCCTCCGCTGCCACCCTCGGCCACTTTCTCGCACCGGCCGCGCGTGGGCGCGGGGGCGCGGGTTCGGCGGACAGGACGCGACGTCGGCGCGCATGGACCGCCCCTGGGATCGCCAGGTCGGATCATGTGCGCCGGGCGCCGCGGTTGCCCGCGGATCGCGATCGGCTCGGACCCGATGCGGGACTATGATCGAGGGCCCACCGGGCCCCTGTCCGTCGCTCCGTCTCGGGTCTTTCGTCTCGCCCCCAATCTTACTGTGCGGAGCCGACCAAACCGCCACTCGGCACCCTCTCCGAGGCGGCTGAGAATGCCGTAGCCGGACGAACCGCGCCGCCCACGACTCCCCCTACACGCCATTGGGGCGGTGCCGCGCCACCGGCCACCGTGAGCCGCGACGGTCATCCGACCGGTGATCGGCGGCTGCCCCGACCGGGGGTCGCGGCCGGGCCCGGCGTGCCGTAGCTTTTGCGGCGCCGCCGTTGCGGTCTTGATCTTTTGCGCCCGGAACCGGGACGATCGTCGGAGATGGTCCGAAAACGCTTGGTGAGAGGTGACGCCAGATGGGGCTGGACAACGTCGCGGTGCACTGGCCGCGAACCGGCCGCTTCTACGATCCGGTCGCGCCGGCTGAGTTCGTGGACTTCGGCGAGATCGTGGACGTGCCCCGGATCTCCGCGCCGACCGCGGCGCTCGCCGAGCTGATCGCGAAGACCGGCACGGTACGCGCGACCGCGTACACCGAGTTGGTCGACCTGATCCTCGGGCTGGAAAATGTGCTCTACGCCACGGAGAACGCGGTCGAGGACGAGGATCCGGTGATCGACCCGGACGGCTGCTCCTGGATCGCCGAGGGCGTGGAGAAGTTCGTCGCGCGGCACCGGCCGTACGGCGAGGCGGTCACGTTCGAGTCGGTGAGCGAGGTGCTCCGCGCGCTGCTCGGCGACGGGCGGCTGGCCGAGCAGCAGCTCCGCTGGCTGGACAGCCGGCTGGACCGGCTGCGGGACGAGAGCGGCGACCCGCCGCAGTGGAACTTCACCTGCGCCGAGCTGAGCGTGCTCGCGGCCTTCTACCGGCGCTGCGCGGAGCGCGGCTTCGCGGTCTACGCCGACGCCTGACCCGGCGGCGCAGCGCCGGGAGAGGACGTGGCCCGGTTGGCGGCGGCGATCACCTCGGTCAGCGCCGAGTGCAGGTGCCGCAGGTCGGCCAGGGGCAGGCCGAGGCGCTGCACGATGGCCGGCGGGATCCGCTCGGCCTGCGCCCGCAGCGCCTGCCCGGCGGCGGTGAGCGAGACGGCCAGGCTGCGTTCGTCGGCGGCGTCCCGCTCCCGCCGGATGTAGCCGGCCGCCTCCAGCCGCTTGAGCAGCGGCGACAGCGTGCCGGGGTCGAGTTGGAGCAGCCGGCTCAGATCCCGCCCGGACAGCGGCGCGTGCTGCCAGAGCGCCAGCATGACCAGGTATTGCGGGTGGGTGAGCCCCATCGGCTCCAGCAGCGGGCGGTAGACCGCGACGACGCTCCGGGCCGCGACGGAGAGCGCGAAGCAGACCTGCTGCTCCAGCGCCAGGGGATCCTCCTCGATGCCGTCGGTCACCCTCGTCCTCCTCGTCGTCGTTGCGATCGTAGCAACGATTGGTGTACCAATGGTTTGCACACAAAACAGCGAGAGGGCGGCGGGATGAGCGACGACGAGCAGGTGGGCGACGCCTCCGGCAAGGGTGGCCGCCTGTTGGGCTGGGTGTTCCGCAACCTCGCCGGCCCGTCCCAGGTGCAGGGCGCGGTGCAGGGCGGCTCGAAGCTGGCCCGCGACGCGTGGAAGGAAGACCTGGAGCGCCGCAAGCAGTGGAGCCGTGAGCAGCGCGAACTCAAGCGCGCCCGGCGGGAGGCGCGGCGTTCGGGTGGTGTCGGTCAGCCGTAGGTGTCGCGGGGACCGCGCCCGCGTACCCGACGAGGGCCGCGCGACCACGACGGCGCCGCCGGCCCGTGGATGTGCAGTTTGCGCACCACGTTGTGGCCGACCTCCCGGGCGATCTGCTGCAACAGCGAGCCCGCCAGCAGACGCAACTGGGTCGCCCACGCCGTCGAGCGGGCCTCCACCGTCAGCTCGCCGTCCTCCAGCTTGACCGGGCGGCTGTGCTGCGCGACCTCCGGGCCGACCACCTTCTCCCACGCGCCGAACACCGTCGCCTCGGCCGCCGGCTGCTGCCAGCCCCGCGCCTTCATCAGCTTGTCCAGCACCGCGCCGAGCGGCTGCGGGTCGCGCGGGTCCGGCCCCGGCCCGGAGTAGCCGCGCAGCCGCTTCTCGCCGTCGCCGCGGACCGCGCCGCGCCGCCGGGGGGCCGCCGCCTGCCGCCGGGCCTTCGCCGCGTCGAGCACCGCCCGCGCCAGTTCCGGCCCGGTCGCGCCCTCCGGCGGGTTCGCGGCCGGCTCGCCGTCCGCGGGCTTTCCAGGGGTACGCGCGTCGCGTCCCGGCCCGAGCCGTGCGGGCGGGAGCTGCACCTCGTCATCCGGCACGTCGCACCGTCCCCTCGCCCACCGCGTACCGGGTGCCGCGCAGGGTCGCCGGCACGTCGTCGTCCACGGCGCAGGTGACCAGGAGCTGGCTGGCGCCGCCGACCAGCTCGGCCAGCCGTTCCCGGCGGCCGGTGTCCAGCTCGGCGAAGACGTCGTCGAGCACCAGCACCGGCTCGATGCCGTCGGCGCGCAGAAGGTCGTACCCGGCCAGCCGCAACGCCAGCGCGTACGACCAGGACTCCCCGTGGCTCGCGTACCCCTTGGCGGGCAGCGGGCCGAGCGTGAGCGCCAGGTCGTCGCGGTGCGGGCCGACGAGCGTGGTGCCGCGCTCGATCTCGGCGGTACGGTTCGCGGTCAGCGCGGCGGCGAGCGCCTCCGCCAGCGCCGCCCGGTCGGCGCCGGATTCGGGCAGCTCCACCGAGGGCCGGTACGCGATGCCCGCCGCGCCGCGGCCCGCGGCCACCGCGTCGTACGCCTTCGCGACGTGCGGGGTCAGCGCGGCGACCAGCTCCAGGCGGCCGGCGAGCAGGTCCGCGCCGTGCTGCGCCAGATGCGCGTCCCACACGGCCAGCGTCGACAGGTCGCCGCCGCGTGTGCCGCCGGTCTTGCGAGCGAGGTACGAGGTACGCAGCAGCGCGTTGCGTTGCTTGACCACGCGCTCGTAGTCGGCGCGTACACCCGCGTAGCGGGGCTGGCGGGTGACCAGCAGGTCGTCCAGGTAGCGGCGCCGTTCGGCCGGGTCGCCCCGGACCAGTTCCAGATCCTCCGGCGCGAACAGCACGAGGCGCAGCGCGCCGAGGACGTCCCGGGCGCGCCGGGCCGGAGACCGGCCGAGCCGGGCCCGGTTGGCCTTGCCCGGCACGATCTCCAACTCGACCAGCAGTTCCCGGCCCTCGTGCACCACCGCGCAGCGGATCACCGCCGAGGCGGCGCCCATCCGGACCAGCGGGGCATCGGTGGCGACCCGGTGCGAGTCCAGGGTCGCCACGTAGCCGAGCGCCTCGACCAGGTTGGTCTTGCCAACGCCGTTGGCGCCGACGAGCACGTTCGGACCCGGCTCCAGGTCGACGCCGACGCGCTCGTAGGAGCGGAAGTCGACCAGTTCGAGCCGGCGGACGTACACAGCCTGTGGATACCGGTCAGCGCTTGTGGACGGCGTGGCCGCCGAACTGCTGGCGCAGCGCGGCGACGGCCTTCATCGCGGGTGAGTCGTCCTGCCGGGAGGCGAACCGGGCGAAGAGCGACGCGGTGATGACGTTGAGCGGCACGGCGAGCCGGACCGCCTCGTCCACGGTCCAGCGCCCCTCGCCGGTGTCCTCGGTGTAGCCGCTCAGCTCGGCCAGCTCCGGATCCTCGTCGAGCGCCCGGTCCAGCAGGTCGAGCAGCCAGGACCGCACGACGGTGCCCTCGCGCCACGACTTGAACACGCCGGGGACGTTCGTCACCAGCTCCGAGGCGGCCAGCAGCTCGTAGCCCTCGGCGTACGCGTGCATCAGGCCGTACTCGATGCCGTTGTGCACCATCTTGGCGTAGTGGCCGGCGCCGACCGGGCCGGCGTGCACGAAGCCGAACTCGCCCTCGGGCTTGAGTGCCTCGAAGATCGGCATCAGGCGCTCGACGTGCTCCTGCGCGCCGCCGACCATCAGCGCGTACCCGTTCTGCCGGCCCCAGACGCCGCCGGAGACGCCGACGTCGATGTAGCCGATGCCCTGCTCGTTGAGGCGCTCGGCGCGCGGGGCGTCGTCGCTGAACCGGGAGTTGCCGCCGTCGATGATGATGTCGCCCTCGCCGAGCACACCGGCGAGCTCGTCGATGGTGGCGTCGGTGACGCCGGCCGGGACCATGACCCAGACCGCGCGGGGCGACTGGAGCTTCCCGGCAAGTTCGGCCAGGCTCGCGGCGTCGCTGATCTCCGGGTTGTGGTCGTAGCCGACCACCTCGTGCCCGGCGGCGCGCAACCGCTCCCGCATGTTGCCGCCCATGCGGCCGAGTCCTACCAGGCCGAGCTGCATCTGCTCCTACCTCCGTACGTCAGGGTCGTGCTGCCTGCGATCAGCGGGACACGCGGATCGGCATGATGAGGTACCGGTACCCCGGGATGACCTCGCCATCCTCGCCGGCCGGGGAGATGACCGCGGGCTTGAACGCGTCGACGAACCGGAGCAGGGCGTGCTGCGCGCCCAGGTTGGCCAGACCGTCGATGAGGTACTGCGGGTTGAACCCGATGGTCAGCGGCTCGCCACTGAAGGTGGCCTCCATGGCCTCGCTGGCCCGGGCCTCCTCGGTGCCGCCCGCCTCGACCACGAGACCGTCGGCGCTGAAGCTGAGCAGGACCGGGGTGGTGCGCTCGGCGACCAGCGCGACGCGCTTGACCACCTCGATGAGCGCGGCGACGGCGACGCGGGCCTCGGCGTTGTGGTCGGCCGGGAACAGCGAGCGCACCGGCGGGTAGTTGGCGCCGTCGAGCAGCCGGCTGGTGGTCCGGCGGGTGCCGCCGGAGAAACCGATCATGCCTTCACCGGCGCCACCGGAGGACAGCGCCATGGTGACGTGCCCGCCGAGCGGGCCGAGCGCCTTCGCGGTGTCGTGCAGCGTACGGGCCGGGACCAGCGCGTTGAGGCTGATCTCCGGGTCGTCCGGGTTCCACTCCATCTCGCGCAGCGCGAGGCGGTAGCGGTCGGTCGCCAGCATGGCCATCGTGCTGCCGCTCAGCTCGATCCGGACGCCGGTCATCATCGGCAGCGTCTCGTCGCGGCCCGCGGCGACTGCCACCTGGGCCACGGCGGAGGCGAAGGCGGCCGCGTCGACGGTGCCGGCGCTCTCCGGCATCTCCGGCAGCGTCGGGTAGTCCTCCACCGGCATGGTGGGCAGCGTGAACCGGGCGCTGCCGCAGACCAGTTCGAGGTGGGCGCCGACGGCGGCGATGTCCACCGGCTTGGCCGGCAGGGCCTTGGTGATCTCGGCGAGCAGGCGGCCGGAGACCAGGGCGGCGCCGTCCGCGTCACCCTGCACCTCGACGGTCACCTGGCTGGAGACCTCGTAGTCGAAGCCGGAGACCTGGAGGTTGCCGTCGGTGACCCGGAGCATCACTCCGGCCAGCACCGGTACGGAGGGTCGGTTGGGCAGGCTCTTGGCGGTCCACGCGACCGCCTCGGCGAGCGCGTCGCGCTCCACTCGGAACTTCATCAATGCCTCCGCGTCGACGTCAGCGACAACTCTCTCATGCCGACCGCTGCCACCCGTCCCGCCCGACCGTGCGGGTACCCATCGCACCTTAAGGCGCTGGGGCATCGGCTGTGCGCCCGACCCCGTGGATCCAGGTGCCCGGGCGACTGCCGACGGCAGTGCTTCGGCCCGATCCACAGGAAGTCCAACGGTGATGATTGGTTTTTGTTGTTTAGAAGAGATAACTCATCGTCTTCATCGCACCTGTGCAAACTGTGGAGAACTTGCGTCCGTGCAGGTCAGACACGTTATCCACCGGTGGTTTGGCTGTGGAGAACCAGGGGTAAAACTCGTGTCCCGGTCCACAGCCCTCGTCGGCCGCCGGGTTTTCCACGGCTGTCCACCGGTTGTCCACCGGTAATCCACCGGTTTTCTCCCCAGCGCTGTGGACAGCGCCGGGCGGCTCCACAGCCGTCATCCCCAGAACCTTCAACAGCTCGCCCACAGGCGGACCGCCGCCTGGGGACAACGTGACCGTCATCCCCAGGCATCCACAGCGTCGTCCCCAGGAGTTGTCCACAGTCTGTGGGTAACCGGCCGGGTGCGAAGCGTGGTTGTCCACCGCCTGTGACACAGGGGCTGTGGACAACGGGTACGAGCTGTGGACGAACACACGCCCGATCCTGGGCCCTCCACCGGCTCGAGGGTCAACAGTTCCCCGCTGTCGGCTACCTGCCACCCGCCCGAGCCCGCCGCGCCGGCGCCGAAATGGTCGCCTGGCTCACGCCGCCCCTCCCGCAGCTCCGCCTGCCTTACCCCGCCCGCCCCTGCCCCTCGCCCTGCGCCCCTCGCTCCGCTCCGCCCGCCCTGCTTCGGCTGATCATGAAGTTAGCGGCATTTCGCGTCCGGTTTGTCGCCGCCAACTTCATGATCGACGGGGAGGCCGGTGGGCGAGAGCGAGGGCGGGACGTAGCGGTGAGGGATCCCTGTGGCCGCCGATCATCTCCCGATCAAGGCTCGGCGCTCAGCTCCGGCGAGATCTTGGTAGGAAACGGCCCCTATGGGGGCGCCAAGCTTCCAAGATCTGCGGGGATGTTCGTTCGCGCACGAGGTGCCATGGTCGATCATGGAGTCGGTGGTCCCTCGGGATGCCGTTCTCGTCCCGAGGCGGGTACGTTCGCGCGTCCGCCCTCCTTGTTGATCAAGGAGTTTGGGGCGGGAATGACGCGTCTCCCTGACACAAACTCCTTGATCACCGGCGGAGCGGCCCACGGAGGCGGCGCAGTGGGAGAGAGAGTCAGGTGTTCTGCTTGATGCGGTTGGTCAGCTCGGCGATCTGGTTGTAGAGCGAGCGCCGCTCCGCCATCTGCTGACGGATCTTGCGGTCCGCGTGCATCACCGTCGTGTGGTCCCGGCCGCCGAACGCCTGCCCGATCCGGGGCAGCGACAGGTCGGTCAGCTCGCGGCACAGGTACATGGCCACCTGACGCGCGTTCACCAGCACCCGGGAGCGGGAGTGGCCGCGCAGGTCCTCCAGGCTCACACCGAAGTAGTCGGCAGTCGACACCATGATCTGGTCCGCGGTGATCTCCGGGCCGGCGCCGTCCGGGATGAAGTCCCGCAGCACCTCCTCGGCCAGCGACAACTCGACCGAGGAGCGGGTGAGGCTGGCGAAGGCGGTGACGCGGATCAGCGCCCCCTCGAGCTCGCGGATCGAGTTCGACACCCGGGACGCGATGAACTCCAGGACGTCCGGCGGGGCGAACAGCCGCTCCTGCGCCGCCTTCTTCTGCAGGATCGCGATGCGTGTCTCCAGGTCCGGCGGCTGGATGTCGGCCAGCAGGCCCCACTCGAAGCGCGTACGCAGCCGGTCCTCCAGCGTCGCCAGCTGCTTCGGCGAGCGGTCGGACGTGATCACGATCTGCTTGTTGGCGTTGTGCAGGGTGTTGAAGGTGTGGAAGAACTCCTCCTGCGTCCGTTCCCGGTTCTCCAGGAACTGGATGTCGTCGATCAGGAGGATGTCCACGTCCCGGTAGCGGCGCTGGAACGCGCTCGTCTTGTCGTCGCGCAGCGAGTTGATGAAGTCGTTGGTGAATTCCTCGGTCGAGACGTACCGGACCGAGCGCGCGTTGCCGAGCGTCGTGGCGTAGTGCCCGATGGCGTGCAGCAGGTGCGTCTTGCCCAGCCCGGAGCTGCCGTAGATGAACAGCGGGTTGTACGCCTTCGCCGGCGACTCGGCCACCGCCACGCTCGCGGCGTGCGCGAACCGGTTGGACGAGCCGATGACGAACGTCTCGAACATGTACTTCGGGTTGAGCCGGTTGCCGCCGCTCTCCGTACCGCCGGGGAGCCTGCGGTCGGCCTGGCCGCCGCCGGGGCGGTGGTGGTCGGCGCCACCGCGGCCGGGACCGTTGTCGGTGGCGCCGTCGCGGGGCAGGCCGCGCATCGGCGCGGGGCCGGCGGCCGGGCTCTCCCGGTAGCGGGGCTCGTATCCGCCGGCGTCGGGCACCGGCGGTTCGACCCGGGTGCGCTCGTCGAAGGCGTGGCGTTCGGGCGCGGTGCGCACCGGCTCGGCGAACGCGGCGCTGAAAAGCGCGTCCTGCGCGTCCCGGCCGGCCGGGATCAGATGCGGGCGGCCGCCGTCGGCGGTCCGCTGGCGCGGCGCCGGCTCGTCGAGCGGCTGCTCCGGGCGCTGTTCCGCGTAACCGGGTTCGGAGCGGGACTCGGCGTACCCGGAATCGGGGCGGGACTCGGCGTAACCGGGTTCCGGGCGCGGCGACGGGAAGGCCGGGGCGGACGCGGGCGGGCCGGGCTGGTCGAAGCCGGGCAGCGGGGCGGCGCCGTCGTGCTCGGGCAGCGGTTCGGGGCTGCTGCGGTAGACAGTGCCGGCCGGGCGGGCACTCGGGTCGTCGGCGACCCGTACGGTCACCGCCACCTGGATCGGCCGGCCGAGCCGGCGGCTCAACGCCTCGGTGATGGCCGGGCGGAGCCGGGACTCGATCACGTCCCGGGTGAAGGCGTCCGGCACCGAGAGCAGAGCGGTGTCCTCGACGATCGCCCGCAGCCGGGTGAGCCGGAGGTACGCCCGTTGCTGCGCGGAGATGATCTCGTCGGCGAGTTCGTCGGTGGTCGCCGTCCACACCGCGGCAAGGTCGGTCGCTCCGGTCACCGTCGTGCCACCCCCTCGCCTGCTCCTTCTCACGCCCGCCCGGACGGCTGACCGGTCGTCATCCACAAGTTATCCACAGCCTGTGTACCGACCGATTGTGGCCGCCCACCGGACGCGGGTCGGACCTGCCCCCCTCGATCCACGGAGGCGCTGAAGCGGGTTCACCGTGCCGAACGATTCAACAGCGTGTCCGGTCTTGCCGATCGGCGACAAACCCCGGACCCCCGACGCCGACCGCAATCGCGCACGCTAACAGCGCGGACCCCACAGCATCAACCGGCGACACCCTGACGACCTTGGCAACATCAGTGAAAACCGCCCCTTCGGTCGCGCTTCCCCGCAGGTCGGACGCCCGAGTGTGACGTTTGACGGTCGTTGCGCCCCTGCGTAGGCTGGAGCGGCTGCTCTCTCGCCCTCTGCTAGGGTGATTGATGCTTGCTGTCCGTGGCTGTCACCCCGCATCGCCGGGGAGCGTGTCACGGCAGCGCCGATCGGAGGTCACCGACAGGTGATCTGGACCAGCACACGACCCCGGGCGATCCGCCGCGCGGGGCGTACGACAACGGAGAGCCTGACGTGAGCAAGCGCACCTACCAGCCGAACAACCGCCGGCGCGCGAAGACCCACGGCTTCCGGCTGCGCATGCGCACCCGTGCCGGCCGCGCCATCATCTCGACCCGTCGCTCCAAGGGCCGCGCCCGCCTGTCGGCCTGACGCCGACAGGTCCGGTCCGGGGACGTGGGCAGTCGTGCTGGCCGCCGCGCAACGACTGCGGCGCAGTAACGACTTCGCCGCAGCGGTTCGCGGTGGCCGACGCGTCGGCCGTGGCGCCGTCGTGGTCCACCTGACCCTCCCCGAGCCGATCGGCACCACCGCGACACTCTCGCCGGAGCCGGCGCGAGGCAGCGGTGCGGAGACCTCCGCACCGAGCCGCGCCGGCTTCGTCGTGTCCAAGGCCGTCGGCGGCGCGGTGGTCCGCAACAAGGTCCGCCGCCGGCTCCGGCACCTGGTCCGAGAGCGGCTGGCCGAGCTGCCCGCCGGCAGCACCCTCGTGGTACGTGCGCTGCCCGCGGCAGCCGACGCGACGTACGCCCGGCTCGGGGCCGACCTGGACGCTGCTCTCGCCGCCGCGCGGACCCCCCGGGGACGGCGGTCGCGGTGACCGGCCCGACGACTGCGACTCCGCCGCCCACAACCGGTGCCCGCATGCTGCTGGCGCCCATCATCGCGTACCGTCGGTGGATAAGTCCGGCACTGCCGGCCCGCTGCCGGTTCTATCCGTCGTGCAGTGCCTACGCCGTCGAGGCGGTGTCCCGGCACGGCGCGCTGCGGGGAGCCTGGCTGACGGTCCGTCGGCTGTCGCGCTGCCACCCCTTCCACCCTGGTGGACACGACCCGGTTCCGGAGCCGGGCGCCCGCCGCCGTTCCGACGTGACTGGAGCCTGAGTGTTTAGTCTCGACTGGATCTACTACGCGATCTCGTGGATCCTGCTGGCCTGGCACTCGGCCTGGGACGCCATCGGAGTTCCGGTCGGGGCCGTGATCGGTACGAACTGGGCCTGGATCCTCGCCATCATCTTCCTGGTGGTGACGGTCCGGGTGATCCTCTTCCCGGTCTTCGTCAAGCAGATCAAGTCGCAGCGTGCCATGCAGGCGCTCCAGCCCAAGGTGAAGGAGCTCCAGGAGAAGCACAAGGGTGACCGGGAGACGCTCCAGAAGGAGATGATGGAGCTCTATCGGAAGGAAAAGGCCAACCCGCTCATGGGCTGCCTTCCGATGTTCCTCCAGATCCCGGTCTTCCTGGGCCTGTTCCACACGCTCCGGCGGCTCAACCCCGACAACCAGGGCAAGACCCTGTACGGCTGGACCGTCGACCAGTTCAACAGCGCCTCCAACGCGAAGCTGTTCACCGCGCCGATCTCCGGCAAGTTCGGCTCCACCGCCGACGAGCTGAGCCGGCTCGGCGCGAGCACCGGCACCGTCAAGGTGGTCGCCGGCATCCTGGTGCTCATCATGATCGCCACCACCTACCTGACCAGCCGTCAGATGATCCTCAAGACCGGCTGGGCGGAGGACCCGCAGCAGCGCATGGTGCAGCGGCTGATGCTCTACGGCATCCCGCTGTCGCTGCTGGTCTCGGGTGCGATCTTCCCGATCGGTGTGATCATCTACTGGGTCACCAACAACCTCTTCACGCTCGGCCAGCAGCAGTGGGTGCTGCGGAAGTTCCCGCCGCCGCCGACCGCGAAGAGCGCCACCTCCGGCAAGAGCACCTCCGGCAAGGGCCCGGTGCAGCCGGCCAAGGCCAGTGGCCTGTTCGGCCGCAAGGCGGCCCAGCCGCCGGCGAAGGCTCCGGCCGCGGCGCCGAAGGTGGCCGGCCCGAAGCCGGGCGCCAAGCCGGTCAACCCGAAGAAGGGCGGCAACCGGCCCGCCAAGCGACAGGGCTGAGCCCACAGGGCCACCGCCGCGACGTCGGCGGTGGCCCGTTCCGGCCGCGTGCTGCCATCCGAGGAGTCGGCGCCGGGCCGGAATCGCCGCGCGGAGCGCGGACACGGGCGAAACTGGCCCGTACAGACGTGCCCGAGGGCACCCGGCGAACCTCCCGCCGGCCCCGGGAGACCAGCGGACCCCCGACGGTCCGGCCGAGCGAGTACGGAGATGAGACCCGTGACCGAGACCAGCATCCCCAGCGCCGACCAGTCCCTGGACGAGGAGACCCCCGTTACCGCCGCCACCGAGACCGACGACGCCGCGGGCGAGGCCCGGGAGAAGAAGGCCCCGGCCGAGAGCGACCTGTTCCGGCAGAGCGAGATCGCCGCCGACTACGTCGAGGGTCTGCTGGACATCCTCGACTACGACGGCGACATCGACGAGCTGGTGTCCGGTGGCCGCCCGGTCGTCGAGGTGGTCGGCGGCCGGCTCCAGAACCTGGTCGGCCAGCGCGGCGCGACCCTGGAGGCGCTCCAGGAGCTCGCCCGGCTGGCCGTGTTCCGTCAGACCGGCACCCCGAGCCGGCTGCTGCTCGACGTCGGCGGCTACCGGGCCGCCCGGCGCAAGGAGCTGGCCGCAGTGGCGAAGAACGCGGTCGAGAAGGTCAAGGAGCACGGCGAGCCGGTGCGCCTGGAGCCGATGTCCGCGTTCGAGCGCAAGTGCGTGCACGACGTGGTGAACGCGATGAGCGGGGTGGAGAGCGAGTCGGAGGGCGTCGAGCCCAACCGCCGCATCGTCGTCCGGCCGGTGGCGGACTGAGGTCAGTGATCTCCGACGAGACGACGGCAGGAGCCGTGACCGGCCCGGGCGGTACGCCGCCCGGGCCGTCGGCTGTGCGCCCCGACAACACTGTCGACCCGGTCTTCTCCGACGAGGACGGGCCGGCCGACCCGGCGTACCCGGGAAGGGCGGGGACCGACCCCGGCGAGCCCGCCTTCTCCGCCGAGCCTGCGGTGGTGACCGGGATGGAGCCCGCCGACCCGGCGGTGGACGTGACACCCGCCTTCTCCGGTGAGCAGGCGGCGGACGTGACGCCGGCCGACCCGGCCGCGGTGGCCGACCCGGTCTTCGCGGAGCCGTCGGAGGACACACCGTCCCTCGTGGACAGTGGTGCCGCGCCCGACCCGGCGTCGGCGACGCTGCCGCCCGAACTGGCAGAGGCCGCCCGCGCGTTGTTCGGCGACCGGCTCGACCTGGCCGCCGCGTACGCCGAGCTGCTCGCCACCGACGGCGTGGTCCGCGGCCTGATCGGCCCCCGCGAGACGCCGCGGCTCTGGGAGCGGCACCTGCTCAACTGCGCGGTGGTGGCGGAACGGATCCCGGAGGGGGCCAGCGTGATCGACGTCGGCTCCGGAGCCGGGCTGCCCGGTCTGGTGCTGGCGATCGCGCGTCCCGACCTCACCGTGACGCTCGTCGAGCCGCTGGCTCGGCGGACCGCCTTCCTGATCGAGGCGGTCCAGCGTCTCGGCCTGACCCGGGACGTCCGTGTGTTCCGTGGGCGGGCCGAGGAGGCGGCGGCCGGCTCGCGTGACCGGGAACCGCTGAGCGCCGACATCGTGACGGCCCGCGCGGTGGCGCCACTGGACCGGCTCGCCTCCTGGTGCCTGCCGCTCGTGGCCCCCGGCGGCCGGCTCGTCGCGCTCAAGGGCGCCTCGGCCGCCGACGAGATCACCGAGCACTCCGAGGCCGTGATCCGCCTCGGAGGTGGGACGCCGGAACTGCATCGCTGCGGCGACGGGGTGATCGAACCCGCGGCGACGGTGGTCGAGGTGGTCCGGGAACGCGTGGTCAACCCGCGCCGTCCGAAGAAGCCGAAACGGTCGCGTGGCGGTCGCCGTCGCGGCGACCGCTGAGCGGTACGCCATTCCGCACGCCCGATCCGGTCGTTGGACCGGTGGGCGTGACGCGATCGATCGCAACCCGACATGGACCCACCGCGCCCGTCGGCCGTAGGCTGACCGCGCGTCGATAGTGTGGAACGGCGGTGCCGGGCGGCACCCGAACCCGATGGTTCCCGCCGAGCCGACGGCGCCGTGCGAGGCGCGGACGCGATTCGACGGGTGCGGACCGACCATCCGGAGCGGGTAGGGATGACAGGTGCATGACGACGGCAGGTACGACGATCCACGGTTGACCGGACCAGGAGGCCAGCCCTCCGCCGACCCCGTTTCACGTGAAACCAACGACCAGGAGTGGGCGGTGAACGAGTCCGGCGAACCGTCCTCCCCGTACCCGGCGCAGCCGTCCAGGCGACGGGAGCCGTCGGCCGGCGGGCCCGTACGTCCTGTCTCGTCGGTACCGGCGAACGTACCGCCGGCCCGCGACCCGCTCGACCCGGCCGACGGCCCGGTGAACGCACCCACACCGCGCCCGCCCGCGGTGCGGGCGAACGCCGCGGTGCCGACCCGCTACGAACCCCAGCCGCCCGTCTCGGCCGTGCCCTATCAGGCCGCCCCCGATGTCACCGTGGCGCCGTCCGACACGCCACAGGCAGACGGGAACGGGGTCGAGGTAGACGCCAGCACGTACGTTTCACGTGAAACCCCGACGCGCGAAGAGGATGATCCACCGTTGGCTATGGAGGCGATGCGCGCCGTGCAGATCCTGAATCCCAGTGGCGAGGTCACCATGCCGCGCCCCGACCGGACCCGGGTGATGTGCGTCGCCAACCAGAAGGGCGGCGTGGGCAAGACGACCACCACCGTGAACCTCGCCGTGGCGCTCGCGCTGCACGGCAACCGGGTGCTCGTGGTCGACCTTGACCCCCAGGGCAACGCCTCCACCGGTCTGAACGTGCCGCACCACACGGGCGTGCCCGACGTGTACGACTGCCTGATCGACAGCGTGCCGCTGGAGGAGGTGGCCCAGGCCGTCGAGGGCATCCCGAACCTGTGGTGCGTACCGGCCACGATCGACCTGGCCGGCGCCGAGATCGAGCTGGTCTCCGTGGTGGCCCGGGAGTCGCGCCTGGCGCGGGCCATCGCCGCGTATCCGGGGCACTTCGACTACGTCTTCATAGACTGCCCGCCGTCGCTCGGCCTGCTCACCGTCAACGCGCTCGTGGCCGCGCAGGAGGTGCTGATCCCGATCCAGTGCGAGTACTACGCGCTGGAGGGACTCAACCAGTTGATCAACAACATCAACCTGGTTCGTCAGCACCTCAACCCCAAGCTTGAGGTCTCCACCATCCTGCTCACCATGTACGACAGGCGCACCCGGCTGGCCGACGCGGTGGAGCAGGACGTCCGGAACCACTTCGGTGACAAGGTGCTCCAGGCCGTCATCCCCCGCAACGTGCGTGTCTCCGAGGCACCGAGCTACGGCCAGTCGGTGATGACCTACGATCCCGGTTCGCGGGGAGCCACGAGTTACTTCGAGGCCGCCCAGGAGATCGCGGAGCGAGGCGTCAAGGAGCCGGTGAGCCGGAATGCGTAGTGCGGAGATGTCGCTGGGAGGCGTCGCATGAAGAACCGTCCCCGCGGCGGGCTGGGCCGAGGGCTCGGCGCCCTCATCCCCACCGGACCGGTACCGGGCGCCGAACCGGCTGCCGTCGAGCCGGAGTCGTCGGCCGCTGCCGCGTCGCCGCCGGCTCCGGTCGCCGGTGCGACCGCTGCCATCACCGGCGGCGTCGGAAGCACCCCGTCCCCGGCCGTCGAGCCGGAGCCTCTGCTGAGCCCGGTGCCCGGGGCCCGCTTCGCGGAGATCCCGGTCGACGCGATCGTGCCGAACCCGAAGCAGCCCCGGCACGTCTTCGACGAGGAGGCGCTGGAGGAACTGAAGACCTCGATCCAGGAGGTCGGCTTCCTCCAGCCGATCGTGGTCCGCCAGCTCGACCCCGAGAAGTTCGAACTCGTGATGGGCGAGCGGCGCTGGCGTGCCGCCCAGGCGGTCGGCCGGGAGACCATCCCCGCGATCGTCCGGGACACCAAGGACGACGCGATGCTCCGGGACGCGCTCCTGGAGAACATCCACCGCGCCAACCTCAACCCGCTCGAAGAGGCGGCGGCGTACCAGCAACTGCTGGAGGAATTCGGCGCCACGCACGAGGAACTGGCCCGGCGGATCGGCCGCAGCCGCCCGCAGATCTCCAACACCATCCGGCTGATGAACCTGCCGCCCGCCGTGCAGCGCCGGGTCGCCGCCGGCGTCCTCTCCGCCGGCCACGCCCGGGCTCTGCTCAGCCTGGACAACGCCGAGGCGCAGGAGGCGCTTGCGGAGCGGATCGTCCGCGAGGGCATCACGGTACGCGGCGCCGAGGAACTGGTGCACCTGGCGCTCGCCGAGGAGCCGGCGAAGACGGCGGCCGCCAAGCGCCGGCCGAAGCCGCACGCGCCGGCGCTCACCGATCTCGCGGACCGGCTCTCCGATCGGTTCGACACCCGGGTGAAGGTCGACATCGGCCGCAGCAAGGGCAAGATCACGATCGAGTTCGCCACCGTCGACGACCTGGAGCGGATCGTCGGCATCATCGGCGTCGGCGAGGAGGGGCAGCCCGAGGCGTAGCCCGGGTCCTCCCGGTTGTCGATCCGGCCGCACTGCCCGACGAGGGGGTGCGGCCGGACCTGTATTCCGGGCTGCTCCGGCGGCGCGTCTACGTGGTCGAGCCGGTGGCGCTCGCCACGGTTTCGGGCCAGAGATGCGGATCGCATCGCGTACGGCAACCCGACCGCCAGTTCCTGGGCAGCCTGGTTGCGTTGGTCGCCTGCCGGCCGACGCCCGTGGTTTCACGTGAAACGGGAAACGGCCGGGGCGTGCTGCGCCCGCCGCGGATCGTTGCGAACCCCGCTTGTCGACAGGCCGAGGGGCCGAAGGTCCGCTCGACCTCAGGCGGGCGGGCCGCCGGTACCGGCGGCCCGCAGCGACGGGAGTCTGCTTCGGCCTTCCCGCAGCGAGGGCAGTCTGCTTCGGCCGTCCCGCAGCGAGGGGAGTCTGCTTCAGGCGTCTCGCAGCGACGTGAGTCGGCACCGGCCGGCCGATAGCGACGGGAGCTGGTCAGGTCTCGACGGTTGCGGAATCCGCCGTCGACGGTTGGCTCGTCTGCCCGATCCACCGCTCGGGTGCAGGGCTGCGACCGGTCGCCACCGTCCGCCGCGAACCGCGCGTGCATCGGAAGGGCCACCCGTCGAACCCCGATCTCCGCCCAGCGGGCCGGGCTCGTTCCCGGGCCGCCGACGGTCAGCGGTTCCCGCCCGGCACCCATAGCGCGTCGCCGGGCCGCGCCCGTAACACCGGCCCGGGCCACGGTGCTGAACGCCGAGACCTGACGGCTCGCTCGGGCTCGGGTGGAAGCTGCGTTTCTCTGACAACGAGCTTCGGTACTCGCCCGAATCGCCGGGCCGGGCCCGGCCCGGCTGGCTGCGTCCGGGGCCCGGACTACCGAGCCCCGCTCCGGCCCTGCCGAGCCCTGTCCCGTTCCGTCCCTTCCGGATGACGCGGGAACCTCAGTCCGTCGGATGGGCCGGGAACCGCGGAGCGCCCGACCCTGGCGTGAGGAGCCCAGACCGACGCGACGGGCCGAGCAGTGGCGGCGGGCCAGTACAGGGGACAGGCCGAATCACACTGGCGCCGCTATCGGATCGACCCGATGGGTCCTGAGCGGAGAGCCCGGACTGCCGGGCGCGGTCGGGTCGGTCGGACCGCATCACTCAGCCCACGTCGCGGTGTGGGCCGGGGCCGCCCGGGCACGGTGAGCCGGAGGAACGGGCACATGCGCGCCCGGCGAGATGGCGCCGTTTCACGTGAAACGGCACCCCGAATCGCCGCTGGCGCTGCGGCAGCCCTCACTCCGGCTGCGCCGGGTGCAAGCGATGCCGCGCGGCCTCGCGGCCGGGCCGCCCGCCGCGATGTCCACCCGCCCATGCAATCGGTCAGCACCGCGTCGAGGCGTGAAGGCTGAGCGGTAGCCTCTCGGCTCCCTCGCGGTCGGTTCCGACGAACGTCACCGCCTCCGGAACGACGCCGCCTCTCGGTCCGCCCGGGCGGGCCCGCCCGATCACTCGTCGTCTACCGCCAGCCTGGAGAAGCGGCCCTTGGAACGCAACCGCTCGGCATAAGCGAGCCGGGCAACCCGCGCCGAGCAGATAGGCGGGGTTCGCCGTTTCACGTGAAACACGCGAGAAGAACGCCGCCGGCAGCCGGTGCGGATCGGTCGCCGGATCGTTGGAAGAACGGACCCGGACGCGCTCCGGGTTATCCACAGGGGTTGTCCACAGGCTCGCCCCGTTTCACGTGAAACGAAGCGAGGAAACCCTTGCTGAGCAGTGCATGACGCGCTGTGCTGGTGATCTCGGCAGCCTGTGGACAACGCGGTGGACAACCGGTGCGCGGCCAGTGGAACGGGTAGGGACAGGCGTCGCCAACTCGGTTAGGGTCAGCGTCGTGCCGGACACCCCTCCCTCAGTTCCCGACTTCACTCAGTGGCCGTCCTTCCCCTTCGAGGGCGATCTCCGCGTCAAGCAGCTCGACGAGCCCGTACCGTTCGAACCTCCCCGCCGTGGCGAGGCGGACCGGGAGTGCACCGCCTGCAACGCGCCCGACGAGGCGTACATCTGGGTCGGTGAGCGGTGGCGCGTCCGCGCCATGGACCGGCCCACCGGCCTGCCGATGGTCCTGATCCTGGAGTCCCGCTCCCACCTGGATCTGGGCGACCTGCCGAACCTGCTCGCCGCCGAGCTGGGCGTGATGACCGTCCGCCTGGAGCGGGCCGTGCGCTCGCTCGACGGGGTGGCCCGCGTCCACGTGAACCGGTGGGGCGACGGCTCGGCGCACCTGCACCTGTGGTTCCTGGCCCGGCCGTACGGGCGGCTGCAACTGCGGGGCACGTTCCTGTCGCTGTGGGACTCGATCCTGCCGCCGATCTCCGAGGACCAGTGGCGGGAGAACCTGGCGATGGTGGCCGCGTGGCTCGCCGAGTTCGGTGGCCGCCCGTTGGCCGAGCCGCCGCGCATCCAGTGGCAGGCGCCGTCGAGTCTCTCCCCGACCTCCCCCGCGAACGCCGCTGAGGAGCCCGAGGAGGAGTCCGTGTCGGTGATCGAGGCTGCGGACGAGATCCCGGAGTCCGACGCGGCAGCGGACCTCTCAGACGCCTCGGCGGACCCGTCGGAGCCCGGCCCGGCAGCGCAGGCCGGCCCCTCGCCGGACGACGCATCGGGCAGCTCGCCGAGCAGCGCCCAGAACAGCGCGCCGGAGAGGGAGGAAGAGGCCGAGGTCGAGCCGGAGAACGCCCCGAACGATCAGCAGAGCGCGACGCGTACCCCGCAGAGCTGAGGTCAGCGGCGGGCGGCGGCCCGGGTCACGAGTGTGCCGAGGACGCGGCCGAAGTCCAGCCCGGCCGCCTGGATCGCCAGCGGCAGCAGCGACGTCTCGGTCATGCCCGGGGAGACGTTGACCTCCAGCACGTGCGGATCGCCTCCACCGTCGACGATCAGGTCGACCCGGGACACGTCGCGCAGCCCGAGCGCGGTGTGCGCGGCGAGCGCCACCTCGGTCACCCGAGCGGTCGTCGCGGCGTCCAGCCGGGCGGGCGCGTGCCAGGTGGTTCGCCCGGCGGTGTAGCGGGCCGCGTAGTCGTAGACGCCGTTGCGCGGCACGATCTCGACCGGGGGCAGGGCCTGCGGCCCCTTGCCGAGGTCGAGCACGGAGACCGCCACGTCCATCCCGGGGACGTAGCGTTCCACGAGCGCGGTCTGGTCGTACGCGAAACAACCCACCATCGCGGCCGGCAGCGACGCCGCCTCCCGGACCACGGCGGCGCCCAGTCCGGAACCGCCCTGCGCGGGCTTGACCATCAGCGGCAGCCCGAGGCGGTCGACGATCCGGTCCAGGACGGCCACTGCGCCCAACTCGGAGAAACGGTCGTGCGGCAGCGCCACCCAGTCGGGCGTCGGGATGCCCGCCTCGCGCAGCACCGCCTTGGCGGACGGCTTGTCCCAGGCGAGGCGGGAGGACCGGGCGTCGCAGCCGACGTAGGGCACGTCCCAGAGGTCGAGTACGCCGCGCAGCGAGCCGTCCTCGCCGGTGGCGCCGTGCAGGGCGATCACCACGGCATCCGGCGGGTCAGCGGTCAGGGCGGGCAGCAATGCCACGTCGGCGTCGCGCAGTTCCGCGTCGACGCCGACGGCGCGCAGCGCGTCGAGCACCCGGCGCCCCGACCGCAGTGAGACGTCCCGTTCGTAGGAGAGGCCGCCCGCGAGCACGAGTACGTGCAACTCGTCGGCTGCGGATCCGGTCACGGGAGGCGGTGCGGCGGGGCTGTCGGACATGCGGGCATCATGCCAAGTCGGGACCGGGCGCGTCCGAACCGCCCTGGCGGCGGCGGGGTCCGGCGCCGCCGACCGCGCCGAAGACCTTGCGCATGGCGATCTCCTGCTCCATCACCCCGGCCAGCCGGCGCACGCCCTCGCGGATCCGCTCCGGCGTCGGGAAGGAGAAGTTGAGCCGCATGTTCCCGGTGCCGGTGCCGTCGGCGTAGAAGCCGGTCCCCGGCACGTACGCGACGCGGGCGGCCACGGCACGCGGCATCATCGCCTTGGAGTCGAGCCCGTCGGGCAGCGTCGCCCAGACGAACAGGCCGCCGCGCGGAGTGGTCCAGGTGGTGCCCTCCGGCATCAGGTCGGCCATCGCGTCGAGCAGCGCGTCCCGGCGCTCGCGGTAGACCTCGCGGTAGACCTTGAGCTGCTGCCGCCAGGGCATGGTGCCGAGGTACGTCGAGACGGCCGACTGCGCGTAGGCGCTCGGGCAGAGGATCTGCGCCTCGCTGGCGATGACCAGCTTGTCGCGGACCGCGTGCGGGGCCAGGATCCAGCCCACCCGCAGGCCCGGCGCGAACGTCTTGGAGAACGTGCTCAGGTAGAAGACCCCGTCGCGCCGCCGGGCCCGCAGCGGCCTGGGCGCCTCACCCTCGAAACCGAGCTGACCGTACGGGTCGTCCTCCACCACGAGCAGCCCGGCGCGCTCACAGATGTCGAGCACCCGTTCGCGCCGCTCCTCGCTCAGCGTCACGCCGGCGGGGTTCTGGTAGGTGGGGATGGTGTAGAGGAACTTCACCCGCCGGCCGGCGCGCGCCAGGTCGGCGATGGCCACCTCCAGCGCCTCCGGGATGAGCCCCTCGTCGTCCATCGGCACGTGGGCGACCTGGGCCTGGGCGGCCTGGAACACCCCGAGCGCGCCGACGTACGTCGGGCCCTCGGCGAGCACCACGTCACCCGGGTCCAGGAAGAGGCGGGCCACCAGGTCGAGGGCCTGCTGGCCGCCGACTGTCACCACCACGTCCTCCGGGGAGGCGCCGCAGGAGGCGTCGATCCCGGACAGGGACATCACCTCGCAGATCCGCTCGCGCAGCTCGGGGGTGCCCTGGCCGATGCCGTACTGGAGGGTGGTGGCGCCGTGCTCGGAGCCGAGCCGGCCGAGCATCTCGCCGACCGCGTCCAGCGGCAGCGCAGCGATGTAGGGTGCCCCACCGGCGAGCGAGACGACCTCCGGCCGGCTGGCCACCGCGAAGAGCGCCCGGATCTCCGAGGCGGTCATCCCGCGGACGCGCCGGGCGTACCGGTCGGTGTAGTCGTCGAGCGTCGTGCCGGTCATGGACATCACCTCGATCGGGTGTCGGCGGGGCTGCCGCCCGGTGTGGTACCCGCGATGCCGACATCCATTGGCGGCGGGGGCCGGTTGGTCGATCGTAGTCCCCGGTGACGGTCGCGGCACCGGCCGTGTGGACACGTCCACATCCCGGACCCGCCGTCGGCCGTCCGGGCGGGGGTTCGCGCGTTCCCTCCCGTACCGCCGGACAGGGGCGTACGATCGCTCGTCGGGAGCAGGAGGGCGCGGGACACACCGACGCTCCGAGCCTATTGGTGGGGTGCGCTCATGTCGCGACGTCTGGTCAGCCTGACCCTGGACACGCTGGAGGACCTGCCTCGATCCTGCCGGCGTTGCGTCTACTGGGAGCTGGATCCGGTCTCCGCCGAGCGTGCCTGCGCCGCCGGCGACCCGGGCCTGGAGAAGGAGGCGTGGGTCTCCCAGACGCTGCTGGAGTGGGGCTCCTGCGGGAAGCTCGTCTACGTCGACGGCATGCCCGCCGGTTTCGTCATGTACGCGCCGCCGGCGTACGTTCCGCGCTCGATGGCGTTTCCCACCTCGCCGGTCTCGGCGGACGCGGCGCTGCTGATGACGGCGCACGTGGTGCCCGCCTTCGCCGACGGCGGACTGGGCCGGATGCTCGTGCAGGGCGTGGCCCGCGACCTGACCAAGCGCGGCATCAAGGCGATCGAGGCGTTCGGCGACGCGAAGTTCGGCGACGACGCGGACGCCCCGGGCCGCGCGTGCGTGGCGCCCGCCGACTTCTTCCTCTCGGTGGGCTTCAAGACGGTCCGGCCGCACCCGCGCTACCCCCGCCTGCGGCTGGAGTTGCGTACGGCGCTGAGCTGGAAGTCGGACGTCGAGTACGCGCTGGAGAAGCTGCTCGGCTCGATGAGCCCGGAGACGCTGCTGCGGCCGGTCCGCCCGGCGCCCGCCACCCGTTCGACGAGCTGAGTCGCGGGTCAGTCGACGACGGTGCCGGCGGCGACGATCGCCCGCAGTTCGCTCACGTCGATCGAGCCGGTCGGCACGTCCCGCTCGATCGGCAGGTACATCCGCTGCACCCCGGCCACGATGGCCTCGACCACCCGGTCCCGGAAGCGCGGGTCGACGAGCCGCGCCCGGTCGTCGGGTGAGGTGAGGTAGCCGACCTCGACGCGTACCGCGGGCATCCGGGTGAGCCGGAGCAGCTCCCAGGCCTTGGCGTGGGTACGGCAGTCGCGCAGCCCGGTGCGGGCCACGATCTCCCGCTGCACGAGCCCGGCGAGGCGTTCCCCGGTCGCCGAGGTGACGCCGTTGTCGGTGCCGTAGTGGTAGGTGGCCACGCCCTCGGCCTCCGGGTTGGCGTGCCCGTCGGTGTGCAGCGAGATGAACACGTCGGCGCCGAGGGAGTTGGCGAGCTGGGCCCGGTCGGCGTCCGGCAGGCAGTCGCCGGGTGACGGGCCCCGGGTGAGCTGCACCCGTACGCCGGCTGCGGCGAGCCGCCCCTCCAGCCGGCTGGCGAGGTCGTGCACGAGGTCCGCCTCGTTCCAGCGCAGCGTGCCGTCGGGCACCACCACACCCGGGTCGGTGCCGCCGTGCCCCGGGTCGATCACCACGGTCCGCCCGACGAGCGTCGGCCCGGCCTGCCGGATGGCGTCGGACTCGCGCAGCCACTGCGGGCGCCCGCCGACCACCTTCCGGCCGAGGCGGCGCAGGGCGTTGACGGTGTGCGGCCCGCACGAGCCGTCCGGCTTGAGGCCCATCTCCCGCTGGAACTGCGCCACCGCGCGGGAGGTGCGGATGCCGTAGATGGCGTCGGCGCGTCCCACGTCGTACCCCATCTCCAGCAGGCGTTCCTGGAGCGAGCGGACGTCCTCGCCGGTCAGCGGCTCCGGTACGGCGTGGTAGAGGGCGCGGGCGCCGAACCGCCAGCGGGCCGCGTCGAGCGCCCGCCAGGTCTCGGCGCCGACCCGCCCGTCGACGCTGAGGCCGCGGGACTGCTGGAAGGCCCTTACCGCACGTTCGGTCTGGGCGTCGTAGTCGTCGCCTCCGGCCTCGGCGGGAAGAAGTTCCAGGCCGGCGAGGACGGTACGGATCTCGGCCACCGCCGGTCCCTGGTCACCGGGTCGGATCGGACGCACGACGACCCCCTCTGCACGGACGGTGGCGGACCGGAACTCCGACGGATGCTTACGGAGCGTACCGTGGCCGATACCCGACGGGTTCGCGTTCATGCAGGTCAGGAAAGCCGGAACCCCCGCCACCGGGCGTGGTGACGGGGGTTGCGGCGGTGTCGGTACGGCTCAGAGAGCCGACTCGATGAGCTTGACCAGCTCGCCCTTCGGCTTGGCGCCGGCGATCGACTGCACCGGCTGGCCGTTCTTGAAGATGGTCAGCGTCGGCACCGACATCACCCGGTAGGCGCGGGCCGTCTCCGGGTTCTCGTCGATGTTGAGCTTGACGATGGTGACCTGGTCCTTCATCTCGCCGGCGATCTCCTCCAGCAGCGGCGAGACCTTGCGGCAGGGGCCGCACCACTCCGCCCAGAAGTCGACCAGCACCGGCTTGTCGGACTGCAGCACGTCGCTGACGAAGCTGGCGTCCGTGACCGCCTTGGTTGCTCCCACTATGAACTCTCCTCCTCCGAACCTTGCTCGTGGAACTCTCAGCCCTGGATGGTGGCGATGAACCGCTCGGCGTCCAGCGCGGCGGCGCAGCCGGTGCCGGCCGCCGTGATGGCCTGCCGGTAGGTGTGGTCGACGACGTCACCCGCCGCGAACACACCGGGCACGCTGGTACGGGTGCTGGGGGCCTGCACCTTCACGTATCCCTCGTCGTCCAGCTCCACCTGACCGCGGAACAGCTCGCTGCGCGGGTCGTGCCCGATCGCCACGAACACGCCCGTGACGTCGAGCACCTTGCTCTCGCCGGTGTGCACGTTGCGCACCCGTACGCCGTTGACCTTGCCGTCGTCGCCGAGGATCTCCTCGACCACTGTGTTCCACTCGACCTTGATCTTCTCGTTGCTCAGCGCGCGGTCGGCCATGATCTTGCTGGCGCGGAACGAGTCGCGGCGGTGGAGGATGGTCACCGACTCGGCGAAGCGGGTGAGGAAGCTGGCCTCCTCCATCGCCGAGTCGCCGCCGCCGACCACCACGATGTGCTGGTTGCGGAAGAAGAAGCCGTCACAGGTGGCACAGGACGACACGCCGTGGCCGAGGTATTCCTGCTCGCCCGGCACGCCCAGCGGGCGCCAGGCCGAGCCGGTGGAGAGGATGACGGCGCGGGCGCGGTAGGCGGTCTCGCCCACCCACACGGTGCTCACCGCGTCCGAGCCGATCTCGCCGGTGTCCTTCAGCTCGACCCGCGTCACGTCGTCGGTGAGGAACTCGGCGCCGAAGCGCTCGGCCTGCTTGCGCATGTTGTCCATCAGCTCGGGGCCGAGGATGCCGTCCGCGAAGCCGGGGAAGTTCTCCACCTCGGTGGTGGTCATCAGCGCGCCACCCGACTGCACGCCCTCGATCACCAGGGGCTTCAGGTTGGCGCGGGCGGCGTAGACCGCCGCCGTGTAGCCGGCCGGACCGGAGCCGATGATGATCAGGTTGCGGACCTCGTCCACTGCCGTCTCCCGATGTGTGTGTTCGTCACCGGCCGCACCGATGTCGATCCCGAGTGCCGACGGCTCTAGGGGCGCCGGCGCCTGACTTGCAGAACGCCATCGTACGAAGCGGGGATTCCCGAGCCGGTCATCCGGTGGGTCAGGTCACGTGGCGGGACAAGCGTCGTGACCGCGTTTTCACCCTACCCGCGTCCGGAACCGCGTGTCCGCGCCGGACCCGGGTACCCCGCACTCCGGCCCGCTCACCCAGCCCCAGCGGGCGCCGTCCGCGTCCGCGAACGTCACCACGAGCGCCGGTACGCCCTGGAAGCGGGCGTAGTCGACCATGTTCACGGTGAGCGGCCCGGAGCCGTGCTCGGCCCCGATCGCGGTGAGGCACGCGGCGAGCGTCTCCGGCCGGGTCAGCCGGTCCAGCCCGCCGGGGGCGCTGAGGCGTCGGCCCTCGCTGTACAGGGGCGTCTCCGCACCGTCCTTCGCCGCGCCGGACGGCCCGGCCATGTCCCCCGGCATCGACTTCGCTCCGGCGGGCACCCGGCCGACGGCGAGGCGTTCCGGCGTCCAGTCGGTGCCGCTGCGCATTGCCGGTCCGGTGGTCCGGTACGGCGCGCCGGCCATCGGCGCCGCCTCCCGGGCCGCCTGGTCGGCCGTACCGCCGTCGCCCGAGTCGGCCATCCGGCCCACACCGAGCCCCACCGCGGCGACCGAGGCCGCGGCCAGCGCCACCGGCCCGGCGATGCGGGCCCAGCGCCGGGGACGGCGACCGGGTCCGCTGTGCCGGTCTGGGCGGGGTGCCGTGCCGGGTGGACGGCCGGCGCCGCCGGACTGCGCCGGGACGACCGGCGTACCGTCGCGCAGCGCGGGGCCGGCCCCGGCGAGCGCCGCCGTGATCCGGTCGGCCACCGCCTGCGGCATCTCCGGCGCGGGGGCCGCGGCCCAGCCGGCCAGGTCGGCGCCGACCAGGTCGACCGCGTCGGCGAGATCGGCGTACGCGGCCCGCCACGCCGGGTCCTGCTCGACCAGCCGGGCCACTGTCGCCTGCTCGGGGGTGTCGTCCAGCGCCCCGCCGAGGTAGTCGGCGAGCAGGTCGTGGTCGACCTCGCTGAACTCCCGGGAAGTCACGGCTCCTCCTGGCTGACGGCCTGACGGGACGCTCCCGACGAGGATCCGACGCCCTCGGGGCGCCTGCGGTTCCCGGGAGTGAGCCGCGGCACGTCGTCGGCCGGGTCGTCGGCGCCGGTACGCAGGTGGCCGAGCAGCACGGCGAGGCGGGCCCGGCCACGGGCGCACCGGCTCTTCACGGTGCCCTCGGCGACGCCGAGCATGGCGGCGACCTCGGCCACCGGGTAACCCTGCACGTCGACCAGCACCAGCGCGGCCCGCTGTTCGGCGGGCAGTGCCGCGAGCGCCTGCCGGACCACGAGCGCGGTGTCGTGGTCGCGGGCCGGCGCGGCCGGTTCCGGACCGCCGGTGTGCCGGCCCGGTTCGCCGTCGGTGTGCACGCCGTCGGGCAGCGGGACGGTGGCGTGGGTCTGCCGTCGCCGGATCCGGTCCAGGCAGGCGTTCACCACGATCCGGTGCAGCCAGGTGGTGACCGCCGAGTCGCCCCGGAACCGGGCCGCCGCGCGGTGCGCCGACAGCATGGCGTCCTGGAGGGCGTCGGCGGCCTCCTCGCGGTCGCCGATCGTGCGCAGCGCGACCGCCCAGAGGCGGTCCCGGTGCCGTTGGAACAGCTCGGTGAAGGCGTCCCGGTCACCTGCCGCGTGCGCCCGGAGCAGTTCCAGGTCGGAGCGGCCGGGCTGCCCGCCGTCGCGTTCCGCCATCACCACATCCGAGGGAGGTGGCGCGGCGGGGACGGCAGCCGGGTCACGAGCCCTGGACCGTGATCTCCTGGACGCCGAGCTTCCAGCTGTTGCCGCTGTCCTTCGCCGGCAGCTTGGTGATCCAGAACAGCAGGTACTGGTACTTCTGGTCGGGCTCGAACGCGTTGAAGATCATCTTGGTGCCGCCGTCCTCGTTCGGCGGTCCGACCACCGTCGAGTAGGCGTTCACGAGCTGCTTGTCGCCCGAGGAGGTGGACGGGAAGTCGCCGCGGGTGCCGGTGCGAAGCTCGACGGTGGCGCCGGTGGCCGAGAGCGTGGCCTCCAGCTGCTTGACCGTGTGCGGGGCGCCCAGGTCGATCCAGACGCCCATGCCCTTCTTGAGGCCGCCGAACTTGGCGTTGGTGCGGTAGCTGTTGGTCTCCCAGCCGTCGTCGTCGTCGCCGTCGATGACCTTCTCGGCGTTGCGCACCTCGGCGCGGTCGCCCTCAGGATCGATGATCCGTACGTCCTGGATGGTGATCTTGCGGACCTGCGCGGCGGGTTCGTCCCCGCCCCCGGTGGCCGGCGCGCTGTTCGACGGCTGGGCGACCGGCTCCTTGTCGCCGTCGTCGCCACCACCGAGCGCGTTGATGCCGATGAGCAGCCCGACCAGGGCCACAGCCAGCAGGCCGGCGATGCCGATGGCGACCTTGCGGCCACCGGCCGCGGCCAGCGGGGAGGGCTCCTCGCCGGGGTCGGCGGTGAAACGCAGCGGGCCGGCCTGCTCCAGGAACTGCTCGTCGGCCGGGATGTCGAGCCGGCTCAGCTCGGCGGCCAGCACGTCCGACGACGGCGGCGCGATCTCCGGGTCGAGCAGGTCCATGGTGAGGTCGTCGAGGTAGGCCGGCACACCGGCGCGCATCTGCCGGGGCGCGGCGATGGCGCCACCGGCGTCCCGGACGGCGTCCGGCAGGGCGGCGCGGCCGTGCCCGGCGGTGGCGCCGTGCAGCGGGGCCTCGCCGTGCGGCCAGTGCCCGGTCAAGGCGAAGTAGAGCACCCCGCCGACCGCGCGCAGGTCGTTCTCCTGGCTGTCCGCCCCGTCGGTACGCGCGTCGGCGAGCACCACCCGGCCGTCGTCGCTGATCATGACGGTGCCGGGGTGGAGGTTGCCGTGCACCATGCCGGTGGCGTGCACGGCGGCGAGGGCGCTGGCGACGGCGTTGCCGATGGCGGTGGCCCGGGCCGGGTCCAGCGGCCCGTCGGCGGCGACCATCTCGCGCAGCGACTGCCCGTCGACCCACTCGCGGACCACGTAGGCCCGGTCGTCCTCGTCGATCGCGTCGTAGACACCGACCAGGTTGGGGTGGATGACGCGGCTGGCGGCGACCGCGGCCTGAAGCATCTCGGTGGCGGAGTCGCCACCCGGGTAGCGGAGGACCACGGCGACGGGACGGCGGAGCACCACGTCGACACCGCGCCAGACCAGCCGGCCCGCGCTGTCGTTGTTGATGTGCTCGACCAGTTCGTACCGCTCCGCGAGCAGCTCACCGACCGTGGGAGCACCGAAGGTCACGACCGCAGGAGAGGTCTCCTCCGCTTCCTGACCCTCGCCGACCTGGGTCACCCGTCCTCCCTCGGTGATCGCGTCGATCGATGGACCCGTGCTGCTGGGCATGTGGCTTCCCGCTCTGCCTTCGGTGGAACGGCCGGCGGTCTCGACACCCGCGTCGATCCCGGTCGTACCCGTCGAGAGCGACCTTACCCGGGATGCCCGGTTCTCCGACATGTCATCTTCCCGCTGTGACCGGCCGGAAGGCCAGTCGCCACGGGCCCCGGCCGGGTCGCCCGCCCACCCGGCGGGCAAGCCGGACACGCACCGTCAATCTAAAGGTTGGCGGCAACGAGGCGGCACAGGGGCGTACCGGTGCGGCGGCGGGGAGGTTTACCCCGCCCCGGCCTGCGCTCCCTCGTCCGTACGGTTGGTTGTCCACAGGCCGAGAGGCCCAGTGGACGGCGGAATTCCAAGTTATCCACAGCCGTATCCCCAGCCTGGTGATCCTCGTTCACCGTCGGTCACCGAGGGGGTCAACGCCCGAGTCGCCGCCGGACCATCCCGACCACCTCGGTGATCTCGCCGATCCGCAGCACCATGGCGAGCCCGAGGTAGGTCGCCCCGATCGCCGCGCCGCCGATCACCAACTGGACCGCGGCGGCGAGCCAGCTCAGGCTCGCCGGGTCGCCGGGGAGCACCGCCACCACGAGCACACCGACGAGCGCCGCGCCGAGCGCCGCCACGACCACCCGGCCGAGCGTCCGCATGATCCCGCCCAGCCCGATCCGGCCCACCCGGGGCCGCAGCAGCATCGCCGAGATGATCGCCGCCGCCAGGTACGACACCGCGTTGCCGAGCATCATCCCGGCCGCCGCGAACGTGTTCGAGAACAGCAGGAACAGGCCCACCTGGAGCAGGACGCGCAGCGCCACCACCGGAATGTTGATCAGAGCCGGGGTACGGGTGTCCGGCAGCGCGTAGAACGCGAAGGTGAAGAGCTGGCTCACCGCGAACGGCACCAGGCCGAGCGCCGCCACCAGCAGCACGGTCGAGGTGGCCACCGCGTTGTCGCCGGTGAACGCGCCGTACCGGAACACCACCACCGAGATCGGGGCGGCCAGCACCGCGTAGCAGACCGCGATGGGCGCGAGCACCGCGGTGACCATCCGGGTGCCCCGGGACAGGTCGGCGGTGACGTCGTGGAACCGGTTCTCGGCGGCCGCCGCGCTCATCCGGGGCATCAGCGCGGTGATGATCGAGACGGCGATGATGCCGTGCGCCATCATCAGCAGCAGGAAGACGTTGTTGTAGATCAGCAGGCCGGCGTTCTCGCCGTCCCCGCCGGTGGCCCGGTTGAGCAGGTTGACCACCACGAAGAGGCCGAGCTGGTTGACCGCGACGTAGCAGAACATCCAGGCGCCGAGCCGGGCCAGCTCGCGCAGCCCCAGCTCGCGGAAGTCGAACCGCGCCTTCCACCGGAAGCCGACCTTGCGCAGCGCGGGCAGCAGGCCGACCGCCTGCACCGCCACGCCCAGCAGCGTGCCGCCGCCGACCAGCAGGATCCGGTCCCAGCCCACCTCGCCGGGCCGGAGTCCGGTCGCGCCGAAGACGACGATGTACAGGCCGAACGTGCCGATCGAGACGAGGTTGTTGAGGATCGGCGCCCACATCGGGGCGGCGAAGTGCCCCCGGGTGTTCAGCACCGCGGCGATCAACGCGCTGATGCCGGTGAAGAACAGCATCGGCAGCATCAGGTACGACAGCCGGGTGACGAGCCTGGTGTACGCCGGGTCGTCGCCACCGGCCGCGTACACGGCGGTCAGCACCGGGGCCAGCAGCACCGCGATCAGCGCGGTCGCTGCGAGCGCCAGCACCGCGAGGGTCAGCAGGCGCTGCGCGTACGCCTCGCCCCGGTCCGCGTCGATCTTGCGGCGGCGGACCAGCACCGGCACCAGGACGCTCGTCAGCACGCCGCCGAGCAGGAACTCGTACACCTGGTTGGGCAGGAACTGGGCGGTGGTGAACGCGTCGCCGACCATGGTGCCGAGCGCGGCGCCGATCATCAGGTTGCGGACGAAGCCCGTACCCCGGCTCACCAGGCTGCCGACGGCCATCACCGCGCTGTTCGCCGCGGCGCTGGTCTCGGCGACCACCTCCTGCGGCGGCGCGACGGCCTCGACGCCGGGCTGGTTCAGCGGCTCGGCGGAGATGAAGGTGGCGCCGTCGTCCGGCGGCAGGCCGCCGCCGTGCGCGTTCGCGCTGCGGTAGAGCCCGCCGCTCATCTGCCAGCCTCCAAGGGGTACGTGGCGACCGGGCCCGGCCGGCCCCGCCCAACCGGAACCTTAGTCAACCCGGGCCCGTTACCCGCGCCCGGCGCGGTCGATCCACCCCCGGCCCGATAGGCTGGCGATCCCATGTCCGAAGCCTCCGCCTCCCACGCCGCCGACCGCCGCGAACTGACCGCCGCGCAGCGCAACGCCGTCGCCGAACTGCTCCGAGTCTCACCGGTCGCCGACGAGCTGGGCCGGCGCTTCGCCCGGGCCGGTCACGAACTGCACCTGGTGGGCGGATCCGTCCGCGACGCGCTGCTCGGCCGACTCGGCAACGACCTCGACTTCTGCACCGACGCCCACCCGGACGAGACCATCAAGGTCATCCGCGGCTGGGCGGAGTCGATCTGGGAGACCGGGCGCGAGTTCGGCACCATCGCCTGCCAGCGCGACGGCCTCAACCTGGAGATCACCACGTTCCGCGCGGAGGTCTACGACCAGGTCAGCCGCAACCCGGTGGTGCAGTACGGCACCAGCCTGACCGAAGACCTCAAGCGCCGCGACTTCACCGTCAACGCGATGGCGGTCAGTCTCCCCGACCACCGGTTCACCGATCCGTACGGCGGGCTTGCGGACCTGGCCGCCAAGATCATCCGCACCCCCGGGACGCCGCAGGAGTCGTTCCGCGACGACCCGCTGCGGATGCTGCGTGCGGCCCGGTTCGCCGCCCAGCTCCGCTTCGCCGTCCACCCGGACGTCCGCGCCGCGATGACCGAGATGGCCGGCGACCTGGACCGGATCACCGCCGAGCGGATCCGGGACGAGTTCACCAAGCTGCTCTGCGGCGCCGACCCGATCACCGGGCTGCGCCTGCTCGTCGACACCGGGCTGGCCGAGCGCTTCCTGCCCGAGCTGACCGGGCTGAAGCTCACCATCGACGAGCACGCCCAGCACAAGGACGTCTACGAGCACACGCTCACAGTGGTCAGCAACGCCATGTCGCTGGAGTCCGACGGCTGCGACTTCGTGCTGCGGATGGCCGCGCTGATGCACGACGTCGGCAAGCCCGCCACCAAGGCGGTCGGCGCGGACGGCCGGGTCAGCTTCCACCACCACGAGGTGGTGGGTGCCCGGCTGACCAAGAACCGGATGAAGGCGCTGCGCTACTCCAAGGAGATCACCTCCCAGGTGGTCAAGCTGGTCGGGCTGCACCTGCGCTTCTACGGGTACGGCCGGGGCGAGTGGACCGACTCGGCGGTGCGCCGGTACGTCACCGACGCCGGTGACCTGCTGTCCCGGCTGCACAAGCTGACCCGGTCCGACTGCACCACCCGCAACCGGCGCAAGGCGGCCCAGCTCGCGGCCGACTACGACGCGCTGGAGGAGCGGATCGCCCGGATCGCCGCCGAGGAGGACCTGGCCCGGGTCCGGCCCGACCTGGACGGCAACGCGATCATGGAGCTGCTCGGCGTACCGCCGGGGCCGGTGGTCGGCCGGGCCTGGCAGCACCTCAAGGAGCTGCGCCTGGAGCGCGGGCCGCTGGACCGCGACGAGGCCGAGGCGGAGCTGCTGCGCTGGGCACGCGACGAGGGCATCACCGGCTGACGCCGGTGGCGGAATCTGACGACGATACGCCGGCGTGTCGACCGAACGGTTGACCCGTTCCGGTCGATGTCTCCCGCATGATGGGTCATCGCCAGCCGCTGGATCGACGGATGCGGCTGCGCTGATCTTCATCCGCCCGTCCGACCCGGACGGTCGCTGGACACGGGGAGTCAATTCGTGACACGTCACAGCGGCCTGCGCCGCTCCGCGCTCGTGGGGCTGGCCCTCACCAGCGCCACCTCCATCCTCTGCGCCACAGTCGCCGGGCCGGCCCTGGCCGACCCGAAGCGACCGTCGGTCCGTGGCGCCGGCACGGCCGAGGCGGTGCCCGGCCGCTACATCGTGGTCCTCAAGAACGGCAAGACCACCCCGGCCAAGGTGAAGTCCGCCGCGTCCGCGCTGGCCGGCGAGCACGGCGGCACCGTCCGCCGGGTCTTCGGCAAGGCGCTGAACGGCTACTCGGCCACCATGGACGCCCGGCAGGCCGCACGGCTCGCGGCCGACCCGGACGTCGAGTACGTCCAGCAGGTCCAGCGCTGGAGCACCGCCGGCACCCAGACCACCCCGCCGTGGGGCCTGGACCGGATCGACCAGCTCAAGACCCGGACCGATGGCAGGTACACCTACCCGTCGACCGGCGCCGGGGTGACCGCGTACGTGATCGACACCGGCATCGACATCGACCACCAGGACTTCGGCGGGCGCGCCCGCAACGGCTACGACGCGGTCGAGCAGGACGACGTCGCGCAGGACTGCGACGGGCACGGCACGCACGTGGCCGGCACGATCGGCGGTACGACGTACGGCGTCGCGAAGGGCGTCGACCTGGTCGCCGTCCGGGTCCTCGACTGCTCCGGCAGCGGCGACACCGAGCAGGTGATCGCCGGCATCGAGTGGGTCACCGCCAACGCCACCGGGCCGTCCGTCGCCAACATGAGCCTCGGCGTCGACCGCGTCGACCAGGCCGTGAACGACGCGGTCACCCGCTCGATCGCGTCCGGCATCACCTACGCCGTCGCGGCCGGCAACAGCATGCAGGACGCCTGCGGCTCCTCGCCGGCGAGCGTGCCCGCCGCCATCACCGTGGGCGCCACCGACCGGGTCGACATGCGCGCCTGGTTCTCCAACTACGGCCGTTGCCTGGACGTGTTCGCCCCCGGCACCGGCGTCGTCTCGGCCAAGGCCGGCACCAGCGCCGGCACGGAGTCGATGAACGGCACCTCGATGGCGTCCCCGCACGTGGCCGGTGCCGCCGCGCTGCTGCTGGAGGAGCACCCGGGCTGGTCGCCGCAGCAGGTGCGCGACTCGGTCGTGACCACCGGCATCGGCGGCGCGGTGCACGACGTCATGGGCTCCACCGACCGGCTGCTGCACATCGGTTCGGCCGTGACGGCACGTGGCTCGTACGGGCTCAAGGCCCGGGTCAACGGCCGCTACGTCACGGCGGAGAGCGCCGGGACGAAGCCGCTGATCGCCCGGGGCACCGCCATCGGCGCCTGGGAGAAGTACGACGTGGTCGACGCCGGCGGGGGCCTGTTCGGCCTGCGGGCGCGGGTCACGAACAAGTTCGTCACGGCGGAGAGCGCCGGGGCGAAGCCGCTGATCGCCCGCGCGGCCACCATCGGCGCGTGGGAGAAGTTCCAGATCGTCGACAACACCGACGGCACGATCAGCCTGAAGGCGGCGATCAACGGCAGGTACGTCACGGCGCCGAGCACCACCTCCCCGCTGATCGCGAGCAAGACCGCGATCGGCACCGCCGAGAAGTTCGACTTCGACGCGCCGGCGCCCCTCGTGAGCATCAAGTCGGTGGCCGGGGGCAAGTTCGTGACGGCGGAGAGCGCCGGCGCGAAGCCGCTGATCGCCCGCTCGGCGACCGTCGGCGCCTGGGAGAAGTACGAGCTGGTGAACGTCGGCGACGGCTACGGCACCTTCGGCCTGAAGGCCCAGATCAACGGCAAGTTCGTCACCGCGGAGAGCGCCGGGGCGAAGCCGTTGATCGCCCGGGGCGCCTCGATCGGCGCGTGGGAGGGGATGTCGTTCCTCGACTACAACGCCGACGGCTCGGTCTACCTGTACGCGAACATCAACGAGAAGGCGGTCACCGCCGGCAGCGCCGGCACCAGCCAGCTCATCGCGAGCCGGACCATCGACTGGAACAGCCCGACCCTGGGTCTGGGCGCCGGCGAGAAGTTCGTCGTCGCCGTGCTCTGATCCGTGGCACCGCACGACGCCCGCCGGCTCCCCGAGGGGAACCGGCGGGCGTCGTCGTCACGGGGTGACGGTGCTGCCGTCCACCGTGGTCTTGCCGTTGTGCTGCGCGCTGCTGCCCAGCCGCGCCAGCAGCCCGGCCAGGTCGATGCCGGTCAGGTCGCTGCCGAGCTGGAGACCCTGGGCGACGTTTCCGGCCACCGACTTGGTCAGCGACGACGCGCCGTCGGTGGAGATCACGGTCATCTTGTCGATCGCGCCGATCGGGGCGCTGGCCGCGCCGACCACCTCCGGCAGCACCTTGACCAGCAGGTCCAGGACGGCCGCCTCGCCGTACGCGGCGAACGCCTCGGCCTTGCGGGCCATCGCGTCGGCCTCGGCCTGACCCTTGGCGAGGATGGCCGCGGCCTCGGCCTGACCCTCCCGCTCGACCGCCTCGGCGATCGCGGAACGACGACGCTGCTCGGCCTCGCCCTCCTTCGCGCCCTCGATCGCGTTCGCCTCGGCCAGCGCGGCCCGGCGGGCCCGCTCGCCCTCACCGGTGAGGCGGGCCTGCTCGGCTGACGCCTGCGCGGCGGCGATGGTGGCCTGCCGCTGCGCGTCGGCGTTGAGCACCGCCGCGTTGCGGGCCGCCTCGGCCTCCTGCTCGACCTTGTACCGGGCCGCGTCGGCCGGCTTGCGCACCTCGGTGTCGAGCTGGCGCTGCTTCAGCTCGGCGTTGCGCTCGGCCACCTTCTGCTGCTCGGAGAGGATCGCCTGGTCCCGCTCGGCCTGCGCGAGCGGCCCGGCCGCTGCCGACTTCGCCTTCGCCGCGTCGATCTCGGCCTGGATGCCGGCCTGCTTGAGCGCCAGGTTCCGGTTCGCCTCGGCGATCGCCTCCTCGGCGAGCAGCCGCTCCTGCTCGGCCTGCTGCCGGGCCCGCGCCTCGGCGATGGCCGCGTCCTTGAGCACCCGGGCGGCCTCCGGCCGGCCCAGGTCCTGGAGGTAGGAGCCCTCGGCCAGGATGTCCTGGAGCTGGAACGTGTCCAGCACCAGGCCCTGGTTGGTCATCGAGTGCTCGGCTTCCTCGGCGACCGCGCTGGCGAACGCCGCGCGATCCCGGATGATCTCCTCGACGGTGAGCCGCCCGACGATCGAGCGCAGCGCGCCGGCGAGCACCTCGCGGGTGAAGTTGTCGATCTCCTCCTGCTGGTTCAGGAAGCGCTGGGCGGCGGCGCGGATCGCGTCCTCGGTGCCGCCGACCTTGACGATCGCCACGCCGTGCAGCTCGGTGCGGATGCCCTGCTTGCTCACCGCGCCGCGGATGCTGACGTCGATCCGGCGGCTGGACAGGTCGAGCGACTGGAGCTTCTGCACCACCGGCAGGACGAACACCGATGCACCGAGCACGACCTTCTGCCCGGACATGTCGGTGGCCCGGCCGCCGTCGGCGGTCTGGGTGGTGCGGCCCTTGCGGCCGGTGACGATGAACGCCTGGTTCGGCCCGGCCACCTTGATCCGGGACAACACGAAGAGGACGAGGACGACGGCGAGGAGGACCGCGCCGCCGATGGCGACGAGCAGGGGCATGGGCGTTCCCGTCTGTGTGGTGGTGTCAGTAGGTCTCGACGTGCACGCTGGTCTCGCTCAGGGCTTCGACCACGAAGATCCGGGTGCCGACCGGGATCGGTCCGTCGGCGCGGGCGTTGAGCTTCACCGGCTGGCCGGCGAGGCGTACCCGTACCTCGCCGTAGCCGCCGCTGGGGATCGGCGTCACCACCAGCCCGATCGCGCCGGCCAGGTGGTCGCGGGTGGGTGTGGCGTCCGTGCGCATGTTGCGGGCCGCGCGGCTCAGCCGCGCCGCCAGCCAGCCGGTGGGCACGGCCGCGAGCGCGCCGCCGGCCACCGCCGCCGCGATCATTCCAGGGGTACGACCCCCGAGCAGTTCGTTGACGATCGCGCCGCCGAAGCCGAACGCCCCGGTGAACCCGGCGGCCGCCTCCAGCGACACCGGCCCGTCGACGTCCGGCTGGCCGAGGTGGAGCACTCCCGAGCCGAGCAGGGCGAGCGTCAGCACGCCGACACCGACCCCGCCGATGATCAGGAAGATGAGCGTCCCGGTGGCCATGACCTGCACGGTATCGACGCCGTGCAACATCGACTTTGCTCAGCGGACGTTCAGCGGCGGGTCAGCGCGGCGCGATCGTCACCTCGGCGAGGGAGAAGTCCTCCGGCAGTGGCTGACGCACGAGTTCGCGGCCGGTGGTGTCGGCGAGCACGAATTCTCGCGACCCGTACGGACGACGGTAGAGCAGGCGGTCGTCACCGACCCAGACGACGTCGGCCACCGGCAGCGGATTCACCACCCGGCCGGTCGCCGCCTCCACGAGCAGCGGCTCCGTCTGCCCCTGCACCACCACCAGTTTCCCGTCCGGTGACCAGGCCCACGGCCCGGCCGGGTCGCCCGGCAGCGGCTCGAAGCGGGTGGGCCGGCCGCTGTCCGCGGCGAAGAACTGGACGCCCCGCCGGAGGTGCCGGACCGACTCGGACCGGGGACGGCTCGGGTCGGTCTGCTGGAGCAGCACCTCCCGCCCGTCCCGCGTCCAGAGGAAGAAGCAGTAGTCGGTGCACGGGTAGCGGGTGGTGTCGACGGCGTGGGAGCGCGTGGTGCCATCGGCGCTCAGCACGACGAAACCGGAATGACCGACCCGCTCACTGGTGAACAGCAGGCTGCGGCCGTCCGGCGACCAGTTCGGCGAGCCGAGCGCGCGGCCCGGCTCGTACCAGCTGGTGGTTCCCCGGGCCAGATCGACCAGGCCGACCTGCCGGGGCCGGTCGTCGTCCCAGACCGCCACCAGCGAACCGGCGGGTGCGGGCAGAACGGCGTCGTAGCGGGCGTTGCCGAAGTACCGGCCGCGTCCCCGGTCGAGCAGGTACGACGGCCCGGCGGTGCCCGTCCGCGCCCGTGTGCCGGTGACCACCCAGTCGCCGGGCAGCACCAGCGGTCCGTCCGCCCAGTCCGGTCCGGGCGCCGACCGGACGACCGGCGACGGGTCGACGGTGACCGGCGGCGCGGTCGGCGGCGGAGCGGGGCGCGGACGGAGCAGGACGAACGGCAGGGCCACGGCGACCACTGCGACGAGCACGGCAGCCGCCGCGCCGGCACGCCGGCGACGGCGCAGCCGACGGCCCCGGCCGAGCGCGCGCGACGCCAGGTCCGGTGCGGGCGCGGCGCCGTCGGCGAGATCGTGTACGGCCGTCCGGAGCGTCTCGTCCAGTGACGTGCTCATCGGGTCACCTCCGTCCGGTTCGTCAGCTCGTCGAGCCCCGGCACCAGCTTCCGGAGCCGGGCCAGCGCCTTGGTGCTCTGGCTGGCCACGGTGCCGGGGCGGCAACCGAGCAGCGCGGCCGTCTGCTCGACGCTCAGGTCCTCCAGGTAGCGCAGGGTGAGCACGGCCCGCTGGCGTGGCGGCAGTGCCCGTAGCGCGTCCCGCACCAGCAGCCGCAGGTCGCTGTCGTCGCCGGCGGCCGGTCGCTCCGGCAGTTCGGCCACCGGCACCTCCGCCCGCCGCGCCCGTCGCCGCCAGCCGGAGACCTGGTCGTGGTAGAGGATCCGCTTCACGTACGGCTCCGCGTCGCCGTGGATCCGGGGCCAGCGGACGTACGCCTTGGCCAGCGCGTTCTGCAGCAGATCCTCCGCCGCGTGCTGGCTGCCGGCCAGCGCGTACGCGACCCGCAGCAGAGCCGCTCCCCGCTCGTTGACGAACGCGGTGAACTCCCCGTCGACCTCCGCCACCGTCCACCTCCGTATCTGGGACGCCCGGGGCGGGGAAATCTTTGCCCACCGCGCGACAATGGGTGACATGCGCTGGACCGTGCTCCACTCACCGATCGGGGAGTTCTCCGTCGGCACCGACGACGACGCGGTGCGCGGCGCGCACTTCGGCCGGGTGGACGGGGCGGCCGGCGAGCCCGGTGACGCGGTGGCCCGGCTGGCGGTGGCGGAGCTGCGGGCCTACTTCGCCGGTGAGTTGACCGAGTTCACGGTGCCGGTGTCGGCGCCCCGGGGCTCGGAGTTCGAGCGCGCGGTGTGGCGGGAGATGACCCGCATCCCGTACGGGGAGACGAAGACCTACGGCGAGGTGGCGAAGGCGGTCGGCGATCCCGGCGGCGCCCGGGCGGTCGGGGTGGCCTGCAACCGCAATCCGGTGCCGGTGATCGTGCCCTGTCACCGGATCGTCGGCGCGGGCGGCAAGCTGGTCGGCTTCGGTGGCGGGCTGCCGCGCAAGGTGACGCTGCTGGAGCTGGAGGCGTCAGTGGCGCTGCGGCGCGCCTGGTCCTGACGTACGCGAAGGAAGAAGGCCGGGTCCGCGCGGACCCGGCCTTCTTTCTCTTGCTCGTGCTTGCGTCAGCGCTCGATCTCGCCGGCGATGAACGCCTCGACGGCGGCGTGCGCGTCGTGGTCGGCGTACTGCTCCGGCGGGGACTTCATGAAGTACGAGGAGGCGGAGAGGATCGGGCCACCGATCTTCCGGTCCAGCGCGATCTTCGCGGCGCGGACGGCGTCGATGATGACACCGGCCGAGTTCGGCGAGTCCCACACCTCGAGCTTCAGCTCCGCGTTGAGCGGGGTGTCACCGAAGGAGCGGCCCTCCAGGCGGATGTACGCCCACTTGCGGTCGTCCAGCCACGGCACGTGGTCGGACGGGCCGATGTGCACGTCGCTCTTGCTCATCTCGTGCGGGATCTGGGAGGTCACCGACTGGGTCTTCGAGATCTTCTTCGAGACCAGGCGGTTGCGCTCCAGCATGTTCATGAAGTCCATGTTGCCGCCGAAGTTGAGCTGGTACGTGCGCAGCAGCTCGACCCCGCGGTCCTCGAAGAGCTTCGCCAGGGCGCGGTGCACGATGGTGGCGCCGACCTGGCTCTTGATGTCGTCGCCGACGATCGGCAGACCGGCGTCGGTGAACTTCTTCGCCCACTCCGGGTCGGAGGCGATGAAGACCGGCAGGGCGTTCACGAACGCGCAGCCGGCGTCGATCGCGGCCTGGGCGTAGAACTTGTCGGCCTCCTCCGAGCCCACCGGGAGGTAGGAGACGACCACGTCGACCTGCGCGTCGCGCAGCGCCTGCGCCACGTCGACGGGCGTGGCGTCCGACTCCTCGACGATCTCGCGGTAGTACTGGCCGAGACCGTCGAAGGTCGGGCCGCGCTGCACGGTGACGCCGGTCGGCGGCACGTCGCAGAGCTTGATCGTGTTGTTCTCGCTGGCGACGATCGCCTCTGCGAGGTCCATGCCCACCTTCTTGGCGTCCACGTCGAACGCCGCGACGAACTTCACGTCCGAGACGTGGTAGTCGCCGAAGGTGACGTGCATGAGACCCGGGACGCGGTCGTTCGGGTCGGCGTTCCGGTAGTACTCCACGCCCTGTACGAGGGACGAGGCGCAGTTACCCACACCGACGATGGCGACGCGGACGGAGCCCATAGCGTCTGCCTCCTTCTTCTTCATCACGGCCGCTCTGTCCTGGACGTTCCAGGCGTGGGCGGGCTGTCGTTGTCTCCTCGGCCACCGGCCGTCCCGGGTCGCGGGTCGGCCGGGGCCCGGCCGGAGCGCTCGTTGGCGATGAGCTCCTCCAGCCAGCGGACCTCGCGCTCACAGGCGTCGAGCCCGTGGCGTTGCAGTTCCAGGGTGTACGCGTCGAGGCGCTCGGCTGCCCGGCCGAGCACGTCACGAAGACCTTCGCGACGTTCCTCGATCTTGCGGCGACGACCTTCCAGGATCCGGAGCCGGGTGGCCTGGTCGGTCCGGGCGAAGAACGCGAAGTGCACGCCGAAGCCCGTGTCGTCGTACGTCTCGGGTCCAGCCTGCGCTATGAGCTGGGCGAAGCGTTCCTTGCCCTCCGCGGTAATGGTGTAGACCACCCGACCGCGTCGGCTGGTCAGCGCGGGTACCTCCTCGGCGGTCGCGGGTGTCTCGGCGGCTTCGGCGATCCATCCCGCCGCCTGCAGCCGGCGCAGGGTCGGGTAGAGAGAGCCGTAGCTGATCGCCGCCCGGATGGCGCCGAGCTTGGCGGTCAGCTCCTTGCGCAGCTCGTAGCCGTGCATGGGCGCCTCCTGCAGGAGGCCGAGGATGGCGAGCTCGAGCACGGGCCATCCCTTCTTTCCCCCTGCGCGGAGCGCTAACCACCGCGATGTATCGGACCGATACATCGCACGTTAGCGGAGAGGCGAGGGTGGGGCAAACCCCTGCTTACGCGACGCGGCCCTCACGGATCGTGACCGTGGTCGCCTGGGTTCGCCGGAGCGCGTACCCTTTGCCGCATGCGTACGCAGCGCCAGGTCGTCGACTACTCGCTCCAGAAGCGGGCTGTGCTGCGTGAACTGCTCGCCGGGCGGGTCGGCACGTACGACGTCTGCGACGCCTCGCCGTACCTGAAGAACGCTGCTCGTTTCCACGGCGAGCCGACCGACCACCGCTGCCCGATCTGCCGCAGCGAGAACCTGATCCACGTCCACTACATTTACGGTGACGAACTCAAGCAGTCGGCCGGCCAGGCGCGTACCCGGGCCGAGTTGCCCGTCCTGGCCATGACGCTGCGTGAGTTCCAGGTGTTCGTGGTGGAGGTCTGCCCCGGCTGCGACTGGAACCATCTCGTCGAGCAGTTCCTGCTCGGCCGGGACGGTCTCGCGGGCGAGGCGGAGGACGCGGACGAGTCGGTCGCGGCCAACGGCTCCACCCCTCGGCGAAGGCGAGAGGCGCAACGGTGAACGCGGCTGTTCCGATCGCTGCCGGCCCATTCCCCGGGCGGCAGGATCGACAGCCCTTAAGCGTAATTAGTCCGAATAGGTCGGATTTTACGGGCACGCGCCGGTACCACCGGCGGGTAACGTCCCGTGTTCCAGCTCACGGCAACCCGGTGGCGGCGCCCCCGCGCCCCACCGCGACCGGCAGGGTGTGAGGAATGAACTACGGCGATCCCAGTTCTTCGCGTGGGCGGGCCCAGATCCCGGGCCCGAACGGCGACCCCGGTTCCGAAGGGAGCCGGGGCGGGAACGGTTGGTCCGGCACGGCTGAGGCCGGCCCCTCGGCGCGCGCCTCCGCGACACCGTACGGCGCGGGTGGCCGGGCCTCGGTCGGCGGCGCCGCTCCGGTGCCGCGCGGAGTGTCCGGCTCGGCCTCGGTCGGCCGGGCCGGTACGGGCGGACGCGCCTCGGTGCCCGTCTCGCCGGCACCCGCCGTCTCCGGGCGCGCGGGCGCCGGCCGGGCGTCGGTGCCGGTCTCCCCGGCCGCACCGGCCGGGCGTGCCTCGGTGGGCGCGGCGAGCGTCGGCGGGCGTGCCAGCGTGGGCGGACGCGCGAGCGTCGGCGCGGCAGCGGTCGGTGGCCGCGCCCGGGTGCCCGGCGCCTCCGGCGGAGGTCCCGGCGGCCCGACCGGCCCCGGCCGGCGTGGCCGCGGCGAGGACCCGGCGCGGGCGAAGAAGCGCCGCCGGATCAACATCCTGATCGCCGGCTTCGCCGTGTTCATCATGCTCGCCGGCATCGGCGTGGTGAGTTTCACCTGGTACTCCACCAAGGTGGTGCTCCCGGAGGACACCATCCCGCCGCTGTCCACCACCATCTACGACTCGAGCGGCAAGACGGCCATCGCCCGGATCGGCGACCAGAACCGCCAGCTGGTCACCATCGACCAGATCCCGGAGCACGTCCAGCACGCGGTCGCCGCGGCGGAGGACCGGAACTTCTACGAGCACTCCGGTGTGGACTACAAGGGCATCGCCCGGGCCGCGTGGAACAACCTCACCGGCGGCGACAAGCAGGGTGCCTCGACCATCACCCAGCAGTACGCGCGCAACGCGTTCGAGAACCTGAACCAGGACACGTACGGCCGCAAGGTGAAGGAGGCGATCCTCGCCTCCAAGCTGAACGACACGTACGACAAGCGCGAGATCATGCAGCACTACCTGAACATCATCTACTTCGGCCGCGGCGCGTACGGCATCCAGGCGGCGGCACGGACCTACTTCGGCAAGGACGTCAAGAGCCTGACCGTAGCCGAGGCCGCTGTGCTCGCGGCGCTGATCAAGCAGCCGGAGCCGAGCGCCACCCACCAGGGCTACGACCCGGCGATCAACCCGACCGCCGCGCTGGACCGGTGGAACTACGTGATCAACGGCATGATCACGGAGAAGTGGCTGGACGCGCCGAACATGCCGGCGCACCCCACCGAGTACCCGACGAACATCGCGAAGCCGTCGAAGAACAGCGGTGGCGGCTTCGGCATCGACACCCCGTACGGCAACATCGTCAACTATGTCTCGCAGGAACTGCGCGAGATGAAGCTCTGCACCGACAACGAGGCCGAGGCGACCGACAAGAAGCCGCTGTGCGCCAAGGCGCTGAGCCGGGGTGGTTACAAGATCACCACCACCATCAACAAGAAGATGCAGGAGGCGGCGCTCGACGCGGCCCAGCGGGCCAAGAAGGGCTCCGAACTCGCCGGCCAGCCGTCCAACCTGATGGCCGCCGTGGTGTCCATCGACCCGCAGACCGGGCGCGTGCTCGCCTACTACGGCGGCGACAACGGCACCGGCACCGACTACGCCGGGAAGAACGTCGACAACGGCGTGGTCAGCGGCGGTCACTCGCCGGGTTCGAGCTTCAAGATCTACACGCTCGCGGCGGCGCTGAAGGAAGGCATCTCGCTCAAGTCCCGATGGAAGGGCACGGCGTTCACGCCGAAGGGCACCAAGTTCAAGGTCAGCAACGCCGGCGCGGACAAGGTCTCCTGCGGTGACTCCTGCACGCTCGAACTGTCGACGCTCAAGTCGCTGAACGTGCCGTTCTACTACATCACCGAGAAGATCGGCCCGGACAAGGTGCTCGACATGGCCAAGCAGGCCGGCGTCACCACCATGTGGCAGACCGACACCAACCCGGCCAAGGCGCACGACCTGACCAAGGCCGACCCGAAGGATCTCGCGCCGTCGCCGTTCTTCCACGTCCTCGGCTACGGCCAGTACCCGATCACCGTGCTCGACCATGCCAACGGCGTCGCCACCTTCGCCAACCAGGGCGTCTACCACAAGGCGCACTTCGTCCGGAAGGTGGAGAAGCAGAACCCGGTAACCGGTAAGTGGGACCTGGTCGGCGCGGAGAAGCTCAAGGGGCAGCAGCGGATCGACAAGGAGATCGTCGCCGACGTCACGTCCGTGCTGAAGCAGTACCCGGGCCAGATCAACAAGCGCCTCGAGGACGGCCGTCAGGTCGCCGAGAAGACCGGTACCTGGGAACTCAACGACAAGACGACCGCCAACGGTGACGCCTGGATGATCGGCTACACGCCGCAGCTCGCCACCGCGGTCTGGGTCGGCAACGTCAAGGACCGCAAGGCGATCAAGTACAAGGACGGCCGGGACATCAGTGGCGCCCGGATGCCGGGTGACATCTTCCAGCGCTTCATGAACGACGCGCTCAAGGGCAAGGACAAGGAGGAGTTCCCGCCCGCGGCGAACGTCGGCGAGGACGACACCGGCAACGGCGAGGCCCCGCCGCCGCCGAACGAGCCCGGCCAGCCGGGTGGCCCGAACTGCGACCCGCTGGGCCTGTTCTGCCCGGGCGGCACGCCCGGAGGTGGCAACCCCGGCGGCGGTGACCAGGGTGGAACGCCCGGCGGGGGCGGGCTCCCCGGCGGCGGCGGACGCCCCGGTGGCGGCGGCGGTGGCGGCGGCGGGCTGCTACCCAGCACACCACCGACACGACAGAACTGACACGTACCACCTGACGACGGCGGCCGGACCTCGGGTCCGGCCGCCGCCGCGTTTCGCGTACCGGAATTTCTCCGCGCGCGACGGGACGGCGACCCCCGGTGTACGGCAGGATGCCTCTCCATGAGCACCCAGTCGCCCGCAGGCATCGATGAGCCCGGCGCGTCCGAGGCGTCGCCACGATCCGCAGAGACGGTGGACCATCCGTCCCGCTCGGACTGGTTCGTCCGGGGCGCCTCCGGTCTGATCGGCGGGCCGCTCGGCGACCACGCCGCCGCCCTCGACCGGCCCGCCGGCCGGGAGAGCCGGTTCTGGACCGCCGGCCGGATCGTGCTGGCCCTGGTGTGCCTGACGCTGGCCCTGCACTGGGTGCAGAAGTCGCCCTGCCAGGACGGCGCCTGGCAGAACAACGTCCAGTACACCCGGATGTGCTACACCGACGTGCTGGCGCTCTACTACGCCGAGGGGCTCAACGAGGGCAAGGTGCCCTACGCCGACCACCCGGTGGAGTACCCGGTGCTGACCGGCTACTTCATGGGCGCTCTCGGCCTGCCGGTGCATGCCCTCGGCGCCGACAACCCCGCCATCAACCAGGGCCAGTGGTTCTACAACCTGAACGCGCTGGTACTCGGCGCGCTCGCGGTCGCCACCGTCGCGGTGATCCTCAGCCTGCGCCGACGCCGACCCTGGGACGCCGCGCTGTTCGCGCTCTCCCCGGCGCTCGTGCTCACCGCCACCGTCAACTGGGATCTGCTCGCCATCGGCCTGGCCGCGTTCGGCCTGCTGGCCTGGGCGCGCGCCCGGCCCGACCGGTACGCGCTCCTGCTGCCCGGCGTGGCGGGCGTCCTCATCGGACTGGGCGGCGCGGCCAAGATGTGGCCGCTGTTCCTCCTCGGCCCGATCCTGGTCCTCGCGTTGCGCGCCGGCAAGATGCCGGCCGGGCTCGTCGCCACGGCGACCGCGCTGGTGACGCTCGTGGCGGTGAATCTGCCGGTGGCGATCCCCTACCGGGAGAACTGGGAACGCTTCTTCGACCTGAACACCACACGTCCCATCGACTGGGGCACGCTCTGGTACATCGGCCGCTACCTGGACGGCCGGATCAGCCCGTCCTCGCCCGGCCAGCTCGGGCCCTTCGAGTGGCTCAACGCGAACATCTCCACCCTCAACTGGCTGTCGTATCTCCTCTTCGGCCTGGCCTGCCTCGGCGTGGCCGGACTGGCGCTGCTCGCGCCGCGCCGCCCCCGGCTGGCCCAGCTCGCCTTCCTGGTGGTCGCCGCGTTCCTCATCTTCAGCAAGGTGTGGTCCCAGCAGTTCGTGCTCTGGCTGCTGCCGCTCGCGGTGCTCGCCCGGCCGCGCTGGGGCGCGTTCCTGGCCTGGCAGGTCGCCGAGGTCTGCTACTTCGCCGCGTTCTACGGCGAACTGCTCGGCACGGCCATGTCCCGGCCGGTCTTCCCCGAGGGCGTCTTCGTGCTGGCGTCGAGCCTGCGCCTGATCACCGTGGCGGTGCTCTGCGGGTTCGTGATCCGGGACATCATGCGGCCCGAACTGGACGTCGTCCGGCACACCTACGCCGACGACCCGGACGGCGGGGTGCTCGACGGCGCGCCCGACGCGCCCTGGCATCAACGCTGGCGCGCGCGTGCCGCCGAACGGCCCGCCGAACCCGTTCCGGTGTGACCGAGACGGTCGTGTTCCGGTCTACAGCCGGAACACGACCGCCTCGCCGACCTGCTCCCGGGTCACGCCCGGCGTGTCGACCGGCCGGTCGAGCATCCCCTCCCACGGGGTGCCCGCCAGCTCGTCGCGCAGCACGACCACGTTCTTCACCCCGATCTGCCGCAGGTAGTCGACGCTCGCGTAGTCCGGGAAGCTCACTGTCGCCTCGCGGATCCGGGCCTGGGAACGCGGCGTGAAACCGCTGCCGCCGTTGACCATCGGCTGGAACCGGTCGGTGGACCAGAGCATCACCGGCTGGTCGAGGTTCTGGCTGCTCGGCAGCACCAGCATCGGGCCGTCGACGGTCCGCATCGCCGCCGGCTGCCGCGGCACCACCGGCTGCGGCGTCGCGTTCAGCCCTTCCACGAGCACCAGCGCCAACGGCAGCAGCGTGGCCAGGCGCAGCCACGGGCCCGGCCACGGCGGCACCCGTTCGGCGGCCAGCTCGCGTACCCGCATGCAGAACGCGGTGACCGCGCCGGCCGCGAGCAGACCCAGCAGCAGCGTGGTCCAGAGCATCATCCGGCCCGGCGTGCGCAGCCCGCTCCAGCCCGGCAGGTAGTCGAACAACGGCACGTAGGTGAACCGGCCGCCGAAGAACCGGGTGCCCATCGCCAGCGCCATCGTCACGAGCACCCCGGCGAGCAGGAAGATCCGGTGCCGGACCCGCCAGACCGAGAAGAACAGGCCACCGGCGGCGAGCGCGTAGAGCGCGAAGCCCGGCAGCAGCGTCATCTCCGGGTGCCAGGGCAGCACGGCCCGGGCGCCCTCGTGCAGCCCGCCCCAGACCCGGGATTCGGCCGGCGCGGTGAAGAACCCGCTCACCGGCGGCGAGTAGAGCCCGATGTCACCGAGCGTCCGCTCCGCGTTCGGGTGCAGCTCGGCGACCTTGAAGTACGGCACCGCCAGCGCCGCGCCCACCGCGGCGAACGCGAGCCCGCCGAACACGTCGGCCAGGAACAGCCGCCGCCCGAACGGACGCTTCACCCGGCGCCGCCGCACGAACCACAGCACCACCGCGACCACACCGGTCCCGGCCAGCATGTACGCGAACGGCAACCCGATGCCGAACCCCAGGCTGAGCTGCCACGCGGCCACCAGCCACCCGGCGAACGCCCAGCCCGCGTGCCGGCGGCGCGGCCGGTAGCCGTACCGCAGCGACCAGCCGTGACCCCGGGCCAGCATGGCCAGCGCCAGTGGGATGCCGCCGTTGGAGAGGATGTGCAGGTGCCCCGCCTGGGCCAGCAGCCACGGCGCGTAGGCGAAGCTGGCCCCGGCCACCGCGCCGCCGATGCGGCCCGCGCCGAGCTGCCGGGCCAGCACGTACGCGCCGAACGCGGCGAGCGCGTGCGCCAGCACGAACATGATGTTGTAGCGCAGCACGGCGTGCTCCGGACCGGCCCCGATCAGGCCGGCCGGGGCGTACCCGAGGAGCGTGTCGGAGAACGCGAAGCTCCAGTTCTCCGGATAGAACGTGTTCGCGTGCCACAGCATCGCCGGGTCGGTCCGCAGGATGTGGCCGGACCACGCCATCTGCCACGCCTGCAGGCTCGGATCCCAGTAGTCCTGCGGCAGCGTGTGCCGCGGATAGCGCAACGTGGGCCAGGTCATCGCCGCGGCCAGCGCCAGCGCGGCGACGGCGGCGAGCGTCCACTCGTGCACCAGGAACCGGCCGACCGCGCGGACGGCCCGGCGGGCCCGGCCGAGCACCGGCTCCGGCGCGGGCCCGAACGCGGACCAGGGATCGGCGGGCTCGTCGCCGGCCGTACCCGTTGCGCTCTTGTCCCCGGCGCCGGCCTTCTCTCCGGTGGCGTCGTCCCGGGCGTCGGCCTTCTTCCCGGTGGCGTCGTCGCTGACGGAGCTGTCCCCGGCGCTCCCGGCCCCGTCGGAAGGGTTCGCCCCGGCCTTCTCCGTGTCGTCCTTGCCGGATGCGCTCCCGGCCGTACCACCCTCGCCGGGCGGGGCCGCCCCGGCCGTCTCGTCCGGCCGGTCCTGCGTGCCCGTCCCGTCCGGGAGGGGCTCGGCGCCGGGGCGGCCGGTGGTGCCGGACTGCTCGGTCGTCACGCCGCCGCGCCCAGCTGCCCGCGCAGGAACGCGATGTCGGCGGTCTGACCCTCGACGCCACCGGGGGTCTCCACGATCACCGGCGCGCCCGCCGCGCGGATCACCGCCACCAGCAGCTCCGGGTCGATGGTGCCGCCGGTCAGGTTGTCGTGCCGGTCCTGGCCGGAGTTGAACGCGCCCTTGGAGTTGTTGGCGTGGATCAGGTCGATCCGGCCGGTGATCGCCTTCACCCGGTCGACCAGGCCCAGCAGTTCCTCGCCGCCCGCGTACGCGTGGCAGGTGTCCAGGCAGAAGCCGACCTCGTGGTCGCCGAGCGCGTCCCAGAGCCGGGCCAGCGAGTCGAGATGCCGGGCGCAGGCGTTGTCGCCGCCGGCGGTGTTCTCGATCAGCACCGGCAGCGGGAAGCCGCCCGAGTCCGCCGCGTACGCGAAGGTCTTGCGCCAGTTGTCGAAGCCGACGGCGACGTCGTGGCCGGCGTTGACGTGGCCGCCGTGGACGATCAGCCCCTTGGCCCCGACGTCCGCCGCGGCGGTGGCGTGGGCGAGCAGCAGCTTGCGGCTGGGGATGCGGATCCGGTTGTTGAGCGTGGCCACGTTGATCACGTACGGCGCGTGCACGTAGAGGTCGACGTCGGCGGAACGCAGGCGCTCGGCGTCCTCGCGCGGCTTCGGGGCCTTCCAGCCCTGCGGGTCGGCCAGGAAGAACTGGACCGCCTCGGCCTGCCGGGCGGCCGCCTCGGCCAGCGGGTCGGTCGGGTCGACGTGGGCTCCGATTCGCATGCAGGGCAGCCTACGTCGCGCCTGGGACGGTCGGCGCGCTCGCGCGAGGCGCCCGGCGGGTCGAACGCGTCACCACCCGGCCCGGCGGTCGTTGTCCGAGGTGGGATCGATGGTCGACGCTCCGCCCGAACGTGGTCCACAGCACGGACGGGCGAGGGTGGACCCCCGGAAACGGGACGCCCCGCCGTGCGGCCCGGCACGACGGGGCGGGATCCGCTCGTCATCCCGGTACGGGAGGCCAGCAGTAGGACCAATTCCTCCATTTACCCCAAGTGGTGACGAGAGCCATTGTATGGTCAGACCAGGTGACAACACGATAAAGCTCCGCGGGGCGTCTTCGATCCAACCTCATCGGTGTGGTCGTTCCTCCCCAGGTCCCACCCAAGGAATGCGGACGGGACGCCCCGCGGTCCCGTGGACAGGGGTCCACCTGCCGGCTCGCCGGAGGTGGGCCCCTGTCGCCGCACCCGGCTCACCGGGACCACCGGCCCGGCCATGATCGTCCGGACCGGCTATCCTGGTCCGGTTGTCCGTGTGTCCGGCCGGGTTCCCCCGGCACCGGCGCGGGCAACGACGCACGACCTCCTGCCACGGAAGGACCGTGGCCGCTTAGCCCACAGGAGGTGAGCACGTCTTGCGTCATTACGAAGTCATGGTGATCCTCGACCCCAGCCTCGAGGAGCGCACCGTCGCCCCGTCGCTCGACACGTACCTGAACGTGATCCGGACCGCGGGTGGCTCGGTGGAGAAGACCGACGTGTGGGGCCGCCGGCGCCTCGCGTACGAGATCAACAAGAAGGCCGAGGGCATCTACGCCGTCATCGACCTCCAGGCGACGCCGGAGGCCGTTGGCGAGCTGGACCGTCAGCTCCGACTCAACGAGTCGGTGCTGCGCACCAAGGTCATCCGCCCGGAGATGCGCTGAGCATCTAGACCCGGACGTCCGGATCACAAGCCTCATCCACGCTGTCGTACGGCTCTGAGAGCCTGAACGGCACAAAGATGAGTGCGCGAGGAGATGGTCATGGCAGGAGACACCACCATCACGGTCATCGGCAACCTGACCGATGACCCCGAGTTGCGATTCACCCCCTCCGGCGCGGCGGTCGCCAAGTTCCGGGTCGCTTCGACGCCCCGGTTCATGGACAAGGCCTCCGGCGAGTGGAAGGACGGCGAGCCGCTGTTCCTCTCGTGCACGGTCTGGCGCCAGGCCGCCGAGAACGTCGCCGAGTCGCTGCAGCGCGGCGCTCGCGTGATCGTGTCCGGCCGACTGCGCCAGCGGTCGTACGAGACCCGCGAGGGTGAGAAGCGCACCGTCATCGAGCTGGAGGTCGACGAGATCGGCCCGTCGCTGCGCTACGCCACGGCGAAGGTGCAGAAGATGTCCCGCTCCGGTGGCGGTGGCGGCGGCTTCGGTGGTGGTGGCGGCCAGGGCGGCGGCGGAGGCAACTTCGACGACCCCTGGGCCTCTGCTGCCCCCGCCCCCTCCCGCGGTGGTTCGGGCGGAAACTTCGACGAGGAGCCTCCGTTCTAATGGCGCCGAGCGCCCGCGATCGCAAACCAGGAGCACGAGCAATGGCTAAGGCTGCGGCACTTCGCAAGCCGAAGAAGAAGGTGAACCCGCTCGACAAGGACGGGATCACCTACATCGATTACAAGGACACCGCGCTGCTGCGCAAGTTCATCTCCGACCGCGGCAAGATCCGCGCTCGACGGGTGACCGGCGTGACCTCGCAGCAGCAGCGGCAGATCGCCCGTGCGGTCAAGAACGCCCGCGAGATGGCGCTCCTGCCGTACACGGCCACGACCCGCTGAGAGGAGGCACGGACATGAAGATCATCCTGACTCAGGAGGTGTCCGGCCTCGGCTCTCCGGGCGACATCGTCGAGGTGAAGGACGGCTTCGGCCGTAACTACCTGCTGCCGCAGGGCTTCGCGATCGCCTGGACCAAGGGCGCGGAGAAGCAGGTCACGGTCATCAAGCGGGCCCGCTCGGCCCGCGAGATCCGCGACCTCGGCCACGCCACCGAGGTCAAGACCCAGGTCGAGGGTCTGAAGGTCAACCTGAAGGCCCGCGCCGGCGACGGCGGGCGGCTCTTCGGCTCGGTCACCCCGGCCGAGATCGTCGACGCCGTCAAGGCCGCCGGCGGCCCGACCCTGGACCGCCGCCGGCTGGAGCTGCCCGGCCACATCAAGTCGCTCGGCTCCTACCCGGTCAGCATCCGGCTGCACCCGGAGGTCACCGCCAAGTTCGACCTGAACGTGGTCAAGGGCTGACACCCGAAGCACGACGCGAAAGGCCCGCACCGGTCGCCGGTGCGGGCCTTTCCACATCCCCGCCGCTCAACCGAGCGGCCTGCCCGTCACCGCGCTGATCACCACGGTGGACAGGCCGCCACCCACCACCGCGGCCGCCAGCGCCACCGTCGCCGACCGCCACGTCGTCCCGACCCGCCGCAGCAGCACCGCCACCACCAGACTGCTCACCATCGCCAGCCCGAACCGCGGCGCCGCCGACATCAGCGACTCCAGCGCGTGCGCACGCGGCGAGTCACAGCCACCGCCGGTGATGTCCGTGACGCACCCCGCCGGAGGCTGACCGCTCAGGAACAGCAGACCGATCACCAGCAGCACCGCCGGAACCAGATAGCAGGCCGCCGTGTAGACCAGCGGCCGCAACGGACCACCCGGATCCGGGTCCAGCAGGTCGTCCTCCAGCCGCCGGCCCCACGAACCGCCGCCGATCGTCTCCACCCGCCGCCGCAACGTCGACGGCGCCGGCTCCACCGGGCCACGGCGAGGCACGGTACGCGGACGCGGCGCCGAGTACGCCACCGCGGGCGAGCGCGGAGCCGTCGACGGCGTCTCCATCCACCGGGGATCGTCACCGGAGAGCCGGGTACCCGACCAGAACGCCTCAGCCCGTTCCGGTGACGCCCAGCCCTCCCGCACCGGCGGCGCCGAACGGTCCCACGGATCGGCCTGCGCGTACCGGTCGCCGGTGTCCCGCACCGGCTCCAGGAAACCGGTGTCGGTGAACCGGTCCCACTCACCCGTGTGCTCCGTACGGTCCCACCGGCTCTCCGCCCGCTCCCGGCGGCTCGCGGGCACCGGCCGGTCCCAGGCGTGCACCCCCGACGCATCCCACGGATCGACGGCGGGCGGCTCCACCTGCTCACGCTCAGCCGTCCGGCGACGCTGCCACGGATCCGCCGCCGGTTGCGGCCGCGCTGACTCCGCCGACGCCCTCGCCGCCGTCTGCCCCCAGCTCGGCTCCGACTCCGCAGCCGTCGCCGCCGACCGGCCCGCATCCGACGCCGCCGGCCACTCGGCATCCGTCCCCGAACGCGACCACGCACCGTCCGAGGCCGCCGGCCGCGACCAGGCGGAGTCCGACCCGGCCGGCGGCGGCCAGGAGGAACCCGACGCCGACCGGCGACGCCGACCCACCGGCCGGTCACCGTCCGATCCCGCCGGCCCCTCGCTCGCACCCGCCGACTCCGGCAGCCCGGACCAGGTCACCTGCGGCCGGCGCGTCGCCGCCCGACGCGGACGACTCCGGGGCGCCGGCCCCGACACCGGCTCGTCGTCCTCGTCCGCGCGCCGGTTGCCCACGTACCCCCGCTCCTGCGGGGCGTCCATCGTCCACTCGGCGGTGTGGTCCGACAACGGACCCGCGCCGATCGCGCGCAGATCGCGACGCGGGCCGGCGTCCGCCCGCCGGCCACCGCCGGAGGACGGCGTCTCCACCTCGTCGTCGTCCGGCGCGGCATGCCGGCCGCCGCCGTCCACGCGACTCACCCCGGACTCCAGGGCCCAACGGGGAAGGTACGTCTCCACCGGCTCGTCCTGGCCACGCTCGATCGCCCGCCGCCGGCTCGCCGTGCGGTAACCCTCCGGCGCGTACGGGTCGACCCGGCGCGGCCCGGCGGACTCGTCCCAGGAACCGCTCGGCCGTCGCTCGCGCGGGCTGTCCTCCCCGCGTCCCCAGTCCCGGTGTCTCACGGCCGGAGCGTGACCTCTCTCAACCCGAAAGTAAACCCGCTGTCCCAGGTGTCGCCGTTCGCAGCGATAGTACGGGACGAACGACGACAAAGCTCAGCCGGAAATCTTCCGTCCACAGGGTGGGGATAGGAAAAGCCCAGGTCAGAGGCGATAAGCCCGGAATTCCCCATCACTTTTCCACACCCCTGTGCACACCCTGCGCACATGCTTGTCCCCAGGCGTCCACAGGTTGTCCCGAGGCTCATCCACCGGCCTTGTTGAGCGGTTGACCTCGGGTTCCGTATCGTGGTCCACCGACCGCCGGGCGATGACCCCCGATCGACCGGAGGGTCGGCGCAGAGTTGTCATACCCCGGCGATACAGCTGGACTCGATCCGACGCAGCGAGGGGGGAACCCGTGTCGGTCACCGACGAGACGCGTGCGGAACGGACCGGGGGGCAACCGCCCGAGCCGCGGCCGCGCGATGCGGCGTTCGAGAAGACACCACCCCAGGACGTCGCCGCCGAGCAGTGCGTACTCGGCGGCATGCTGCTCTCCAAGGACGCCATCGCGGACGTCGTGGAGATCCTGAAGACCAACGACTTCTACCGCCCGGTCCACGCCACCATCTTCGACGCGATCCTGGACATCTACGGACGCGGCGAACCCGCCGACCCGATCACCGTGGCGGCCGCGCTCGCCGACTCCGGCGACCTCGCCCGCATCGGCGGCGCCCCCTACCTGCACACGCTGATCGCCAGCGTGCCCACCGCCGCGAACGCCGCCTACTACGCCCGCATCGTCGGCGAACGAGCGGTGCTCCGCCGGCTGGTCGAGGCCGGCACCCGGATCGTGCAGCTCGGCTACGGCACCGGCCCGAGCGGCAGCCGCGACGTGGACGACATCGTCGACCTCGCCCAGCAGGCCGTCTACGAGATCACCGAGAAGCGCGTCAGCGAGGACTTCGCCGTCCTGGCCGACATGCTCCAGCCGACGCTCGACGAGATCGAGGCGGTCGGCGCCCAGGGCGGGGTGATGACGGGTGTGCCGACCGGCTTCACCGACCTCGACCGCCTGCTCAACGGCCTGCACGCCGGCCAACTCATTATTGTTGCAGGCAGGCCTGGTCTCGGAAAATCAACGGCGTCTATGGATTTTGCCCGGAATGCTGCGATTCGAGCGAATCAAGCGTCGGCGATCTTCTCGCTGGAAATGAGCAAGGTCGAGATCGTCATGCGACTCCTCTCGGCCGAGGCGCGCGTACCGCTGCACGTCCTACGCAGCGGGCAGCTCTCCGACGACGACTGGACCAAGCTGGCCCGCTGCATGGGCGAGATCAGCGAGGCACCGCTCTTCGTCGACGACACGCCCAGCATGAACCTCATGGAGATCCGGGCGAAGGCGCGGCGGCTCAAGCAGAAACACGACCTGAAGCTGATCGTCGTCGACTATCTCCAGCTGATGACCTCGCCGAAGCGCACCGAGAGCCGGCAGCAGGAGGTCGCGGACCTGTCCCGTGGCCTGAAGCTGCTGGCCAAGGAGGTCGAGTGCCCGGTGATCGCGGTGAGTCAGCTGAACCGTGGTCCCGAGCAGCGCACCGACAAGCGACCGCAATTGTCCGACTTGCGCGAATCAGGATCAATTGAGCAAGATGCCGACGTTGTAATACTTTTGCACCGCGACGACTACTACGACAAGGAGTCGCCGCGGGCAGGCGAGGCGGACTTCATAATCGCCAAGCACAGGAATGGGCCGACGGACACGGTGACGGTCGCGGCCCAGCTGCACCTGTCGCGCTTCGTGGACATGGCGATCGTGTGACCACCGATGGGCGCCGGCTGACTCCCTCCCAACGGGAGGACATCATCGACTGCGCGTCCACGGAGAGAGTCTCACCGCCATCGGCGTGCGCTACGGCGTGACGAGGCAAGCGATCCGGGCGGTGCTCCGCCGTAACGGAGTACCACCGCGTCGCACGGGCACGTTGACGGACGCCCAACGAAACGAGGTCCTGCACAGGTTTCTCGGTGGAGCGTCGCTCAACCAGATCGCCGCCGATTTCGGTGTCACCGCACCGGCGGTACGTGGCCTGCTCACGCGCGACCGCGAACATCTGGTCGCGCTCCGCAGCTTCCTGGGATGTGACAACAGCATCTCGGCGACCAGTCCAACCCACGGTTCCTGCCAGTTCTCCGTACGTTCACAGCGACTGGCAGACCGGCTCATCGAGTTGGGTCGATACCAAGAGACCGTCGACGAGCGGCTCGTCGGATCACGCGACTTCTGGCGGGGCATCGTCGACGGTGACGGCTCCCTCGGCATCTACCAGCGCCCCGCCCCGAGCACTCGGTCACTCACCCAGTTCAGAGTGGTGGGACGGTGGCACGTGCTCGAGGCCTTCGTGGCGTTCCTGGAGCGCAACGGCATCCTCGGATTGTCGGTGCGCCCGCACCGCAGCATCTTCAACGTGGGGACCACGTGCGGGCCGGCGGAGCGGATCGCGAGGTTGCTCTACGAGGATGCCGTGCCGGCTCTGGCCCGTAAGGCGGAGATCGCTGCGCGGATGATCGCCCGGCAGCGCGCAGCAACCTGACCTGAGCGGCGTCAGCCGAGCAGCGGGAACCATCCGGCTGCCTCGCCCAGTTCCAGCCGGTCCCGGTCGGTGAGCGGCACCCGCCCGGCGGCCTTCAGCAGGTAGTCGTGGTCGTCCCAGCCGGCCGGCCGCACCGCGTCGTCGCTGAGCAGTCCGTCCATCGTGGTCACCGCGACCCGCGTCGGGTTCGCCGCCGGCCGCGGCGCGTCCGGTAGATCCACCACCAGGTCCAGGTGGTGGATGACCGCCTCGGTGGTCAGGGTGGCGAGCAGATGGGGTACGCGCAGCACGTGGCCCTGCGTGGTCACGTACCCGTCGGGGTCGGCGGCGGTGGCCGCGCGGACGGCGGCGGGCGCGGTGTCGGCCCAGAGGCGGACCACGCCGGTGGGCCGGTCGAAGGCGGCGGCGGAGCGGCGGGCCCACCAGGCGTGGCCTGTGCCCGCGTCGTCGTCGCCGGGGGCGAACGCACGCCAGTAGCTGACGTCGTCCACGTCGGCCGGCCCCAGAGCGGGGCTGGCCAGGGCGACGAGCGCGCGCTGGGCGTCGCAGAGCACGTGGAAGAGCAGGTCGGCGACGAGCCAGCCGCGGCAGCGGGTGGGTCGTTGCAGGCCGGCGTCGTCGAGCGGGGTGACCACGGCGGTGATGCCGTCGTACGCCTGGGCCAGCGCCTCGTGCTGCCGGATCGGGCTCATGCCGAGCAGCCTGCCACGGTGTGGCAGGTGCGGCACGCCGACGAGCGCGCCGGGTCGATGCGGTGCACCGGCCCGGCGTGCGCGTGGTCGGCGGTCAGTCGAACAGTTCGCCGAGGAAGCCGTGCTTCTTCTTCCGGCGGTAGTGGCCGTGGTAGCCGTAGTGCTGCTGCTGGCTGTGGCCGTACGCGGGCTGCGCGTAGCCGTGGCCGGGCGGCGGCGGAGGAGGGGGCGGGGGGACGGCGCCGTAGCCGGGCTGGTGCGGCGCGGCGGGCGGGGGCGGCGGGGGTGGCGGGTAGCCGGCACCGGCCGGCGCGGCCTGCTGCGGGGCGCCGCCGTGCTGCCGGTTCCAGTTGGCCTCGGCCTCGAACAGCTTCTCGAGCTCGCCGCGATCGAGGAAGATGCCCCGGCATTCGCCGCACTGGTCGATGACTACTCCGCTGCGCTCGTACTGGCGCATCTCTCCGCGGCACTTAGGACAGGTCATCTGCATGACAACGACGGTACCGGGTGTTTTCACGCGGTGGCGGTCAGCGCCCGCGTCACCTCGTCGTCGGAAACCTCGTGGAAGTCCTCGTAGTACGCGCCGACGGCGGTGAAGTCGTGCGGGAGTTGGCTGCTCACGACCGTGTCGGCTTCGGCGGCGAGCATGTCGTACGCCTGCTCGGAGCCGACCGGGACGGCGACCAGGACGCGGGCGGCGCCGAGGTGGCGGGCGACCTGGACGGCGGCGCGTGCGGTGGCGCCGGTGGCGAGTCCGTCGTCCACGATGACGGCGGTGCGGCCGGTGAGGTCGAGCGGTGGTCGGCCGCCGCGGTAGCGCTGTTCGCGGCGTTCCAGTTCGGCCTGTTCGCGGCGGCGGACCTGGGCCCTGTCGTTGTCGCTGATCCGGCCGGCGACCATCTCGTTGAGGACCTGGACGCCGCCGGGGCCGAGTGCGCCGTACGCGACCTCGGGTGCCCAGGGCACGCCGAGTTTGCGGACGACGAGCACGTCCAGTGGTGCGCCGAGCCGGTCGGCGACCACCCGGGCGACGGGTACGCCGCCGCGGACCAGGCCGAGAACGATGACGTCGGGCCGGCCGGCGAGGTCGGTGAGGCGTTCGGCGAGTTCGCGTCCCGCCTCGGCCCGGTCGCGGTAGGTGGTCATCTCTCAGGTGTACGCCTTCCGGCCGGATCGCGCGGGGCGGTTGCCGGGAATGCCGCCGGGTCGTCCGGTCGGGTGAGCGCCAGCGCGGGGGCGAGGACGAGCAGGGCGGCCGGGTAGAGCAGGTACCCGAAGCGGGTGGAGGGCATCAGCAGGATCGCGGCGAGCAGCCCGTACCCGCAGATGAGGGCGGTGGCGGCGGCGGTGCCGGGCGGGCGGCGCAGCAGCCGGACGGCGATGGCCAGTCCGGCGGCGACGAGCAGCGCGGCGGCGACGGCGCGGCCGGCGGGGAGTGTCTCGGCGATGAGGTGCCCGGGGAACGGTGACTGGGCGGGGCTGGTGACGAGGCCGTGGCCGAGGGGGAAGCGCAGCACGTTCTCGACGAGGGCGTCGCGGTCGACGAGCAGCACCGGGACGAGCGCGAGGACGGGCAGGCCGATGGCGCCGAGGGCGGTGCGGAGTGCGGCCCGGCGGGTGGCGGCCCAGAAGATCAGGACGACGGCGACCGGCCAGGCGAAGAGTTTCAGGGCGCCGGCGGCGCCGACGGCGAGGCCGGCCCGGCCGGGTCGTCCGGCGGCGGCGAGCGCGAGGGCGAGGAGGCAGAGCGCGAGTACGGGAAGGTCGTCGCCGCCGGTGGCCAGGGTGAGCGCGCAGACGGGCAGGACGGTGGCGGCCTGGACGGCGCGCAGGACGGCGGCGTCGCGGCGTGCCGCGGCCGGGCTGCCGCTTGCGCGCAGCGTGGCGACGAGGGCGACGAGGGTGAGCGCGGTGACCAGGGCGAACCAGACGCGGGAGTCGGTCCACCAGGCGTCGACGGCGGCTCGGGGCAGCCCGAACAGCGCCATGCCGGGCTGGTAGGGGGTGTAGCCGAGGAGTTGTTCGCCGGGGGGCAGGGCGGCGATGGCGTCGGGTCCGAGGTAGGGGGTGCCGTGCTCGGCGAGGCGGGCGCCGGCGTGTTCGACCACGATCACCTCCTCCTGGGCGCGGTCGGTGCGTCCACCGGCGCGTTCGATGCTCTGCGTGACGATCGGCAGCAGCGCGGTGGCGGCCCAGGTCAGACCGGCGACGGTCCACCGCGCGGGCAGGCCGGCCAGGGGGGTGCCGGGGTGGGGGCGACGGGCGAACAGTTGGGTGGTCGCCGCGAGCGTGGCGAGCGCGTACCCGATGGTGGCGACGGTGCCCCAGGCGCGGTGCGGCGGGAGGGTGGAGGTGGCGGCGGTGATCGCGGCGAAGACGGTGGCGGCGGCGTAGAGGCCCAGGTCCAGGGCGAGGCCGCCGGCGGCGGTGTCGAGTGCCGACCAGCGGCGGGAGACGGGGGTTGCCGGGTCGGCGTGGGCGGTCACGCGGGCCAGTGTGGCAGACCGGCGGGGTGGCCGAGCCGGGTCAGGGCTGCCGGGCGTCGGTGGCGGCGGGGGGCGACGGGCGGGTGCGGCCGGTGCGGCGGCCGGGGAGGCGGATGACGGCGCCGGCGTCGTGCAGCGCGGGTGCGAGCGCGCCGGTCCGGCCGCCGTGGCCGCGCTGGAGGGCGGCGAGCAGCGCGGCGGCGGGCAGCGGCCGGGCGAACAGGTGGCCCTGGCCGGCGGCGCAGCCGAGTTCCCAGAGCGCGCGGCGTTGCGGTTCGCTCTCCACGCCCTCGGCGACGACGGTGAGGTCGAGGCTGCGGCCGAGGTCGAGGGTGGAGCGGATCACGGCGGCGGCTTCGGGGGCGGTCTCCATGGCGCCGACGAAGCTGCGGTCGATCTTCAGTTCGTGTACGGGGATGCGGGAGAGCAGGGAGAGCGACGAGTAGCCGGTGCCGAAGTCGTCGAGTGCCAGCCGGACGCCGGAGTCACGCAGGCGGCTGAGTACGCGGTCGACCACGTCGAGCTGGCTGAGCGTGAGCGTCTCGGTCAGTTCCAGCACAAGCCGGTCCGGCGGGAGGTCGTGGGCGCGCAGCCGGGCCAGCACGGCGCCGGGGAAGCGTGCGTCGAGCAGGCTGCGCGGCGACACGTTCACCGAGACGGGCAGGTCGAAGCCGGCGTCGCGCCAGGAGCCGGCGGCGATGAGTGCCTGGTCGAGGATCGCCTCGGCGAACGCGGGGAGCAGCCCGGAGCGTTCCACCGCTTCGAGGAAGCGCAGCGGGTCGATGAGCCCGTGGGTGGGGTGGTGCCAGCGGGCCAGGGCTTCGGCGCCGATCACTTCGCCGCCGGCCAGGTCGACGATGGGCTGGAAGTTGACAGTGAACTCGTGGTCGGCGACGGCGCGGGGCAGTTCGCCGCCGAGGGTGAGCCGGCTCAGGTCGGCCGTGTCGCGGGCCGGTGCGTAGGTGGCGACGCGCTGGCCGGCGCGTTTTGCCTGGTACATGGCCACGTCGGCGCGGCGCAGCAGTTCCGGCATGCCGCCGGTGGCGGGGGCGACGGCGATGCCGCCGCTGGCCTCCACGCTGATCCGCATGCCGTCGAGGTCGAGCGGGTCGTGCAGTGCCGCGAGCAGGGCCTCGGCGCGGTGGGCGGCGACGGCCGGGGCGGGCAGGCCCCGCAGGAGGACGGCGAACTCGTCGCCGCCGAGCCGGGCGACCAGGTCGTTGGGGTTCGCGGCGTCGCGCAGCCGTTCGGCGACCTGGATCAGTACCCGGTCACCGGCGCCGTGCCCGAGGGTGTCGTTGACCTCCTTGAAGTGGTTGAGGTCGATCAGGACCAGGGCGGTGACGCCGTCGGCGTGCCGGGTGGTGAGCTGGGCGCTGCCCTCGTCGAGCAGGTGCCGCCGGTTGGACAGGCCGGTGAGGGCGTCGTGGGTGGCGGCGTAGGCGTGGTCCTCGGCGATGCGGGCGAGTTCGGCGTACGCCTGCGCGTTGCGGACCGCGGTGCAGAGGGCGGAGGCGAAGGTACGCAGGGTGTACTGCTCGCGTTCGGAAAGCTCGACCGGGCCGGCGAACCGCAGTCGCAGCACGCCGACGTCGTCGGTGCGGTCGTGGCCCTCCAGCGGGACCGGCATGACCTGACCGTCGACGGCGCTGGGCTGGGGGGCCGTTCCGTCGTACGCGATGTCGGTGCCGTTGCCCCGGACGGTGCGTCCGCCGTCGCGCAGCTCGATCTCGACCTCGTCGGCGGAGAAGAGTTCGCTGGCCTCGGTGACCGCGGTGGTGAGCACCTGGTCGAGGTCGACCACGTTGAGGGCGTCGGTGGCGCGGGCCAGGCGCTGCCACGCCTGCTGCTCGGTGCGGGTGCGGATCCGGGCGGAGTAGGCCAGGTGCAGGCTGAGGACGAGCGGTGGCACGGCGAGCAGCAATCGGGGGTCTGCCCGCAGGATGAGTACTGTGCACGCGGCGACGAGGAAGCGGACCGCGAACCCGGCGACCCGCAGGTCGAGGTCGGTACGGAACTGGCGGACGATGGGTGTCCCGGACGCGAGTGCGATGACCGGCATGGCCAGGAGATCATCGAGTAGTGCCGCTACCAGGTAGACGATGGCCAGGGTGCCTATGAGGCCACCTATCGACGGCGACTCACCCGGCCAGTCGAGGAGCGACGCGACGGCCACCGTGCCGCCTGCGATCAGCACGTTCTTCCCGATTCCGAAGGCTGACTTGATCGCCGGCAGACGCAGGATGATCGAGGACGCAGCGACACCCAGCACGGTGCTGGCGACGACCCAGGAGGCCGGTGCGATCGCTACACCCATCACCACAGCTGTTTCCACCCAGGCGATGGAGTGCGTGGTGGAGCGGACCCGGATCGACGCTTTGACGACACCGCCCAGCGTGATCATGAAGATGAGCGTGGCGAAGGTCCCGATATCCCGGACCGAATCGGGAAGAGTCCGGGGCAGGGAGGCGATGGCGCCGACCACCACGCCTGACGCGAGAACGACGATGAGACCGACGAGCGTCAGCAGGCGTCGATCGGTCCCAGCATCGCGTCGTCCGGCGGTGCGACTCATGCAGCTCCCAGGGCTGAGAGGCTGACGCACGTGCTGGTGGGTTGCCAGCGGCGTGACCAAGAGCTTACCGCGAGGAGTTTCTCGGCGAAAAGTGCCGCATTTTCAGTGCCACTCGCTACCGCGCATCGCCGAACTCCTTTCCTGCTCTTTTCGAAGCCTTTACGGCGGGGCAAAACCTCGAAAGGAGCCTAGGAGAGGAAAGGTCCTGGTTAGAAGACATAAATGTCGCTATGCGCAATATCAGCTAAGTCTGTGCTAATTAATGACGTTCTGTCCATCGTGGTGATGCAGAGCGAAGTCACCAGCATCCTGCCGGTGCTTGCCCGGTTGCGGATTGCAACCAAGGTCGACCGCACCACGTGTGATGCTGTCAGCCTGGGTGACCCTTAGACGGGAATACAACCGTCGGGCGGCGCAGCTTTCATGCCTCAATGGCCGCATCGGTGGCGCCCCTGCTCCTCGGTAGCCGGTCAGCGACGGCCCGCAGTGAAGACTAGGATTTGGACTAGCGTAATTGAGTTCGCGAAATCCGGAGTCGGACGGCGTGAAGATTCGGGTCCTCGGCGGCCTGGCGGCGTACTACGAGGGCGGCTCGGTGCACCTCGGTACCCCGAAGCAGCAGCTTGTCCTGGGGATGCTCGCCGTTCATGCGGGTCGGCTCGTGACGCTCGACAAGCTGGTGGACGAGCTGTGGCCAGACTCGCCTCCTCGGTCGGCCGTGCCTAACGTGCGCACATATGCGGCCAACCTCAGACGGACGTTCGTGGATGCCGGCGGAGAAGCGATGGTCGTTCGCCGACCGGGCGGATACCAACTGTTGATCAGCCCGGACGCCGTTGACCTGGCCCGGATCGAGCGTCAGATCGCCCACGCGCGTGCCTTGGCCGACGAAGGCCACGCAAGCGCCGCAATCCGTGTGCTCACCGATGCCGTCGACAACTGGTCGGGTTCACTTCTTCCCGGGCTGCCGCTGGGGCCCGTGTTGTCCGCCCGCCGCGAAGTGGCCGAGCGGGAATACGAGGCTGCGCTGGTGCTCCTGGCCGGCTTCCACCTGAGCTCTGGGCAACCGGAGGATGCCATCCGGCTTCTTCGACCCCATGCCGCCCGTCAACCCACCCGGGAAGGGCTTCAGACGGTTCTCATGGAAGCTCTGCTTGCCAGTGAGGACTCGGCCGGTGCGGCTGCCGTCTACCGGTCCACGCGTGCGGCGCTGGATGAAGAATTGGGCGTGCGGCCGGGTCCGCGGCTGGACGAGCTGCATCGAAAGGCACTCGAGACCGGTCGACGACTGCCGCACTCGCCTGACCTGTCGGCGTCCAGCAGCCCTCGGGCGGCACCTTCCGTAAGTTGGCTTCCTCGGCCGACAACCGATTTCGTCGGCCGCCAGGACGTGCTGGACCGGCTGCTGCGCGAAATCATGAGGCGTTCTGAGCAGGCGGCCGTCGTCCAGGTGATCGACGGGATGGCAGGCTGCGGCAAGACGACTCTCGCAGTCCGGTTGGCCGAGATGTTGCGAACGCAGCATCCGGATGGCCAGTTGTTCGTCGACCTGCGAGGGCACGGAGAAACTGCTGCTCTGGAACCGCAGGCGGTGCTGTTGACCCTGCTTCGGCAGTTGGGCGTGCCTCCAGGGCGGGTGCCGACCGACTTCGAGGATCGAGCCGATCTCTGGCGCCGTGAGTTGGCACAACGCAGGACGGTGCTGGTCTTGGACAACGCGGCAAGCGTTGAGCAGGTGCTCCCGCTGTTGCCCGAAGGCGTGGGAACCGTGGTGCTGATAACCACGCGGTCGAGGCTGCTCGCAACCGAACTTGGAGTTCCGGAGTCACTGGAAGTCCTGACCCCCGCCGAGGCCGTCGCCCTGCTTGCCTCCACTGCTGGTGCAGACCGGGTGCGAGCAGAGGAGGAGGCGGCAGACGAGGTGGTACGCCGCTGCGGCTATCTTCCCCTGGCCATACGGCTTGCCGGAGCACGGTTGGCGCACCGCCCGAGTTGGCTGGTTGCAGATCTGGCGGCTCGACTCGCCGATGAGCGCGGTCGGCTAGGCCAGATCGCAGTAGGTGACCGGACGTTGGTCGACGCATTCTCGACCTCCTATGAACCGCTCGATGAGCGAAGCCGGCAGGTGTTCCGGCTTCTCGCGCTCCATCCCGGCGACGATCTCAGTTCACCGATGGCGGCGGCGGTGGTCAATCTCCCGCTTCCCGAGACCGAGCGGGTTCTTGACGACTTGGTCGATCGCCATCTGCTCGAGGAGAAGGCGAACGGGCGCTATCGGTTGCACGACCTGGTTCGCGAGTACGCCAGTGAGCTCTCGCGGCGCATCGATCCCCCGCGGGTCCTAAGGGAGGCGACGGACCGCCTTCTCGAGCTGTGTCTTCACGCAGCACTGTCCGTGGCGGCGGAGCTGGAGCCGCGTCTGATGGGGAGCGAACTGGCCGCCGAACCACCTTCCCGCCCGGATCTGGTCGCGGCGATCAGCCCGGACATAGAGTGGCTGGAACGCGAACGGACTACCCTTACCGCTCTCGTCGCGTACGCCACGGAAATAGGTAGCGACGAGTTCTCCTGGCGGCTGGCGCGCTCGCTTTGGCGCTTCTTCTACATAAGAACGTACTTCGATGACATGCTGTCGACCCACCGGTGTGGTTTGCGCTCAGCCCAGCGTCTCGGTGATCGAGAGGCGACCGCCCAGATGCAGAACTACCTCGCCTCCGCCTACGTGCGAACCGGTGACTATCCCGCAGCGACCAAGCTGGTGGAATCAGCGGTTGAGATCTATGAGGAGTTGGGCGACACGCGTAAGGCGGCTCGCTTCCGTGCCAATCTTACGGTCGTCTACTGGTTGACCGGGCAACTAGAGGCGGCAGCGCAATTGGGCGCGTATCTACGACGGGAGGTTTTGCTGGGTCGCCATGCCTGGATTGACCTCGTGCTACCGAATCACGGCATCGCGCTGGCAGCAATCGGTAGGTACCAGGAGGCGTTGCAACTTCATCGACTGCACCTGTTCCTGGCGAGATCCGCATCAGACCAATTTCAATTGCTCAATGCTCTGGGGCACATCGGTATGGTCAGGTCGAGGATGGGGGAATTCGAACCTGCTGTTCGGATCATGGAAGCTTCGCTGCGGCTACGGGATCGGACCGGCCATCGTTACGGCGAGCCGGAGCTTCGGGTGGATCTCGGCATCGCCCTACGCGAGCTCGAGCGGCTGGACGAGGCTCGTCATCAGCACGAAACGGCCTTGCGGTTGGCGCTCGACAACGGTGAACGCCACGCTCAGTGCGCCGCTTTGAACGAGCTCGGAACGACCGCCGGGGCCCAGGGAGATCCACAGGAAGCGATCCGCCTGCATGAGCAGGCTCTGAAGTTGGCCACCCGTATCGCACACCCGCAGGAACAAGGCCGTGCTCTGGCTCGGCTCGGTAGCCTCCTAGTGGACAAGGATCCGGGCGAAGCGCGCCGGCTGTGGCAGAGGGCGCTGGCGATCTTCGAGCGAATCGGTGGGCCGGAACAGCAGCGCGTCCGCGCTCTGCTCCTCGGCATGAGCCACTGAACCGGCTTATCGATTTCTTATCGCGGCGTTCGTTAGCGTCCCCGGTATCGGCCACGGGGTGGGTTCACCGCCAGAGCGGACCCGGCCGGACGAGGCCCCCACCGCCAGTTCCCCCCAGCGAATCGGCGGTGGGCAGGTGAGGGAGGAGCGTCGTGCATCGGCACCCGACACGACGCTCCTCCCCGCCGCAGGCCGGGGCGCCCGCAGCGTCGTACCCGGCGGATAGGGTCGGGCCGTGACCGAACCCGCGCAGCTCACCCACGTCGACCCGGCCGGTGCGGCCCGGATGGTCGACGTCTCCGCCAAGCCGGTCTCGGGCCGGCTCGCGGTCGCCGCCGGCCGCCTCCGCACCACCGCCGAGGTGGTGGACCTGCTGCGCCGCGACGGCCTGCCCAAGGGCGACGCGCTCGCCGTCGGCCGGCTCGCCGGCATCATGGGCGCCAAGCGCACTCCCGACCTGATCCCGCTGTGCCACCCGATCGCGCTGCACGGCGTCACCGTCGACCTGGAGCTCACCGCCGACACGGTGGAGATCACCGCCACCGCGAAGACCGCCGACCGCACGGGCGTGGAGATGGAGGCACTGACCGCGGTGGCGGTCGCCGGCCTCGCCCTGGTCGACATGGTGAAGGCGGTCGACCCGGCCGCGTCGGTGGACGCCGTGCGGGTGCTCCGCAAGGAGGGCGGCAAGACCGGCGAGTGGGTCCGGCCGGAGGACCGGCCGTGATCCGGGCCCGGGTGATCGTGGCGTCCAACCGGGCCGCCGCCGGGGTGTACGAGGACACCAGCGGCCCGCTGCTCGTGACCGGGCTGCGCGAGCTGGGGTGCGAGGTCGACGCTCCGGTGGTGGTGCCGGACGGCGAACCGGTCGGCGACGCCCTGCGCGCGGCCCGCGCCGACGGCGTCGACGTGGTGCTGACCAGCGGTGGCACCGGCATCACCCCGACCGATCGCACGCCCGACGTGACGCGCGCGCTGCTCGACTACGAGATCCCCGGCATCGCCGAGGCGATCCGCGCGCACAGCCGTGACACCGTGCCGACGGCGGCGTTGTCCCGCGGGCTGGCCGGGGTGACCGGCCGGACGCTCGTGGTCAACCTGCCCGGTTCGCGCGGCGGCGCCCGCGACGGCCTGGCGGTGCTCGGGCCGATCCTGCGGCACGCCGTCGACCAGCTTCGCGGCGGCGACCACTGAACCCGCGAGGCGCGTGCCCCGGCGCTAGGCTCGCCGGATGAGCACGGAAACCGAAGCCGCCGCGGCCGAGGCGGGCACGCCACCCCCGGCCGGGTGGGAGGAGGCCCGCTCCCGGGTGTACGCGGTGGGCCTGTCCGCCGCGCTTCCCGCGGTCGCCCGTCCGCTGGCCGAGGCCGACGGGCACACCCTGGCCGAGCCGCTGACCACGCGTACCGACCTGCCCGCGTTCCCCACCTCCAGCGTGGACGGCTGGGCGGTGCGCGGCCCGGGTCCGTGGCGGGTGGTCGGACGGGTGCTCGCCGGGCACACCGCACCTGCGCTGGAAGCCGACGGCAGCACCGTGGAGATCGCCACCGGTGCGATGGTTCCCGAGGGCACGACCGCGATCCTGCGGATCGAGGAGTCGACGCGTACGGCGGACGGCCTGGTGTCCGGCACGCCCCGCCCGGCGCCGGAGTGGCGGGAGCCGGGCGAGGAGGCGTACCTCGGGGAGGAACTGTTGCCCGCCGGCACGCCCGTGGACCCGGCGGTGATCGGCCTGGCCGCCTCCTGCGGGCTCGACACGCTGCGGGTCCGCCGCCCGCCCCGCGCCGCGCTGCTGGTCTTCGGCGACGAACTGCTCACCTCCGGTCCGCCCGGCGCGGGCCGGGTCCGGGACGCGCTCGGCCCGTCGGTGCCGGCCTGGCTGCGCCGCTACGGCTGCCAGGTGCGCGCGGCCGACGTGGTCGGCCCGGTCGCCGACACGCTGCCCGCGCACGTGGCGGCGCTGCGGGGCGCGCTCGCCAACGCGGACCTGGTCTGCACCACCGGCGGCACCATGCACGGCCCGGTCGACCACCTGCACCCGACGCTGGAGGCGCTCGGCGCCGACTACGTGGTGAACACCGTGGCGGTGCGTCCCGGTTTCCCGATGCTGCTCGCCCGGCTGGTGGACGGCGACGGGCGGGTGCGGTTCGTGGCCGGCCTGCCCGGCAACCCGCAGTCAGCGGTGGTGGCGCTCGTGTCGCTCGTGGCGCCCCTGCTCGCCGGTCTCACCGGACGGCCGATGCCGGTGCTGCCGCACGTGACACTCGCCGAGCCGATTCCCGGGCGCGGCGACTACACCCATCTGGCGCTGGCCCGCTGGGACCGCGTCGCCGGCACCGCGTTCCCCGTGCGGCACGTCGGCTCGGCGATGCTGCGCGGGCTGGCCGGCGCGGACGGGTTCGCGGTGATCCGGCCCGGCGCCAGCGGCGCGGCCGGCGACCGGGTGCCGCTCGTGCCGCTGCCGCTGACCCCCGGGGAGCGATTCGGTTGAGCGCGACGAACGAGCCGACGGGAGACGTCGTGACAGTGGAAGCAGGCGTGGTGCTCGGCGCGGTGACCGACCGGCCGCTCGACCTGGCCGCGCACGAGGCGGCGGTCGCCGACCGCCGGGCCGGCGCGGTGGTGTCCTTCCAGGGCGTGGTCCGCGACCACGACCACGGGCGGGGGGTCACCCGGCTGGAGTACGAGGGCCACCCCACCGCCGAGGCGGTGCTGCGCGAGGTGGCGGCCGAGATCGCGGCCGACCCGCAGGTGTACGCGGTGGCGGTGTCGCACCGGATCGGCCCGCTGGAGATCGGGGACGTGGCACTGGTGGCGGCGGTCAGCACGGCCCACCGGGCGGCCGCGTTCGCCGCCTGCGCACGCCTGGTCGACGAGGTGAAGGCGCGGCTGCCGATCTGGAAGCGCCAGGTCTTCGACGACGGCACCGAGGAGTGGGTGAACTGCCCCTGAACCGTCCGCTCAGCGCCGGGCGGCCAGCGCGGCGGTGCGGGCCAGCCGCTCGTGGTAGAACGCCGGCTCGGCGCCAGGACGCCACGGCAGCGCCGCGACGAGCACGATCAGCGCGATGGCCAGGGAATTCTCCATCAACGCCCCGAACAGGCCGTCCTGGTAGTGGGACACCTCGGGGAGCTGGTGCTCGTACGGCCAGATCGGTGAGATCAGGAACAGCAGGTAGAGCCCGAGCGCGCCGACGCCGTGGCGGAGCCCGGTCAGCGTCGGGTACCAGATCGGCGGGCGCAGTGCCGGCACGCCGTTGGCCGACGGGCCGCCGGTGCCGCGTGGCGGCAGGCCGCGGCTGGCTTCGCGGCGGCGTACCGCGGCGTCGGCCAGCACGATGATCGCCGGGATGACCCAGATCAGGTGGTGCGACCAGGAGATCGGGCTGATCACGTTGGCGGTGAGCCCGACCAGCGTGAACGCGGTCAGCTCGTCGCCGTCGGCGCGGGCGCTCATCGCCCGGGACAGGCCCAGCGCGAGGATCAGCACCGAGAACGCCAGCCAGAGCAGGCCGGGCGTCTCGATCGAGTCGTAGAGCCGCGCCAGCAGACCGGCGAGGGACTGGTTGGCGGTCATGTCCGCCGCGCCGACCCGCTCGGTCTGCCACAGCACGCCGGTGAAGTACGCGCGGGACTCCTCACCGAGTACGCCGAACGTCACGACGGTCACGCCGATCGCGGTGCCGACGGCGGTGAGCGCGGCCCGCCACTGCCGGGTGAGCATCAGGTAGGCCACGAACAGCGCCGGGGTGAGCTTGACCGCTGTGGCGAGCCCGATGCCCACACCGGCCCAGGCGCCGCTGTAGACGAACCGGGCCAGGGGCGAATCGGCCGTCTCGTAGTGGGTGCCCCGCTTGGCCCGCCAGCGCAGGCCCACCATGTCCGCCATGATCAGCACGAAGAGCAGCAGGTTGACCTGCCCGTAGCCGAGCGTCTCCCGGGACGGCTCGATGGCGACCGCGAGCGGGGTGGCGATGCCGACGGTGAACCAGAGCGGCCAGCCGAGGCGGTCCACGATGGGCCGTAGCAGCGCGGCGAGGACGACAGCGAGCGCGCCGATGCTGGCGAGCGCGTTGACGAAACCGGCGCCGTCGACCGGCAGCCAGGACATCGGCAGCATGACCAGGGCGGCGAACGGCGGGTAGGTGAAGCCCAGCGTGGTCGAGGGCGCGACGAAGTCGTACAGCTCGTTGCCGCCGGCCCACCACAGCACCGCGCCGTGGTAGATCTTCATGTCGAAGAAGTTGTACGGCCGTCCGAAAGCGCCGATGGCGAGCCACGCGGCGTACGACACGGCGGCGACGACGCCGAGACGCACCACGATCCGGCGGTCGACGCGGGAGGTCGGGGCGAGGCGGTTGGTCCGTCTACCGACTGTCGCCGGCATGGCGTGGCCACCCCCGTACCAAGGTCGTCGTACCCGTCCAGGTCCAGAACGGAGCCTAGAACGGCGCCTCACGTTGCTGCCTCCCGCGTTACGCGACCGTGTCCGATCCCACACGTGTTTTTGACATTTCCACCGCGTTAACGGGTCTCGGACGGTTCAGGTGATTGGTGGCCTTGCGGGGGGTGGTGGCCGTACGAAAACGCTTGTCAGCCGGGCATGCGGCGGGCGGTCGACGCGGAGCGTACGGCGATCTTCGCCTCGCGCCGCGCGGTGCGGACCGCGCGCTTGACCGACCGGCGTGAGTGGTCGATCCGGTGGCCGGCGCGCCAGCGCAGGCCCGGCTTGCCCTCGGTGTCGGCGGCGGCGAGGAGGAGGCCACCGAGCAGGCCGAGGTTCTTCAGGAAGTGGATCTGGTTGTTGTTGCGGGCGGCCGGGTCGTCGTTGTTCCAGAAGGCGTGACCGGCGGCGGTGGTCGGGATCAGCGTGGCCGCGAGCACCAGCGCGGCCGGACGGGTGAACCGGCCGGTGGCGAACATCAGGCCGCCGACGAGCTGGGTGGCCGCGTTGGCCCGGATCAGCGAGACCGTGTCGGTGGGGATGCGGGGGTGCACGTTCTGGATCAGCGGGGCGACCTTCCCGGTGACCGGTTCCGCGGCCTGCACCAGGCGTTCCGGATTGCGCAGGTTGCGGGCGCCGCTGACCACGAAGATGCCGCTCAACATGACTCGGGCGAGGGAGCGCACGGGCTTCATGGCTCAGTCTTACCCCGTCGAGGGCGTCGTCATCCCCGCAACACACGAAAGGTATCGGCCGACGTGGACGTCCGAACGGTATCGATTTCAGCGACCGTCGCGGATGGACCGGTTGCGTTCGGTAAGGTCGCGCGGGTGACGACGCTGCGACTACGCCCGGAGGGCCCGGCCGACGAGGCGCCGGTGGCCCGGGTGCTGGCCGCCGCCTTCGCTCGCCCCGACGTGGCCACCCCACCGGAGGTCGGCCTGGTAGAGGAGTTGCGGCACAGCCCGGCGTGGATCCCGGAGCTGGCCATGGTCGCCGAATACGGCGGCGAGGTGGTGGCGTACGCGCTGCTCACGCGCGTCGGCGTACGCACCGAACGCGGCACCTGGCCGGCGCTGGCCCTCGGTCCGGTGGCGGTGGCGCGGCACCGGCAGCGGCTGGGGCACGGCACGGCGGCGGTGCAGGCGGCGCTGGACGCGGCAGCCGAGCTGGGCGAGCGGCTGGTGGTGGTGCTGGGGGATCCGGCGTACTACCGGCGGTTCGGGTTCGGCCCGGCGGACCGACTCGGCCTGACCAGTCCCTGGTCCGGGCTGGGTGAGCCGTGGCAGGCGCTGGTGCTGCCGCCGTCGGCGAGCGGAGAGCCGCCACCGCCGGCGGGCGAGGTGGTCTTCCCGCCGCCGTGGTCGCGGGTCTGAGCGGCCCGAACGGCCTCAGCGGCCCGAACGGTCAGGCGGGCTGGGTGCGCAGGTAGCGGCCGAAGTGCGGCACCGTGAACGCCACGGTCCCCCGCTCGCCGGAGTAGATCAGCCCCTTCTTGATCAGCGCGTCCCGGGCCGGGGAGAGGCTGGCCGGTTTGCGGCCGAGCGCGCGGGCGATCTCGGCGGTCGGCACCGCCGCGTCCATGTCGTCCCGGCCGCCCTCCTCGCCGTCGACCAGCGCCAGCGTGGCCATCGCGCGCATGTACTCGCGTTCGGCGGGCGTGGCCCGCTCGAACCGGGAGCCGAAGAACCCCACCGCCAGCTCGGCCTCCGCCTCGGGAGCGGCGACCCGGACGTCCGCCGCTGTGATCGGGGAGCGGGGCGCGTGGTCCCAGGTGGCCTTGCCGTACGCCTGGACGAAGTAGGGATAGCCGCCGGACTTCTCGTAGAGCAGGTCGAGGGCCTTCTGCTCGTACTCGACCTCCTCCCGCTCGGCCGGCGCGCAGAGCGCCTGGTCGGCGGCGATCCGGTCGAGCCGGTCGATGCGCTGGTAGCGGTAGAGCCGCTCGGAGTACGACTTGGCGGCGCTGAGGACGGCCGGCAGGTGCGGCAACCCCGCGCCCACGACGATGAGCGGCGCGCCGAGCTGGGACAGCTCGTGGCAGGCGGCGCAGAGCGCGGAGACGTCCTCGGCGCCGACGTCCTGCATCTCGTCGATGAAGACGGCGATGCCGGTGCCGACGTCGGTGGCGACCGCCGCCGCGTCGCTGAGCAGTTCGACCAGGTCGATCTCGATGTCGCCGGAGTCGGCGCGCCCGCTGCTCGCGGGCACGTCGATGCCGGGCTGCCAGCGGTCGCGCAGCTTTGGTGCCGCGCCGCCGCGCCCGGTGGGTGCGGAGCGTTGCGCGAACGCCTTGAGTACGCCGAGGAACGCGTCGATCCGGTCCGGGGCGCGGTGCCGGGGCGCCAGTTCGCGGACCGCCATGTGCAGCGCGGCGGCGATCGGCCGGCGCAGCGACTGGTCCGGCCGGGCCTCGATCTTGCCGGTGCCCCAGAGGTGGTTGATCGCCTCGGAGCGCAGCGTGTTGAGCAGGACCGTCTTGCCCACTCCTCGCAGGCCGGTGAGCATCAGGCTGCGTTCGGGGCGGCCGCGGGCGATCCGTTCCAGCACCACGTCGAAGACGTCCAGTTCCCGCCCCCGCCCGGCGAGTTCGGGCGGGCGCTGGCCGGCGCCCGGTGCGTACGGGTTGCGGACCGGATCCACGAATCGCACAGTATCGGGTTCTCTAGCGACCAGGCTAGATGTGCGTAGAGGCGGCTACCGCGTGTCGGCGTCGACACAAAACTAGGGCTGTCTAGCGTGGATGCTAGACAGCCCTAGTTTTGGCTACCGGTCCTCACGCGCCGCGCCCGGCGGCCCTGTCGGCGCTCAGCGGCGCTTCAGGCAGAGCACGAAGTCGAGTGTGTCCAGCTCGCTGTCGAAGAAGTACCAGTCGGTGTAGCCGGCCACCTTCCCGCACTTCGCCTCCGCGTCCTTCTTGCCGCTCGTCGCGCCGTCGATGCGGCGCAGCACCTCGTACGTCTTCGGGGCACAGTCGGCGATCACCAGCTTCGGCTGACCGCCACCACCCTCGTTGGCGACACACTGGCCCGCCTTGACGAAGCGCGGATCGGTCGAGGAGGCCGGGGCCGCCGTCGTGGGCGTCGTGTCGGCCGGCTCGCTCGGCGGCGCCTCACTCGGATCCGCGGCCGGCGGGGTGGCAGCGGTCGTGCCGCCGGTCGGGGTCTGCTCGTCCCGGCCCAGCAGCCAGTACGCCCCGGCGCCGCCCAGCAGCAGCACCGCCAGCACGATCACGACCACCAGCAACGGGCCCTTCCCGCGCTTCGGCGGGGGCGTCGGCTCGGCGTACGGCGGCTGGCCACCGCCGTACTGCGGCCCGGCGTAGGGGTCGCCCGGGTGGCCCTGCTGCGGCGGCCCGGGGGACCAGGCCGGACCCGGCTCGTAGCGCTGCGTCGGCGGCCCGTACTGCTGCGTGGGCGGACCGTACTGATCGGCGGGCGGCCCGTACGGCCGCGCGCCCGGCGGCGGGCCGTACTGCGGGTCGGGCTGCGGGGCGTAACGCGGGTCGCCCTGCGGTGCGTAGCGGGGGTCGGGCTGCGGGGCGTAGCCGTCGTCGGGCCGTCCCCAGGGCTCGGGAGAGCCGCCGCCCGGTGGACCGAAGTTCGACATGAACGCCTCCTGCGTACGCCAGTGCTGAGAGGCCGGCCACCAACTGGGGACGCCGACGCCGTGGTCACCGTAGCGTGGTCCCACGATGAGCTCACGCCCCACGAGTGCGACGAACGTCGTCGATTCCGCGACGCCGCCGGCCCGCACCGCGCTGATCTGGACCGCCCTCGTGCTGGTCTACCTGCTCTGGGGCTCGACCTACCTGGGCATCCGGGTCGCTGTCGAGTCCCTGCCGCCACTCATCTCGGCGGCGATGCGGTTCGCCGCCGCAGCGGTGGTGCTCGCCGTGGTGCTGCGCCTGCGGCGCGGACCCGGTGCCCTGCGGGTGCCCGCGCGCCGCGTCGGCTCCGCCGCGCTCGTCGGCGTGCTGCTGCTGGCCGGCGGCAACGGTCTGGTGGTGCTCGCCGAGTCCGGCCCGGCCGGGACCGCCGTACCCTCCGGTGTCGCCGCGCTGCTCGTCGCCACGGTGCCGCTGCTCGTGGTGCTGCTGCGGACGGCAGGCGGGGACCGGCCCCGGCCGTGGACGTTCCTCGGGGTGGCGCTCGGCTTCGCCGGCCTGATCCTGCTCGTGCTGCCCCGCGACGGGGTGGACGGCGTGCCGGTGGCCGGCGCGCTCACGGTGGTCGCCGCGGCGGCGAGCTGGTCGGTCGGCTCGTACCTGTCCGGGAAGATCCTGATGCCCGCCGACCCGTTCGTCGCCACCGTCTACGAGATGGTCGCCGGCGCGGCGGTGCTCGCGCTCGTCGGCGTGGCCCGTGGCGAGTTGCGCGGATTCTCCTTCGCCGACGTGACCGGGCGGTCCTGGGCGGCCATGGCCTACCTGATGGTGGCCGGTTCGCTCGTCGCGTTCACCGCGTACGTCTGGCTGCTCGCCCACGCGCCGATCTCCCTGGTCTCCACGTACGCGTACGTGAACCCGGTGGTCGCGGTGGCGCTCGGCGCGTTGTTCGTCGCGGAACCGATCACCTCGCAGGTGCTGATGGGCGGCGCGGTCATCGTGGTCGGCGTGGCGGTGGTGGTCAGCACCGAGCGACCCCGCCGGTCCCCGCCACCAGCCGTCGACGGGGCATCCGCGGAGCCGGCCGGGCGGTAGCGTCCCGGCCCGTGTCGGCACTGCTGGTGACTGGGGTCGCGCTTCTCGGCACGGCGGCCGGGTGGGCGGCCGTCCCGGTCGGCCGGTCGTTCGTCACAGTTCCCGCCGGCGGTGCCCCGCGCCGGAGCGCGTTCGCCCTGCTCGGTGCTGTGGTGTTCGGCGGGCTCGCCGCCGCCCGGGGCGGCGAGCCGGCGCTGCCCGCGCTGCTGCCGGTCGCCGCCGCCGGGCTGGTCCTCGCGGTCACCGACGTGGCAGCGCTGCGGCTGCCCGACCCGCTCGTCGGCGTGGTCGCGCTCGGCGGAGGGCTCGGCCTGATCGCTGCCACGGCGGCGACCGGTGAACCGCGCCGCCTGGTCGTCGCGGTGGCCGGAGCCGCGCTCTCCTTCATCGGGTACGCGCTGCTGGCACTGCTGCCCCGCGCCCGGCTCGGCTTCGGCGACGTGAAGCTCGCCGCCGCGCTCGGGTTGCCGCTGGGCTGGCTCGGCTGGCCGGCGCTGCGACTCGGGCTGCTCCTGCCGCACATGCTCGCCGGAGCAGCGGTGCTCGTCCTGTTCGCCGCCGGCCGGGTACGCCGGGACACGCCGGTGCCGTTCGGCCCGGCGCTGCTCGGCGGCGCATGGCTCGCCGCCGTCCTCACCTGAGAGGTGCCGTCAGATCAGCCGGAGCTGGTGGTCCTTCGGGCGGCGGGGTTCGGTCGAGTCCAGACGCTCGAACAGCGCCGGGTCGATCACGTCGAGGAACGGCGACGGGCGGGTGTCGCGTTCCGCGCCGTGCCGGGCGCGGCGGCCCGCGCGGCTGACGTAGAGCCGGTCCTGTGCCCGGGTCAGCCCGACGAAGAACAGCCGGCGCTCCTCGGCCACCGCGTCGTCGTCCGGCTCGGAGCCGGGCCAGCGCAGCGGCAGCAGGCCGTCCTCGGCGCCGACCAGGAACACCACCGGGAACTCCAGGCCCTTCGCGGCGTGCAGCGTGAGCAGCGTGACCGCCTCGGCGCGAGGGTCGAGCGCGTCCACCTCCGCGCCGGTGGCGAGCTGGTTGAGGAACAGGTCGAGATCGTCGCCGCAGCGCCGGGCCAGCGGGGTGAGCAGGTCCACCGCGGTGCGGACGTCCTCGGGGCGTACCGCGCCGGAGCCGTCGAGCGTCGGCACCGCGAAGCGCTCGGCCAGGATCTGCCCGGCCTGGCGTACCCGGGCGGCGAGCGAGCCGTCCAGACCGGCGTGGCGCAGCTCGCGGGCGATGGCCGGCACGCCGGGACGATCGCGCAGCCGGTCGTGCGAGCGCTTCTGCACCGGGATGTTGGCCCGGGCCAGCGCGTCCACGATCGGCGCGGCCTGCGCGTCGGTGCGGTACAGCACCGCGATGTCGGAGAAGGACAGCGAGGTGGCCCGTCCGTCGATCCGCCCCGAGTCGAGCGAGCGGTGGGACAGGCCGCCGACCAGCTCGTCCACGGTACGGACCACGAAGTCGGCCTCGTCGTGGGCGGAACTCGCCGCGTACCGGCCGACCAGCGGCGCCTCCGGGTCGAGCCGGGCCGGGTCGAGACGCCGGCCCCGCACCAGCGACGACGGCGCGATGGCCTGCACGGCGGCGGCCAGGATCGGCGCCGAGGAGCGGTAGTTGCGGTTCAGCCGGACCAGCCGCGCGTCGGTGAAGTCCTGCGAGAAGCGCAGGAAGTAGCCCACGTCGGCGCCCCGGAACGAGTAGATCGCCTGATCCGGGTCACCGATCGCGCACAGGTTGCCGTCCGGCGGGCTGAGCAGCCGCAGCAGCTCGTACTGCACCGCGTCGACGTCCTGGTACTCGTCGACGAAGATCCACTTCCACCGCTCGCGGTACTCGCGGACCAGCTTCCGGTCGCCCTTCAGCAGCGACACCGGCAGCGTCAGCAGCTCGTCCAGGTCGACCAGGTCCCGCTTGCGCAGCAGCGCCGTGTACCGCTCGTCGTCGTCGCCGGCCTCGGCGCGCGCCGCCGCCCGGTCCGCGTCGTCGGCGATCCGGAAGTCCGCCGGCAGCCCGGCCGCCGCCGCGTTCTCCCGCAGCACGGTCAGGCCCAGCGAGTGGAACGTGCCGACTGTGACGTCCTCGGCGACCGGGCCGAGCAGCCCGTCCAGCCGGTGCCGCAGCTCCTCGGCCGCCCGCCGGGTGAACGTGATCGCCAGGCACTGATCAGGGAAGACGTTCAGCTCCGCGCACAGGTACGCGATCCGGTGGGTCAGCGTCCGGGTCTTGCCGGTGCCCGGACCGGCCACGATGAGCAGCGGGCCGCCCGGCGCCGAGGCGGCCACCCGCTGCATCGCGTCCAGCCGGTCCAGCAGACCGGTGCCGACCTCCTCCATCCCGGCGAGCATCGGCTCGAACGGCTCGTGCGGGGACGGCGGCGGCGCGATCGGGGGCGCGGGCGGCGGCGTCCGCTTCGGCTCCGGCCGGGCCGCCGCCGGGCGCTTGGCCTTCGGCTTCGGCGCCGGCTCCGCGGGCCGCCGCTGCGCGGGCACCGGTACGTCGAACAGCGTCTCCTGCCCGGCCCGGGCACCCGAGGCGCCCAGTTCCGCCGGGTCGAACAGCGTGATCACGCCGTACTCGCCGTCGTAGCCCGGCACCCGGCGCACCTCGCCGCGGCGCAGCCGGCCGATGCCCTCCGCGAGCAGCTCGCCGCCGACGCGGCCGATCTCGGAGATCGGCGTACGCGTCAGGATCTCCAGCTCCGGGCCGAGCGCGGCGATCAGCTCGTTGAGCTTGCCCTCGACCTTCTTCGACCGCGCGCCGACCTGGTTCAGCTCACCCAGGATCTCGGCCAGCGGCACCAGGTGGGCCACCTCGCGGGCGTGCGCCGGACGGTGCCCCGCCGGGCGGTCCGCCAGCTCCTCGACCCGGCTGAGTACGCCCACCGTCAGCGGCTTGCCGCACTCCGGGCAGCGTCCGCCCGCCTCGCGGGTCCGCTCCGGCGACCAGTTCACGCCGCACAGGCGGTGCCCGTCGGCGTGGTACTTGCCCTCCTCCGGGAAGAACTCCACGGTACCCGCCAGCCCGTCGCCGGTACGCAGCGCCTCGCGGATGGCGAAGTAGTCGCGGGCGGCCGTCAGGACCGTGGCCTCCCGGGCCAGCGCGGGCGGCGAGTGCGCGTCCGAGTTCGACACCAGCTGGTAGCGGTCCAGGCTGCTGACCCGCCAGTTCATCTCCGGGTCGGACGACAGGCCGGTCTCCACCGCGAAGATGTGCTCGGCCAGGTCGGCGTAGCAGTCGGCGATCGCGTCGAAGCCGGACTTCGAGCCGAGCGCGGAGAACCAGGGCGTCCAGATGTGCGCGGGCACCAGGTAGCCGTCCGGGCTCGCCTCCAGCGTGATCTCCAGCAGGTCGCGGGAGTCCAGCCCGAGGATCGGCCGTCCGTCCGAGCCGAGGTTGCCGATCCGGCCCAGCGCGGTGTTGAACCGGGCCACCGCGTCCAGGTCCGGCAGGTAGATCAGGTGGTGCACCTTGCGCGTGCGGTCGTCGCGCTTGTAGATCGTGGAGATCTCCACGCTCAGCATGTACCGGACCGGGTCCGCCTCCGCCTCACTGGCGAGCCGGGGCGGCAGCCGCCGGGCGACGTCCCGCTCCGCGTCGGGCGAGAGCCGGTACAGGCCCGGCTCGGCCGGGTGCAGCGTCTCGCGCAGGTGGTCGTACCAGGCGGGGTGGGTGAAGTCGCCGGTGCCGAGCACGCCGATGCCCTTACGCCGGGCCCACCAGGCCAGGTTCGGCAGGGTCAGGTCGCGGCTGCACGCGCGGGAGTACTTCGAGTGGATGTGCAGATCCGCGACGTACGGCGGGAGGCCACCGGGGGGTGCGGCGCTGAACGGAGGCACGCCGCATCCTGTCACGTCCGGTCCCCCGCCCGCCCGTCGCCACGCGTACGGGTGACCTGAGCAATGCGGTGCTGGACTCGGCGGCCCGGGCACGCTATTGAGCGCGCAGCTCGACGAGCGTCACCTGGGGAGGCGCGCCCACCCGCACCGGCGGGCCCCAGAAACCGGCGCCGTTCGTGACGTAGACCTTCGTGCCGTCGACCTCGCCGAGGCCGGAGACCACCGGCTGCTGGAGCTTCACCGCCAGGTTGAACGGCACCATCTGACCGCCGTGCGTGTGCCCGGAGAGCTGGAGGTCGACGCCGAACTTCGCCGCCTCCTGCGCGGCCACCGGCTGGTGCGCCAGCAGCACCACCGGTCGGCTCGGGTCACGGTCGCCGAGGGCGGCGGCGTAGTCGGCGGGCGCGGCCACCCCGGTGCCGGCGGCGCTCACGTCGTTCACTCCGGCGAGGTCCAGCACGCCACCCCGGGCCTGGATCTCCTGCCGCTCGTTCTGGAGTACGCGCAGGCCGAGCCGGTCCACCTCGCGGACCCACTCCTCCACGCCGGAGTAGTACTCGTGGTTGCCGGTGACGAAGAAGCTGCCGTACCGGGACTGCAGGTCCCGCAGCGGCTCGGCGGCCTCGTCCAGCTCGGCCACCGTGCCGTCGACCAGGTCACCGACCACGGCGACCAGGTCGGCGTCCATCCGGTTGATCATCGCGACGATCCGCTCGGTGTGCGCCCGGCCGCGCAACGGCCCGAGGTGGATGTCGGAGACGGTGGCGATACGCAGGCCGTCCATGCTCCGGGGCAGCTTCGCCAGCGGGATCTGCACCCGGTCGAGCTGCGGTGGACCCATCGCGGTGCGGACGCCGTACCCGGTGACGCCGGCGGCGGTGAGCCCGGCGAAGATCGCCGCCCCGCGGGCGAGCAGCAGCCGCCGGGAGGGGTCGTGGTCCGGCGTGGGGGTGCCGGGCGGCGGCGCGTCGGCGGGGTCGACCGGCGGCGGCGTCGCACCCTCCGCCGTCGCCGCTCCCACGAGTGCGGGCTCGGGCTCCGGGCCGGCGGCGACCGCCGAGCGCGCCCGGCGGCGCAGCACGAGCCGGACCACTGCGGTCGGCACTTCGAGCACCAGCAGCAGCACCAGCAGGTAGAACATCAGCGCGACCCAGAGGTAACCGGGCCAGGCCAGCCAGTACCAGCCGCCGCGGGTGCCGGCCATGGTCACCGGTACGAGCACCGCCAGCGCCGCGATCGCCACGCCACCGGCCCGGCGCCACCGCCCGGGGCGCGTGGTGTCCCGGACCAGCCGCTTCCACAGGTAGAAGTGGATCAGGCCGATCACGAGCACGACGAAGCCCAGGAATGTCGCCATGGCCAGCACGTGGGCCCCCCTCAGCCGCCCGCGAAGGGCGGCAGCACGTCCACCGTCACCCCGGCCGGCAACAGTGCCCGTCGATCATGACAGGCCACGCCGTCGACCAGGAAACTCGCCGCCTTCAGCACCACCGCGAGGCGTTCGCCGTGCCGGGCGGCCAGGTCATCGAGGAGTTCGTCCAGGGAGCGGCCGGCGGATGCGGTCTCCTCGGATCGTCCGGCGGCGGCGCGGGCGCCGGCGAAGTAGCGGACTGTCAGCTCCATCCTCAGCCTCCGATCGCCGACATCGAGCGCGCGGGCTGGAGGAACGTCGGATCGTCGATGCCGTGCCCGGCCCGCTTGGCCCACATCGCGGCGCGCCAGCGCCGGGCCAGCTCCTCGTCGTCCGCGCCGTCGCGCAACGCGCCGCGCAGGTCCGACTCCTCGGTGGCGAACAGGCAGTTGCGTACCTGGCCGTCGGCGGTGAGCCGGGTGCGGTCGCAGTCGCCGCAGAACGGCCGCGTCACGCTGGCGATCACCCCGACCCGGGCCGGCCCGCCGTCCACCAGCCACGTCTCGGCCGGTGCCGCGCCCCGCTCGGACGGGTCCGGCGTCAGCGCGAACGCGGCGTGCAGCGAGGCCAGGATCTCGTCGGCGGTGACCATCGTCGAGCGGTCCCAGCCGTGCTGGGCGTCGAGTGGCATCTGCTCGATGAACCGCAGCTCGTAGCCGTGGGCGAGCGCGAACCGCAGCAGCTCCGGCGCCTCGTCGTCGTTCGTGCCGCGCATGAGCACTGAGTTGATCTTCACTGGGGTCAGCCCGGCCTCCGCCGCGCCGGCCAGCCCGGCGAGCACGTCGGCGAGCCGGTCGCGGCGGGTCAGCGCGGTGAACCGGTCCCGGTCCAGCGTGTCCAGCGAGACGTTGACGCGGTCCAGCCCGGCGGCGCGCAGCGCCGGCGCCATCCGGGCCAGGCCGATGCCGTTGGTGGTCAGCGAGATGCGCGGCCGGGGCGTGAGCGCGGCGACCGCCGCCACGATGCCGGGCAGGCCCGGGCGGATGAGCGGCTCACCGCCGGTGAAGCGCACCTCGGTGATGCCGAGCCGGGACACCGCGACACCGACCAGCCGGATGATCTCGTCGTCGGTGAGCAGTTGCGGACCGGCCAGCCAGGGCAGGCCCTCGGCCGGCATGCAGTAGGTGCAGCGCAGGTTGCACTTGTCGGTGAGCGAGACCCGCAGGTCCCGGGCGACGCGGCCGTACCGGTCGGCGAGGACGCCGTCGCTCGTCCGGGGGGCGCTCATCCGTCGACCGTAGCGCGGTCGGGCCCCCGGAGGGCGGCACGGGCGGTGGAGCGCACCGCGTCCGCGTACGCCGCGCCGAAGATCGCGGTGTGCACGAGCAACAGGTGCAACTGGTGCAGCGGCACCCGTTCCCGCCATCCGTCGGCCGGCGGCCACGCCTCCCGGTAGGCGGCCATGATGCGGTCCAGGTGCGGCGGGCCGCCGAACAGGGCGAGCTGCGCCAGGTCGGTCTCGCGGTGGCCGCCGTGCGCGGCCGGGTCGACCAGCCAGACCCGGCCGTCGGCGCCCCAGAGCAGGTTGCCGGGCCAGAGGTCGCCGTGCAGCCGGGCCGGCGGCTCGTCACCGCCGAACTCGCCGATCCGGCCGACGACCTGCTCGACGAGCGCCGCCCCGGCGTCGTCGAGCGCGCCGCCGTCGACCGACATGCGCAGGTAGGGCAGGAGGCGGTGCCGGGCGAACCACTCCGGCCAGGGACCGGGGCCGGGCGTGTTGTCCTGCGGCAGCGCGCCGATGAACCCGGGCCGGTCCGCGCCGAACGCGGGCGCCCCGGCGCGGTGCAGCCCGGCCAGGTCGCGGCCGAACGCCTCCGCGGCCTCCGGCGTCGGCTCGCCGGGCTCCACCCAGTCGAGCGCCAGCAGGTCGGGCAACGCGACGAGCACATCCGGTACGGGCACCGAGCCGGCCTCGCGCAGCCAGCGCAGCCCGGCCGCCTCGGCGGCGAAGAAGCCCTCCGGCAGCGGACGCGCCGCCCGTTCCGGCCAGGTCTTGGCGAACACCGAGTGCCCGTCGTCGAGCGTCAGCCGGGAGGCCGCGCAGATGTCACCACCGGAGACCGGGGTCTCCCGGATCCGCTGGTGGGTCAGGAAGGTCGGCAGGTGCTCCGGGTGTGCCCGCAGGTACGCCAGGTCCATGAGCGCAAGGTAGCGGTTACCCCGGACATCCGTGTGCCGAGCGGCGTCGCCGATCGCTGTTGAGCTGGGCCGATACGCTCCGTATCTGTGGACGGACCGCGTGTCGTCCACAGGGGCGGACGTGGCGGCCCCCGACCGCCCACGCTCCCGGCATGAACTCCACCGAGCCAGCGCGCCTCTCCGTCCGCTCGCCGGCCGACATGGTCGCGGCCGTGCCCTACCTGCTCGGCTTCCATCCCGCAGACAGCGTCGTGGTGGTCGCCGTACGCGGTCGGCGCGTCGTCTTCGCCGCCCGTGGCGACCTGCCCGCACCGGGAGCCGACCCCGGCCCGGCGGCCCGGCATCTGGCGCAGGTGGTCGCCCGGCAGGACGCCGACGCCGCCACAGTCGTCGGCTACGGTCCGGCGGCCCGGGTGACAGGCGTCGTGGACGCGATCGGCGACGCGCTGACCGCCATCGGGGTGGCGGTGCTCGACGCGCTGCGGGTCACCGAGGGCCGCTGGTTCTCGTACCTGTGCGCCGAGCCGTCCTGCTGCCCGCCCGACGGCACCCCGTACGACCCGGCCGCCAGCCGGGTCGGCGCGGCCGCGGTGTTCGCCGGTCAGGTGGCCCTGCCCGACCGGGCCGCGCTCGCCGCGCAGGTGTCCCCGCTCGACGGGCCGGTCCGGCTCGCCATGCGCCGGGCCACCGATCGCGCCCGCCTCCGCCTGGCCGCGCTCACCGGACGACCGTCAACGCCGCCGGCAGGGAGCCCGGCCGGAGGCCTGCCAGCCGACAGTTCGAGGGCGGGTGGGGAGCCGCGGGCCGTGCGGACGGCGGGCACGGCGGCCGTGCGAGCCGCCATCCGGCGGCAGCGGCGCGGCGAACGGCTGGACGACGACGAGGTGGCCTGGCTGACAGTGCTCCTCACCCACGTCGCGGTACGCGACCACGCCTGGTCCCGCATCGACGGCCGGGACGAGGACATCAGCCTCTGGACGGACGTGCTGCGACGCGCCGAGCCGGACCTGATCGCCGCGCCGGGCTGCCTGCTCGCGTTCGCCGCCTGGCGCTCGGGGCACGGGGCACTGGCCGCCGTAGCCCTGGAACGGGTGCTGTCCGCCCACCCCGGCTATTCGCTCGCGGTGCTGCTCGACGAGGCGCTCCGGCGCGGGGTCGCCCCGTCCGCGCTCGACGGGTGGCCCGGTTCCGACGACGGCGCGGTGCTGCGGCGCCGCCGACGCCGGCCACGCCGGTGAGCGGGTCAGCCGGCGACGCGCGGCGCCCCGGTGTAGACGTTCATGGTCGGTCCGCGCAGGAAGCCGACCAGCGTCATCCCGGCCTCCTCGGCCAGTTCGACGGCGAGCGTGCTCGGTGCGGACACCGCCGCGAGCAGCGGCACGCCCGCCATCCACGCCTTCTGGGTGAGTTCGAAGCTGGCCCGTCCGGAGACCAGCAGCACGTGCCCGGCCAGCGGCAGCCGCCCTTCCCGGGTGGCCCAGCCGAGCACCTTGTCCACCGCGTTGTGCCGCCCGACGTCCTCGCGCAGCACGACCAGCTCCCCGTCGGGGGTGAAGAGGCCGGCGGCGTGCAGGCCGCCGGTGCGGTCGAAGGCGCGCTGCGCGGCGCGCAGGCGGTCCGGCAGCCCGGCGAGCAGGTCGGCGGTGACCACCAGCGGGTCGTCCCGCACCGCGAACTGCGAGCGGGTCCGCACGGAGTCGATGCTCGCCTTGCCGCACACGCCGCACGAGCTGGTGGTGTAGAAGTTGCGCGAAGGGTCGGTGACGGGTTCCGGCACGCCGGGCGAGAGCACCACGTCGACCACGTTGTAGGTGTTCGGGGTCTCCGCCCCGGCGCAGAGTTGCGCGGTGTGCACGTCCTCCGCGGACCGGATCAGCCCTTCGGTGAGCAGGAAGCCGATGGCCAGGTCCAGGTCGTCACCGGGCGTCCGCATCGTCACCGCCAGCGGCCGGCGTCGGCCCGGACCGGCCGCGCCGACGCGGATCTCCAGCGGCTCCTCCACGGCCAGGGTGTCCTGCCGACGGATCCGCCCCCGGCCGTCCCCGGCCGCGTCGAGGTCGATCCGCAGCACACCACGCCGATCCGTCGCCCGTCCCATGCCGCCATCCTCCCCGGGTGCCCCGTCGCCCGCACGTCGCCCCAGCTCTTCCCACCCACCCCGGCCCGCCCGCCCACCCCGGCCCGCCCACCCCGGCCCGCCCGGCCCGCCCGGCCGAGGCCGACCAAGGCCCACCCAGGCCGGCCAAGGCCGATGATCGACACCAGTTCGGCGAAGTGGCGGTGTCGGAGGCCCATGGATGCCACCACTCCGGCGAAGAGCAGTCGATCAACGTCGGAAAACCGCTGAGCAACGCCGGGCGCCGACCCGAGCCGGGACGCGGCGGTCGTGGCTGTGGCTACTGTGAGGCCGTGACGGGGTACGCGGCGATTCTGCTCGCCGGTGGCGCGGCCCGGCGGATGGGCGGCGTGGACAAGCCGGCCCGGGCGGTCGGCGGCCGGCCGATGCTGCACCGGGTGCTGGACGCGGTGGCCGACGCGGACCAGCGGATCGTGGTCGGCTCGTCCGGCGCGCTGCCCAGGGGAGTCCGGACGGCCCAGGAAGATCCGCCAGGGGCCGGTCCGGTAGCCGCTACGGCAGCCGGGTTGGCGTGGCTCGACCCCGGTACGACGACAGTCGCCGTGCTCGCCGCCGACCTGCCGCTACTCACCACCGCAGCGGTGGCCGAGCTGCGACGCGCGCTCGCCGCCCGTCACTCCCGCGACGACCCGCCGCCCGCGCTCGACGCCGCAGCCGCCGGACCGCAAGACGCACCGGCGGTCGCCCGGCGGGGGACCCTGGACGGTCGGCCCGCCGCGCTCGCCTGCTACGTGGACGGGGACGGCCGTCGCCAGCACCTCTGCGCGGTCTGGCGGGTGCCGGCCCTGCGGGCCGCCCTCGACCGGCTCGCCGCGACGCGGGGCGGCTCGCTCGACGGGGCGCCGGTACGCGGGCTGCTGGCCGGCCTCGCCGTACGGGAGGTGTCCTGGTCCGGCTCGGGGCCGCCGCCCTGGTTCGACTGCGACACTGACGAGGACGTACGCCTGGCGGAGGAGTGGACGAGATGACGGTGCTGGACGACTGGGTCACGGCGGTCTGCGCCGAACTCGACCTGGACCCGGCGGGGGTGCCCGTGCCGACGGTGCTCGACGTGGCCCGGGACGTGGCCCACCAGGTGGTCCGGCCGGGTGCGCCGGTCACCGCGTACCTGCTGGGGCTGGCGGTGGGGCGCGGCGCGGACCCGGCCGCGGCGGCCGAGCGGCTCAGCGCGCTGGCCGGTTCCTGGCCGGTGGACCTGGGCGGTTCCACACCTGGGGATTAGCGCCTCTCGCGGGATTCGGTCCTCTTCGCGCGTGGGTAGGGTGGCGGGAACGGACGGAGGCGATCATGACGGCAGACCACCCCTCGGCGCCGGTCGACGAGCCTGCCGGCGGCACGCCGGAGCACCACACCACCGGCAGCGCGCCGGAGCACCACGAGTCGATCCTGCTCGACGAGCCGACCACGGCCGATCTGCGGGCCAAGGTCACCGAGGCCTGGCGGGAGTTCGCCCGGGCGCTCGCCGACCGGCTGCGCGGGCTGCCCGCCGGTGGGCACCTGGAGGTCACGCTCGACCCGACCGCCTCGGGCACCGGCGACGCCGTCTACTCGGTGAGTGTGGACGCGGGCGAGGAGGGTCGCGTCTCGGCCCGCGCGGTCGGCAACGCCACGCTTCCGCAGGGCTACCGGCTGGACCGGGCGGCGGTGGCCGACATGGTGGCGCTCGGCTGGTCGCCGCCGGGTGTGGTGCCCGGCTCCGGCGAGCAGTTCGGGCTGGACTGCGGCGCCGACGAGGCGACCCGGCTGGCCGCCGTGCTGTCCCGGACGCTGCGGGACGTCTACGGTGCCCCGCATCCGGCCTTCCTCGTCTACCTGGTGCACGACGCCGAGGGCGAGCCGCTGCCGGTGGAACCGCTCGGCACCGCCCGCAGCGAGTTCGGCCCGGACCGCGACGTCGAGGCCGACCTGGACGAGGCGCTGGCCGCGGCGGCCGCCGCGCAGTCCGGCGAGAACGACGTGCTGGCGCTGGAGGAGCGGGTCCGCACCGTCGTGTCGACCATGCTGAAGTCCGCGTCCGACCAGCTCCAGGTCGACTCCGACGGTGACATCAACATCCGGGCCGGCTCGGCCATGGTCTTCGTCCGGGTACGCGACAACCCGCCGCTGGTGGACGTCTTCTCGCCGGTGCTGACCGAGGTCGAGCCGACCGAACGCCTCTACGTGAAGCTCTCCGAGCTGACCAACCGGATGCCGATCGGCCGGCTCTACTGCGCGGACGACACGGTGTGGGCGTCCATCCCGGTCTTCGGCCGCAACTTCCAGCCCACCCACCTGATGCTCGCGGTGCAGGTGATGACCGGTCTCGCGGACGAGCTGGACGACCGCCTGCACGGCGAGTTCGGCGGCAAGCGCTTCTTCGGTGAGGGCGACAAGCCGGCGCGGGCCGAGGAGCACCGCACCGGCATGTACCTCTGAGCCCGGATCAGCGTACGTCGAGCAGCGTCTTGCCCACCGTCTCCCTGGCCTCGATCGCGGCGTGCGCGGCGGCGGCCCGTTCCAGCGGGAAGCGCTGCCCGATCAGCGGCCGCAGCCGCCCGGCCGCGCCCTCGGCGAGTGCCGCCTCGGTGAGGGCGCGCAGCTCGTCCGGGCCGGGCCGGGGGCTGAGCAGAGTCACCCCGCGTGCGGCTGCGGACTCGGCCGGGATGTCCGCCCAGGCGCCGCCGGCCAGCCCGAAGCTGAGCATCCGGCCGCCGGGGTCCAGCAGGTCGAACGCCTCCCGGGCGAGCGGCCCGCCGACGCCGTCGAACACCACGTCGACGGCGCCCACGGCGTCCCGGACCCGGTCGGTCCAGCCGGCCTGCCGGTAGTCGACGACCACGTCGAGGCCGGCGGCCCGGAGCAGGTCGACCTTCCGGGCGCCGCCGGCGGCGCCCACCACAGTGGCGCCGGCGGTCGCCGCCAGCTGCGTGAGCAGCGATCCGACGCCACCGGCCGCCGCCTCGACCAGGACCCGGTCGCCCGGCCGCAGCCCGGCCGCGCGGGCCAGCATCAGGGCGGTCCGGCCGTCGGCCATCAACGCCACCGCCGCGTCGAGCGCCAACCCCGGGGGTACGGGGACAGGCGCGCTCCGGTCGACCACGACGCGCTCGGCGTACCCGCCGGTGCCGCCGGTGGCGGTGACCACGACGCGGCCGGCGAGCGCCGGGTCGACGCCCGGCCCCAGCGTGGTGATCGTGCCGCCGACGCCGTTGCCGGGGATCACCGGCAGTTCGGCGCCGAACGGCCCGAAGCCGCTGGCCCGGAACATCGTCTCGACGAACGTGATGTTCGCGTGTGCCACGTCGACGAGCACCTGACCCGGTCCGGGTGCCGGGTCGGGTGCCGTCCCGGGCACGAGCACGTCGGGTCCGCCGAACTCCCGTAGCCACACCGCACGCATACCGCCCCCTCGCTTCGAGCCGGTCACCAGTGCACGACATGAAGCGGGGTTGAGGTCAAGGCGTGGACGGTCCGACGCCGGGGGACTCGACCAGCCGGGAGAGCACGATGGTGCTGCGGGACGACGTGACGAACGATTCGGCCCGCAGCCGTTCCAGCGCCTCCTCCAGGTGCGAGATGTCCGCGGCGCGCAGGTGCACGAGCGCGTCCGCCTCGCCGGAGACGGTGTACGCGCCGACCACCTCGGGGTGCCGGCGGGCGGCGGCACCGATCTGCGCCGGAGTGGTCCGGCCGGCGCAGAACAGTTCGACGAACGCCTCGGTGGTCCAGCCGACCGCGGCCGGGTCGACGACGGCGGTGAATCCCCGGATCACCCCGGCGGATCGGAGGCGGTCGACCCGTCGTTTGACGGCGGGGGCGGAGAGTGACACCCGGCTGCCGATGTCCGCGTACGAGGCGCGAGCATCCGCGACGAGTAACGCAATGATTCGCTGGTCGACCGCGTCTATCTGCAACGTTCTGCTCCCGGGAAGCAATGGTTGTGGCTGTTACCAAAGTTGTACCGTACCTACTCTTGGTGACCGTGAACCAGCAGCGAGTCTCGCGAAAGCGGACATATCTCATGTGCTCGCCCGAGCACTTCACGGTTGAGTACGCGATCAACCCGTGGATGGACGTGACCACGCCGGTCGACGCCGACCTGGCGGTCAAGCAGTGGGACCGGCTGCGGGAGACGCTCGCCGGGCTGGGCCACGAGGTGCACCTGCTCACCCCCGAGGCGGGGCTGCCGGACATGGTCTACGCGGCCAACGGCGCCTTCGTGGTCGACGGCTCGGTTTACGGCGCCCGGTTCAAGTACGAGCAGCGGGCCGCCGAGGCCGCCGCGCACCGGGCGTTCTACGAGGAGCACGGCTGGCGGTTCATCGCCCCGAGCGAGACCAACGAGGGCGAGGGCGACTTCGCGTACCTGCCGGAGGCGCACGGCGGGCTGATCCTCGCCGGGTACGGCTTCCGGACCGAGCCGGCCGCGCACGCCGAGGCGCAGGAGGCGCTCGGGCGGCCGGTGGTCTCGCTGCACCTGGTCGACCCGCGCTTCTACCACCTGGACGTCGCGCTGGCCTCGATCGACGACGAGAACATCGTCTACTACCCGGGGGCCTTCTCCGCCGCCAGTCAGAAGGTGCTGGCCCAGCTCTTCCCGGACGCGATCGTCGCGGACGACGAGGACGCGCTGGCGTTCGGCCTGAACCTGGTCAGCGACGGGCTCAACGTGGTGCTGAACAACGAGGCGATTCGGCTCGCCGGCAAGCTGAAGGCCGCCGGCTACCACCCGGTCCCGGTGGAGCTGGCCGAGCTGAAGAAGGGCGGTGGCAGCGTCAAGTGCTGCATCGCCGAGCTGCGGCACTGAGCCACGCCTCGACGCGAAGGGCGGCCTCCCGGTGGGAGACCGCCCTTGCGCGTGTACGGGGGCCGGTCAGCCCAGCGTCGCCAGCTCGTTGATCACGACGTTGGACAGCAGCCGGCCGTCGGTCTGCACCCGCCGCAGGTACCACTTCTGCTGCGGCGTACGGGTCTGGTTGAACTGCCAGGTGCCGCGCGGACTGTCCACCTGGCCGACCTTGCCCAGCGCCAGGTTGACCTGCTGCGGCGAGGGGTTTCCCCCGGCCAGCCGGATCGCCTTGTCCAGCACCAGCGCGGCGTCGTAGGAGGCCATCGCGTACGTGGTGGGCGCCGAGTTGAACGTCTTCCGGTACGCCGAGGCGAAGATCCGGTTCGCGGTGTTGTTGAGGTCGGCCGAGTAGTTCAGCGCGGTCTCGATGCCGTACGACTGGATCAGCTTGCGCTCGCGGCCCTTCTCCCCGTCGTCGAGCTGGTCGAGCGCGGTGCCCTCGGTGAGGAAGCCGGGGGCGTAGATCGGTCCCCGGTAGCCCTGGGCGTAGAGCTGCTTGACGAACTGCACGGCCTGCGCGCCGGAGTAGTGGCAGAACACCGCGTCCGGCTTGCGTTCGAGCGCCTTGCGGATCGGCCCGGAGTAGAGCGACCGGGACGGGTTGGGGTCGTCCTCGGTGAAGATCGGGTCCTCGGTGAGCCGGCGGCCGCGCTCGTACGCGCGCCGCAGCCCTTCGATGACGTCCTGGCTACCCAGGCCGCGGGTGCCGAAGATGGCGATCCGGCTGGAGGCGTCCAGCTTCTGGCGCAGGTACTCGCCGAGCGCCTCGCCGGGCTCGGTCAGCACGTACGACGTGCGCCAGATGTAGACGACGCCCTGGAGCGTCGACGGGGAGGCGTTGGAGCCCAGCAGGGGCACCCGGGCCTCCTCGACCGCGTTCTTGATGCCGGTCATCACGGTCGGGCTGACCACGCCGGTGAGCGCGAGCACGCCCTCCTTGAGAAGCCGGTCGACGGCGGCCTTGCCGGTGGCGGCGGTGTCGCCCTCCTCGGCGGTCACGAGCGTGACCGGGTGGCCGGCGATCTGCTGGCCGCGCATGCTGAGGAAGAGCTGGAAGCCGTTGGTGATCTCGTCGCCGATGGCCTTGTTCGCCCCGCTGCCGGGCACGATCAGCCCGACTTTGATCGGGCTGCCGGATCCGGTCTGCTCCCCGTCGTCGTCCCCGGAGCCGCAACCCGCCGCCAGTCCGGTGGTACCCAGCGCGGCCAGCAGTTGCAGCGCCCGCCTGCGGTTCATCTGTGCCACCGATTTCCTTCCCGACGGGGTGGCTATGGTGCACACCCCTTCGGCGTTCTACCTGGTCGACGACGCTGCGTCAATGCCCGGAAGATCATCGTGAAGCGACCGCAACGCCTCGATCACCCGGGGCCAGGCGGCGGAGCCCGGCGCGATCAGCCCGAAATGCTCGCATTCGGGCAGCTCAACGAGCGTGGCTGAGCCTCCGGCGGCCTGATCTGCGGCTACCCAGGACCGGCTGATCGCGATCGGAACCTGGACATCTTGACCACCGTGAATGACTACCGTGCGTGTTCGCATCGGTACGAATTCCGACGGATCCGCCGCCGCGTACCGGTCCGGCACGTCGTCCGGGCCGCCGCCGAGCAGCGCGGCCACCGCCCCGCCGTCCAGGTCCAGCCGGTACGCCTGCGCGAGGTCGGCCACCGGCGCCAGCGCGAGCACCCCGCCGACCGTCTCCGGGGCGTGCGCGGCCACGTACAGGGACAGGTGCCCGCCCGCGGAGTGACCGACCAGGATCGGCGGCACGGGTGCCACCCGGCCGGGCAGCCCCGCGGCGGCGAGTTCCGGCAGCGCGGCGATCCCGGCACGGACGTCGGTGAGCGTGTGCGGCCACCCTCCGCCCGGCCGGCCGGTCCGGCGGTACTCGATCTGCGCGACCGGGTGGCCGAGCGCGGCGAGCGCCGCCGCCATCGGGCCGGTGTGGGTCCGGTCGTACTCCGCCCGCCAGAAGCCGCCGTGCACCACGACCACGAGCGGCCGGGGCGGCCCGTCGCCCGCCGGGAGGCGCAGGTCGGCGCACTGGTCCGGGTGGTCGCCGTAGGAGACCGTGGCATCCGGGGGCGGGGACGGGCGGGTCAGCACCTCGCGCGGGTCGGAGAGCATGCGGCGACGGTAGCGTCCGCCGGTCCGGCCGCGTGCACATGGTCGGCGTGGGTAAAGATGGGTGCCATGACCGAAGCGCACTCCGCCGGACACGACGACAAACAGGGCAACGATGGCATCCCCGGCACCGTGGTGGTGGTCGGGCCGGACGGCCGCCCGGTCGGCACGGTGCAGACCGACGAGGGCAAGGGCGAGGACCCGACCCGTCTGGTCGAGCAGCCGGCCAAGGTGATGCGGATCGGCAGCATGATCAAGCAGCTGCTGGAGGAGGTGAAGGCGGCGCCGCTCGACGACGCGAGCCGGCACCGGATGCGGGAGATCCACGAGCGCTCGATCGTCGAGCTGAAGGAGGGCCTCGCCCCCGAGCTGCGCGAGGAGCTGGAGCGGATCTCGCTGCCGTTCACCGAGCAGCAGGCACCGAGCGAGGGTGAGCTGCGCATCGCGCACGCCCAGCTGGTGGGCTGGCTGGAGGGGCTGTTCCACGGCATCCAGGCCGCGCTGGTGGCCCAGCAGATGGCCGCCCGCGTCCAGCTGGAGCAGATGCGCTCCGGCCGCCAGGCGCTGCCGAGCGGCCCGGGCGGCGTGATTCCGGGCATGCCGGGGATGCCCGGCGGCGAGGGCCACGCGCCCGGCCAGTACCTCTAACGCGTCGGCCGGGGCGCGTCACGCGCCCCGGCCGCTCAGTCCACCCCGAAGACCTTCTCCAGGTACGCGGCGACGCCGTCCTCGGTGTTGGGCCCGGTGACCTCGTGTGCGATCTCGCGTACGGCCGGGTGGGCGTTCGCGACGGCCACCGCCCGTCCGGCCCAGGCCAGCATCGGCACGTCGTTGGGCATGTCGCCGAAGGCCAGCACGTCCCGCTCGCCGATGCCGAGCCGCTCCGCGTACCAGGCCAGACCGGCCGCCTTGGTGACGCCGGCCGCCGAGATCTCGATCAGCCCGCTGTACGACGAGTGGGTCGCCTCGGCCAGCCCTTCCAGCGCGCCCGCCACCACCTGCACGAAGACGTCCGGGTCCTGCTCACCGGCCCGGGCCAGCAGCTTCACCGCGGGCGCGGACAGCAGCTCCTCGGGCGACTCGACGGCCCGGATCGCGTCGAGGTCGGCGTCCCAGCGCAGCGGGTAGTGCGCCTCGTGCCGCATCTGCCGGCTGTCCACGATCTCCACCGCGAAGCTCACCCCGGGCACCTCGGCGCGCAGGCGCCGGGCCACCTCCGCCAGCAGCTCCGGGGCGAGCGGGTCGGCCCGCAGCACCTGGTCGGTGACCGGGTCGTACACCACCGCGCCGTTGGCGCAGATCGCCGGCAGCGGCTCGGCGAGCTGCTCGTACACCATCTGGAGCCAGCGGATCGGACGGCCGGTGACCAGGACCACCGGCGTGCCGGCGGCGTTGATGCGGGCCAGCACCGCGGCGGTACGCGCGCTGAGCGTCCGGTCGTCGCGCAGCAGCGTGCCGTCGATGTCGGAGGCGACGAGGCGAGGTGGATCTTCCATCAGCGGGAGAGTAGCCGGTCCAGGTAGACCGCGACGCCGTCGTCGTCGTTGCGCAAGGTGATCTCGTCCGCCGCGGCGCGCACCTCCGGGTGGGCGTTCGCCACCGCCACCCGCGCCCAGCCCGCCCAGTCGAACATCGGCAGGTCGTTGGGCTGGTCGCCGAAGACCAGCACGTCGGCCGGGTCCACGCCGAGCCGCTCGGCGATGACGCTCAGCCCGCTGGCCTTGTCGGTGCGCGGCGGGCAGATCTCGACGAAGTCGAGCCCGGCCTGGGTGAGCGTGGCCACGTCCGGTGGCACGATCGCCCGCGCCGCGGCCAGCAGCTCGTCCACGTGGTGGTCGGCGGTCCGCGCGAAGGCCTTGATCACGTCGCAGGACAGGCACTCGACCCGGCTGCGCGCCTCGAACCGGTCCGGGTAGGGCCAGCTCGGGTGGTAGTCGCCCCAGAGCGGCGCGTCGTGCTCGTCCGACGCCTCCACCATCACGGTGAGCGGCCCGACGGCGGCCTCCAGGTCGGTGAGGATCCGGGCCAGCACCTCGCCGGGCAGCCGCTCGTCCCGCAGCACCAGGGGCCCCTCCGGGTCGCTCTGGTCCACCACCCGGCCGCCGCCGGCCATCACCAGGTAGTCGGCGGCCCGGATGTCGTTGCGGGTGAGTTCGGTCAGGCGCGGTCCGCGGCCGGTCGCGCCCACCACCGGGATGCCGGCGGACCGCACCCGGTCCAGCACCCGATGGGTGTACGCGGAGACGGTCTCGTCGCTGCGGACGAGCGTGCCGTCCAGGTCGGTGGCGATCAGCTTGGGCAGTCCCGGGCGGGTCATGGTTCCTCCTTCGCCCGCCGCCGTCACGCCGGCCGACCAGGTCCTCGGTGCCGCGACCATGGGACGGCGGGCAGCAACCGTATCTCGCGGAACGGGCGGCAACCACGGCTTTCCGGCGAATCGGCGGCGAAGCTCCGGTGGCCGGCGTACGCGCTGCCGGACCTGGTTCAGTACGACCGTTCGGGGCCGGCGAACGGCACCGTGGGCTGCACCGTCAGGTCCGCCGGGGCCGGCGGCACGTCCTCCTCGTCCGCCCGGCGGCGGCGGTCGGGCCGGTCCTCGTCCGGCTCCCCGTCGGCGGGCGTCCCGCCGGCCGCCCGGCCGGCCAGGTGCAGCGCGGCCGCCAGCAGCGCGACGGCGACGAACGCGCTGACCAGGCCGCGTCCGTGCTCGACCTCCAGGCGCTGCTCGCCGACGAAGAACAGGATGCGCCGGGCCAGCTGTTCGAGCGAGGCGGCGGTCGCGACGAGCACCCCGAGCACGCCCGCCGCGAGACCCAGCCCGGCCAGCCGGGCGTGCTGCCGTACCGCAGGGGCGCCGCGCAGCGCCAGCCCCACCACGACCGACAGCCCGAGCAGGCCCACGAGGTACGTCGTACCGAACCCGCCGATCTCGGAGATGCCGCCGGTCAGCCGGGCGGGCGCGTCGTCGCCCCGGGTCTCGGCCGGCACCGTGATCGCCAGCCACTCACCGAGCAGCGAGGCGATCGCGGCGACCGCGCCGAGCCCGGTGAGCACGGGCGGCAGGCGGCGGTCCCGGCCCAGCGCGGCGAGCGAGCGCGCGGCCCGGCCGGACGACTCCGGCTCGGCGTCGCCCCACTCGACGATCGTGGTGTCGTCGGACCGGTTGTCCTGGACGGGGATTCGCTTGTCCTGCCGGGGAACGGGGAGATCCTGCGACATGGCCACCCTTCCCGTACGCGGGCCTGCGTCGAATCATGGCACAGCCCGCTCCCGGGGGCCGGGATCGCGACCCCGAGGTCCGGTGCGGGCCGGCGCGCTTTCGGTTAGCGTCGGTGCCATGCCTATCCGTACCGCATCCGCTCGCTGGCAGGGCAACCTCACCGAGGGGTCCGGCACCGTCCGCACCGGCAAGGGCGGCCTGTCCGGCAACTACTCCTTCAAGTCGCGCTTCGAGGAGGGCGAGGGCACCAACCCCGAGGAGCTGATCGGCGCCGCGCACGCCGGCTGCTTCTCGATGGCCCTCTCCAAGCAGCTCGCCGACGCCGGCGCCCAGGAGACGGCGGTGGAGACCACCGCCAAGGTGCACTTCGACAAGACCGACGCCGGCATGACGGTGACCCGCATCGACCTGGAGACCGTGGGCCAGGTTCCGGGCATCGACCAGGCCGAGTTCACCAAGCTCGCCGAGGCGGCCAAGGAGAACTGCCCGATCTCCCGGCTGCTGTCGCCGGGCGCGCAGATCACGCTGAACGCCCGTCTGGCCTGACATCGCGTACGGCACGGCGGGGGTGTCCTGCGGGACGCCCTCGCCGTGCGGTGTGCCCGATCCGGAGGGAGTGACCGGGCCGCGTGGCCGTGGAGATGAGCCGGGACCGGTTCGAGGAACTGGTCGGCGAGGCGCTCGACGAGGTGCCCGAGGAGCTGCTCGGGCTGATGAGCAACGTGGTCATCCTGGTGGAGGACGACCCGCCGCCGGGCGAGGATCTGCTCGGCCTGTACGAGGGGCATTCGCTCACCTCTCGCGGCTGGGACTACTCCGGTGTGCTGCCCGACCGCATCCTGATCTACCGCAACCCGATCCTGGCGATCTGCGACACCGACGACGACGTCGTCGACGAGGTGGCGATCACCGTGGTGCACGAGATCGCCCACCACTTCGGCATCGACGACGAGCGCCTGCACGCCCTGGGCTGGGGCTGACCGGCCTCCGGCGCGTCTCCGCCCGGCTGGTTCCGGCGGTTGCGCCGGTCCCCTAACCTGCGGATCAGCAGATCCTGATGCAGGAGGAAAACCCATGCGCAGCGCGCTGTTCTCCGCGGAGAACCTTGAGAAGGAGTCCCAGCAGCCGGGCATGCGGTTGCAGAACTCCAAGATGCTGAAGATCGAGCTGAACGGCGAGGCGATGGCCCGGGTCGGCTCGATGGTCGCCTACCAGGGGCAGGTGCAGTTCCAGGCCCTCGGCTCCGGCGGCATCGGCAAGTTCATCAAGCAGCGGCTCACCGGTGAGGGCGTGCCGCTGATGAAGGTCTCCGGGCGCGGCGACGTCTTCCTCGCCGACTTCGCCAAGGACGTGCACGTCATCGACCTGGAGCCGGGCGACGCGCTGTCCATCAACGGCTCCAGCGTGCTGGCGTTCGACTCGACGCTCCAGTACGACATCAAGATGGTCGGCGGCGCCGGTTTCGCGTCCTCGTCCGGCCTGTTCAACTGTGTCTTCACCGGCCACGGCCGGATCGCCGTCACCACCAAGGGCACCCCGGTGGTGCTCAACGTGGACGCGCCGACGTACGTGGACCCGCAGGCGGCGGTCTGCTGGTCGGCGAACCTCCAGACCGGCTACCACCGCGCCGAGCAGCTCGGGCTCGGCACGCTGCTCGGCCGCAGCACCGGTGAGGCGTTCACGATGAGCTTCGCCGGTCAGGGCTTCGTCGTGGTCCAGCCCTCGGAGGAGCCTCCGGTGGCCGGCAGCGGCTCGCAGCAGCAGGGCGGCGTGCTCGGCGGCCTGCTTCAGTGACCCTCCGATGCCCGGGACGTCCGCCGAGGTCGCCCCGGGCCGGTCAGCTCAGCTCGCCGGCCCGCAGCCGGGCCACCCAGGCCGCCGCGTCGGCGTAGTCGGCGTCGGTGAGACCGGGCGGCACCGGCGCCTGCTGGTCACCCGCCGCCGTGCTCCAGCGGTGCCGGGGGTACGACCCCAGGAACCGCACGTCGGCGCAGACCCGGCGCAGCCCCTGCAACGCCTCGCCGAGGCGTACGTCGGCGACGTGCCCGGCGCAGTCCAGGAAGAACACGTAGCGGCCGAGCGCCTCGCCGGTCGGGCGGGACTCGATGCGGGTCATGTTCACGCCGCGCACCGCCAGTTCCATCAGCACCGCCAGCAGCGCGCCCACCCGGTCGTGGGCCAGGCACACCGCGAGCGAGGTGAGGTCGTCGCCGGTGGGCGGCGGGGGCGGGCCGGGGCGGGAGACGAGCGCGAACCGGGTCACCGCGTCCGGGTGGTCGGCGATCTTGTCGGCCAGCACCGCCAGACGGTGCCGGGTCGCGCCGATCGGGGCGCAGATGGCCGCGTCGTACTCGCCGCTCGCCGCCCCGGCCGCGGCGGCGCCGTTGGAGAGCACGTCGACCACTGTGGCGTCGGGCAGGTGCTCCCGCAGCCAGCCCCGGCACTGGGTGGACGCCTGCGGGTGCGCCGCGACGGAGCGGACGTCGGCCAGTGTGGTGCCGGTGCGGGCGGCCAGCACGAAGTCCACCGGGAGGACCACCTCGCGGGTGATCACCAGTGGGTCGCCCTCGACCAGTTCATCGAGCGTCACCCCGACCGCGCCGCCGATGGAGTTCTCCAGCGGCACCAGCGCCGCGTCCGCCTCCCCGGCGCGTACCGCGTCGAGCGCCTCACCGACGCTGCGGGCCGGCGTGCGGTCCCCGCGCTCGGCGGCGGGCACCGTACGCAGGGCCTGCTCGGCGAAGGTGCCCTCGGGGCCCAGGTAGACGAAGCGGGTCGGCGGTGTTCCCGGCATGCCGACCAGCCTACGCACCCGGCGTGCCGTCGCAGGCCAGGGTACGGATGCCGACCGGCGCCACGGTCCGTACCTCGACGCCGCACACGTCCGTGCCGGCGGTGACCAGCTTCGGCGTGCCGGTCTCGCCGCGCGTGACCACCTGCAACTCCTCGTGCCCGGTGACAGTCAGCACCGTGTACTGCCAGCCCTCGGCGCAGAGCGGACCGGTCGCCACCGTCACCTTCACGTCGCGGGGCAGCACGCCGGCGGATCCGCGCAGCAGCGCGACGATCCGGTCGCCGGACGGCCGCCCCCGGCAGGGCGCCGCCGGGGCCGGCACGGACGGCGACATCGTGGGCGGGAGGACCGGCGCCGGCGAGGTCGGGGTGGCGCTCGGGCCGGGCGTGGCGGACGCCGACGGGACCGGGACGGGCGTGGCGGCGGCGGGTGGCGGCGCGCGCAGCTCGGGCGGGGTGCCGCAGGCGGCGAGGGCGAGCAGCGCCACCAGCGCCGGCGCAAGCGGACGGCGGCGGCGTCGGGGGTGTGGGGTGCGGGGCACGGGGGCGTCCTCGGGCATCGAGGGATGTCGTCGTGTGGTGGGGCCGATGCCATCGTAGGAGCAGGACCGGCCCGGGTGAAGCGCGCCGGGCAGATCGCGGCGAGGTCAGACCGCGGAGAGGAAGGTGAGCGAGCCGGCCACCGCGCCGTCGGAGAGCACCGGCGTGGAGATGGCGTCGACAGTCCGGCCGGCGTCGGAGCCGGGCTGCTGCACCCGCAGCAGGCCGCGGGCGAGCCGCCCGGAGTGCAGTGCGAGCAGCGGCGGGATCTTGTCGGTCTCCTGCTCGGTCAGCTCGCTCGGGCTCGCCGTGAAGTCGACCAGGCGCAGGCCGCCCTCCAGCAGCGGCAGCCCGATGACGTCCTCCGGGGCGCCCAGGCAGAGCAGGTCGCAGCCGGACGAGGAGATCGCCACGACGGTGGTGCCCTCGTCGATCAGCAGGCACGGCTCGGCGGCCCGGGAGACCATGCCGGACCACTGCCCGAAGTTGTCGGACTCCTGCTCGGTGGATGCCGCGGGCGCGAACACTTCCGAGAGTGAGAGTTCGACGTGGGCCACCGCGCCTCCTATGTACACCGACGGTCTGTCCACGCTAGCCGGTCGGTGCGGCGGAAGCATCGGCTGCCGGGCGGCCGGCGACGGCGCGGACCGACGGAACCAGTCGGGGGCGGTGCCGTGGGCCGCGTGGCGTCGCCGGAGACGTTACCGGCGGGCGGCCCGCTTGTCAGCGGCCGTTCGGCCCTCGTCATACCACCGGTAGTCGGCGGTTGGACGGTACGTGCCGTTGAACCACGTCGCCGGCGCCTGCGCGACGCGGGAGAGCTTCTCGGCCGTGGCCGGACTGATCCGGTTCCCACCGGCCACGAGCAGGCGGTCCAGCTCGCGGTGGGTGGCCATGAGGCAGTCCTTCGGCAGGCCGTAGACGCTGATCACCCCGGAGCCGACGAACGTCAGCACCGGGGTGACCGGGATCGGCAGGCCGACCGCGTCGGAGAGGGCCTTGCTGGCACGCTTCGCGTCCCGGCGCGCCTCCGCCACGTACGGCGGGCGCTTGCCGTTGATCTGGACCACGTCTCCGGCCACGAGCACCCGGGCCCGGCCGTGGTCGGCGATGGTGACCGCGAACAGGCCGCTCGGGCCGATGGCCAGGAACCCGGCCCGGTCGTCGCGGCCGCGGTCGAGCAGCATGTCCGCCGGGTCCGTCCGGGGCCACTCGATGACGTGCCAGGCGGGACCGAGGTGGTCGAGCTGGCCCAGGGCGCGGGCCCCTGCCGCTTCCAACCGGCGGGCCCCCCGCTCCGCCCGGCGACGCCGGGCCCACTCCAATGGAGTCGGTCGGGCCGGCTCGAGCACCGAGGTGGGCTCGACCCGGGAGTGCGGCACCGTGCGGGGCGGCAGTGCCCTGCTCGGTACGGCTCGACGAGCGGGAAAGACAGTCATCGCGACCTCCGGCAAAAGGTCTCTCGAAGTTATGTCTCCACTACCCTACGTTGCGCCCCCGGGGGCTCGGCAAGTTGGACCGCCGGAGTGAGTGCGGATGAATGCCATATTCATTCACACTTCTTTTCCGGATGGTGCGCAAGCCTGCCCTAGGCTGCGGGGGTGACCCACTATGTGGACAGCGAAGTCGCCCGGCTCGGGACGGTGCTGCTGCACCGCCCGGGACCGGAACTGGCCCGCCTCACCCCACGGAACAACGACAGCCTCCTGTTCGACGCTATCCCATGGGTGGGACGCGCGCAGGAGGAGCACGACGCGTTCTCGGCCGCGCTGCGGTCCCGCGGGGTCGAGGTGCTCTACCTGACCGACCTGCTGGTCGAGACGCTCGCCGTGGCGGACGCCCGGGCCGAGCTGACCGACCAGGTGCTGCGGTCCCGCCGGCTCGGCCACACCCTGCGGCGCCGGGTCGCCGACCACCTGGCGTACCTCGACCCGGCCGGGCTGGCCGACGTGCTCACCGCCGGGCTCGCCCACGAGGAACTGCGGATCGGCGCCGACCGCCCCGGCGGTCTGGTCTGGACGCTCATGGACCGGCACGACTTCGTCATCGACCCGCTGCCCAACCTGCTGTTCACCCGCGACTCGTCGGTCTGGATCGGCGACCGGGTCGGAGTGACCAGCCTGGCCATGCCGGCCCGGCGGCGGGAGACCACGCTCACCGACGCGATCTACCGCTACCATCCGCGTTTCGCCGGCACCGAGTTCGTCTACCACCCCCGGCTGGAGCACCTGGAGGGCGGCGACGTGCTGCTGCTCGCGCCGGGGGTGCTCGCCGTCGGCGTCGGCGAACGCACCACCCCGGCCGGCGCGGAACGGCTGGCCCGGCAGGTGTTCGCGGCCGGGCTGGCGCACACCATCCTGGTGGTGCCGATCGCGCAGGAACGCGCCACCATGCACCTGGACACGATCTGCACCATGGTCGACGTCGACGCCGTGCTGATGTACGCGAACGTCGCCGACGAACTGTCCGCGTACACGGTCATCGCCGGCGCGGACGGCGACGACCTGCGGGTCGACGGCCCGGCGCCGTTCCTGCGGGCCGCCGCCGACGCGATGGACCTCGACCAGCTCCGGGTGATCGACACCGGCCTCGACCCGGTCACCGCCGAACGCGAGCAGTGGGACGACGGCAACAACACGCTCGCGCTCGCGCCCCGGCTCTGCGTCGGGTACGAGCGCAACGTGGAGACCAACGCGCAACTGGAACGGGCCGGTATCGAGGTGATCGCCATCGCCGGGTCGGAACTGGGCTCCGGGCGGGGCGGCCCGCGCTGCATGTCCTGCCCGCTGGTGCGGGAGAAGGGCGGGGCCGCCTGACCCGGAGGCGTCAGCGCAGCGTCAGCTGGCGGCCGAGCAGGCCCTGGCGGGCCCGGCGGCCGGTCGCGTCGAGCGGCTCCCGGTCCGCGACCGCCTCGGCGTAGCGCTTGGCGAACTCCGCCACCGGCGCCTCCCACTCGGCGGCCGGGGTGTCCTCCGGCAGGTCCCACACCGGCGCGAGGCGCCCGTGCGCCCGGAACATGCCCGCGAATTTCGTGTCGTCGCCGAGCGTCAGCGCGCCCGCCGCGGCGAGCCGGGACAGCGCGTCCAGCGCGGTGTCCTCGTCCTCGGGCAGGACCAGGCGTACGTGGGCCTTCTCCGGCACCTGGCACCAGTACGCGGCCCGCGCCGCGGCCAGCTTCACGGTCGGGTAGATGGCCGAGTTGGCCCGCTCCAGGGACGCCTGCACGTTCGGGTCGTCGGCGGCGCCCGGGTCGAGCCAGAAGTCGAACCCGTCGTGCATGCTGATCTCCAGCGGGCCGTCCACCAGGATGTCCTGGAGGCGGGGGCCCGGCCCGGGCAGCGGCGGCACGCTCACCTGACCGCCCGGCTCGGTCCGCAGCGCGGAGATCAGCGCGTCGGCCAGGTCACGGGAGACGTCGCCGGACTGCTGGTGCCGTTGCAGGCCGATGAAGACCCGCCCGTCCGGCTTGGTCATCGCCGGGGCGGCCATCGGCAGCACGGTGGCCAGCGTGACCGGCCGGTCGCCGTACTCCTCGATCAGTTCCGGGGTCAGCCGCAGGGGCGCGGACGCGGCCGGGACCAGCTCACGCAGGGCGATCCACTCCGGCTCGTCGGCGAGGCCCTCGAACGGCCGGGGCACGAAGACGTCGCGCACCTTCTCCCGCTTCGGGGTGGCCTCGACGGCCCGCTGGTTCTTCCGACGCTTGCTCATGCGCCCGCTCCGCTCCGCTCGCTCATGGCGAGACAGCCTAGATGCCGCGCCTCGGCGGTGCGGGCCGGACCCGTCCGCCGCGTCGGTCAGACGGCCGCGACCAGGTCCGTCCGCTGCACCGGGACCGGGTCGAACCGGGCCCACACGCTCTGGCCCAGGCCGTCGCGCTCCACGCCCCAGCCGCTGGCCAGCCCGGCGACGATGTGCAGTCCCCGCCCGTCCGCCGCGTCCGGCGAGGCGATACGCATGCACGGGCCGGCGCCGGCACCGCCGTCGGTGACCCGGAGTTCGACGCTCGGGCCCTGCTCGGTCGTCCGCAGCCGCCAGGCGACCCGGACGACGCCGCCGGGCAGCGCGTCGGCGTGCCGGACCGCGTTGCCGACCAGTTCGGCGAGGACCGCGACCAGGTCGGCCACCAGGACCGGGGGTACGACACCGGTCAGCTCGTCGGCGAGCCGGTGCCGGGCCAGGCGCGCGCCGGTGGCGTCGTGGGGCACCACCACGCACCACGACCGTTCGGCCGGACCAGTCGACACGTCGTTCCTTCCCCGCCCGCGAGCGCCCCGGTCAACCCCGGGGCAGCCGCACCTCTGCGACCGTACCGCCACCGGCTCTGGGCCGGAGGGATACCCATCCATTCTGCTGTTCAACGATCTGGCGGACGAGATAGAGACCGAGCCCGGCACCGGGATACCGGCGGCGGTCGCCGGACTCCCCCTGCCAGAACCGGTCGAAGGCCCGCTCCACGTGCTCCGGCCGGATGCCGATGCCCCGGTCGGCCACCCGGAACGAGACGGTCCGCTCGTTCGCCTCGGCGGTGATCTCGATCGGCGTGTCCGGCAGCGAGTACTTCCCGGCGTTGGTGCCCAGCTCGGTGAGCACCGTGGCGAGGCTGTGCCGGTCGCCGAGCGCCTTGGGCAGATCGGCGGGCAGGTCGAGCACGACCCGGTGCCGGACGTCCGCCGGCAGGTCGGCCACCGCCGCCCGTAGCGCGTCGACCAGGTCGAACGGCGCGGCCGGTTCACCACCGGGCCGGTTCTCGGTGGCGGCGGTCAGCAGCCGGTCCACCAGGCGGGCCAGTTCGTTCGCGCGCTGCCCGATGATCCGGGCGGCCTGCCTCCGGTCGCCGTCGCTCAGCGAGTCCCAGTGGTCGGTGAGCGTGTCCGCGTACCCCTTGATCACGGTGACCGGGGTACGCAGCTCGTGACTGGTCACCGCGACGAACAGATCCCGGTCGTGGTCGCGCCGCTGCTGGTCGGTGGTGTCGCGGAAGCTGACCACCCGCAGCGCGTTCGGGCCGGGCAGCTCGCCGGAGGTGATCCGCAGCCACCGCCCGTCCGGCAGCCGGTGGTCGAGCACCTGGCCGGGCGGCGGCAACGGGAACGGCAGCGGACGGCTCAGCGCCTCCTCCGCCGGCCGGCCGGTCACCTGGACCGCGGCCGGGTTCCAGAGCCGGACCCGCCCGTCCCGGTCCACCACCGCGAGTCCGTCGGCGAGCGCCGCCACGACCGGGCCGTCACCGTGTACGGGCAGGCCGGTCTGGTCGCCGTACATGTGGGCGACGCACGCGGCGACGTAGCCGATGACGGCGCGTTGCGACGGTTGCAGCGGCTCGCCCACCGGGTAGAGCGCGTGCAGGCTGCCGACGGTGAGCCCGCCGATCTCGGCGCGCGCCACGATCATCCGGCAGAGGCCCCGGCCGGCGACCTCGTCGGCGAGCGCGCCGGGGATCGCGTCGACCCGGACCTCCCGCACCGGCGGACCGGCGAGCAGGCAGACGGTGGCCGGGTCGCTGGCGGGCAGCGGCCGGCCGAGGACGAACTCGGCGCTGCCGGTCGCCGCGATCACCCGGCCCCCGGCCGGGGTGAACTCCACGAAGACCAGACCGGCCGCGCCGACCGCCGGTTCGACCTCGCGGAGCAGACGGGTGAGCACGGCGAATCCGGACTCGCCCGAGTTGATCATGTTGATCACTGCGGTGTGGCCGGCGATGAAGGCGGGGTAGTCGGTTCGCTCCGGCATGTCCCGAGTGTGCCGCGCCGTCCGCGTCCGGGACACCCCCGGCCGGTCGACGGTTCCCGGTACCGATCGACGGGACTCACCGGCCCAGCCGGGCCAGCGCGTGGGCCGGCCGGTCCGTGATCACCCCGTCCACGCCGGCTTCGAGCACGAGTTCCAGGTCCTCCGGCTCGTTGACGGTCCAGACGTACACCGAGTTTCCGGCGGCGCGCAGCGCGGGGACCAGGCGCGGGCGAGCCCGGACGAGGTCCACGCCGGGGCCGGCGATCCGGGCGCCGAACGGCAGCCGGCCCAGCGGCAGCAGGCGCGGCAGCACCTCCAGCAGCAGCACCGTGGGCAGCGCCGGGGCGAGTTCCCGGATCCGGCGTACGGCGAGCGGCGAGAACGACATCACGGTCACCTGGACCGGATGGTCCGGGCGGGGCTCGGCCAGCCCGTACCGGCGCAGCATCTCGACCAGGCGGCGCTCGACGTCGCCCCGGTAACGGGACGGGTGCTTCGTCTCGATCAGCAGCCGGACCGGCCGCCCGGCGGCCAGCACCGCGTCGAGCAGCCGCTCCAGCGTGAGCAGCCGGGTGTGCGACTCGTCGAGCGGCGCGTCGTCCTCGGCGAGCGTCGCGGCCCGGTGCCAGGAGCCGAAGTCGAGCGCCTCCAGCTCGGCGAGCGTCCGCGCGCTGACCAGCCCACGGCCGTTGCTGGTGCGGTCCAGCCGGCGGTCGTGCACGCAGACCAGGTGCCCGTCGCGGGTCAGCCGGACGTCGCACTCCAGCCCGTCCGCGCCCTCGTCGAGCGCGCGCAGGTAGGCGGCGAGCGTGTGCTCCGGCAGGTCGTACGAGGCACCGCGATGGGCGAAGACCAGGGGGACGGTCACGGCCGCGTCACCGGCTCAGGCGACCCGGCCCGGCTGCCCGTCGTCGGTGACCACCGGACGGCCGGCGGCGGCCCAGTCGCCCATCCCCCCGTCGACGTTGCGCACCTGGTCCCAGCCGTTGCGCATGAGGTAACCGACCACCTGGGCGGAACGTCCGCCCGAGCGGCAGATCACCGCGACGTCGCGGTCCTGCGGGATCTCGGCGATCCGGGCGGGCAGCTCGGTCATCGGCAGGTGATGGGCGGCCGGCGCGTGGCCGGCGGCCCACTCGTCGTCCTCCCGGACGTCGAGCAGGTAGACGTCGTCGGGCACGGCCGACGCGGGGACGCTGGGTAGTGAGGCTCCGAACACGGTCACCAAGCCTAGTCGCCCACGCCGCTCACAGCCGGTTGACCCAGCGCGGGTTGGCGCCGGCCCACTCCGGCACGCGCGTGTCGCGCAGCGCGGTGAACAGCCCGCCGCCGCCGTTGTCCAGCACCACGTACGAGACGCCGTCGATGGTCTGCGGGTAGGAGGGCACCTGGACCCCGCGCAGGGCGTCCGCGGGCAGGCCGCGCAGCGCGAACAACAGCTCGTCCAGGGGTACGCCGTTGGTGTCCACGGTCAGTGCCCCGCCGGCCGCGCGGAGCACCCGGTCCAGCTTGACCGGGTCGCTGCGCAGCCGCGTCTCACCCGCCCGGTCGAGCACCGCCCGCAGCATCTGCTGCTGGTGCCGCTGCCGGTCGTAGTCACCGCCGGGCAGGTCGTAGCGCTGCCGCACGTAGTCGAGCGTCCGTGCGCCGTCCATCTGCTGGCAGCCGGCGTCGAACTGGTGCCGGGTGTGGATCGAGCGCACCGGCGTGTCCACGCACATCCGGATGCCGCCGAGCTGGTCGATCACCTGCTTGAAGCCGGAGAAGTCGACGAGTGCGGCCCCGTCGAAGCGGATGCCGGTGAGCCGGCTCAGGGTGGTGCTGAGCAGCCGCGCGCCGCCCTCACCGCCGCCGCCGTGCTCGTACGCGGCGTTGACCTTGTCCTGGCCGCCGGGGAAGCCCGGTGCCGGGGGGAGCGCCACCAGCAGGTCGCGCGGTACGGAGATCAGGTACGCCTGCCGCATCCCGGCCGGTACGTGCACGATCAGGATGCTGTCGGAGCGCTGGTCCTCCGGGTTCGCGCCGGGCCGGTGGTCCGAGCCGATCAGCAGGTAGTTGAGCGCGCCGTCCAGGTCTGTCCGCTTGTTCCGGGCGGCCGGGTCGAGCAGTTGCTCCTTGGCCACGGTGCGGTCGTAGCGCGAGGTGAGCCAGTGCAGCCCGGCGACGCCGAGCGTGGCGAGCAGGACCAGGACGAGCCCGGTGCCGAGCAGGAACCGGGCCCAGCGGGCGGGTCCACCCCGCCCGCGTCGGTTCCGTGCTGGCCTGGACGTGACGATCCCCCCGTAGCCGCGACATGAGACCCGCTCACGTCAGGCTACGGGGGGATCGGCCGACCGGTATCGCTTTCGCGCAGGTCAGCAGGTCATTTACGGGTCGAGAGGACGTCCGGGTTGTTCACCACGAACTCGGCCAGCTTGTCGTTCTTGACCGCCCTGAACATGTCCATGCTGACCTCGTTGAGGATCTCCCGGTTGCCGTTGCCGTTGAAGGTGCCGCCGTTGGTGCGGAGCATGACCAGGTCGTTGCCGGTCACACCCTTCATGGTGAAGATGAAGTCCTCGATCGACACACCGCCGGTGTCCAGGACGAACGCCTTGCCGGCCGCCTTGATCAGCGCGTTCAGCTTGATCGGGTTGGTCAACGTCCCGCTCTGGCTCGCCTTCTTCGCCATCGCCTTGATCAGTTGCTGCTGATTCTGCTGCCGATCGTAGTCGCCGTTGCGGAGTGTCTTGCGCTGCCGGGAGTAATCCAGCGCCTGCCACCCCTCCATCTCCTGGCAACCCTTCTTGTAGCTCACCGGCTTCATCCTCTTGCCGGTCTTCTTGGCGTCCGCGTTCCACATCGGCTTGCCGTCGACGTACGACATGTGCAGCGAAGAGACGTCCTGGGTCACACAGATGTTGACCGTGCCGATCGCGTCGATGACGTTCTTGAAGCCGCCGAAGTTGATGATCGCGGCGCCGTCGAAGCTGATGCCGGTCATGCCCTTGATTGTCTTGGCCATGAGCTGGGCACCGCCCTCCCAGCCGCCGCCGTTCTGGGCGCCGTGGAAGAAGGCCGCGTTGATCTTGTCGACGCCGCCCCGGTAACCGCTCTTCTCAAAGGCCGGGATGCGGGCCTCGGTGTCCCGGGGGATCGAGATCAGGTACGCCTGGTCGTGGCTGGCCGGGATGTGCAACACGATGATCGTGTCCGACCGGACGTCGTCGGCGGCCCAGCGGGCCCGCGCGTCCACGCCGAGCAGCAGCATGTCGATCGGGCCTTCGAGGCTGTTGCCGCCCTCCGCCTCGGTCTTGCCCGCCTCGCCGAGAAGATTGCGCTGGGCGATGTTGCTGGTGGCCTGGCCGATGACCGCCTTGCTGCCGACGATCGCGACGCCGCTGGTCACCATCAGCACCGCGCCGAGCACCAGCGTGAGCTTCGCCCAGAGCGGGTCCTTGCGCTTGGTGCGCTTCTTCTTGCCACCGCCGGGACCGCGACCGCCGGAACCGGGCTGTGTGGGGATGACCGGAGGAACCCGCCCGGATGATCCGGGTGCCGGTGACTGCGGGCGACGGCTGGTCTGGACCGACATGCGTGCTCCAGCTCGGTGATCGGGGGCGGGACCACTTTACGTATCTGTTCCCGTTCTCGCGACCTCGTAGGGGCGCAATTCCCGTCAATACCGGACGACATCTTCGGGTTGTGGCCGAACGGGCAGGGGTAAGGAGCCGGTCGGCGGTTGGCCTCCGTGACGGCGAGGTCCTAGCGCTCGAGACCGGTCATGTGGTGCCGGCGTCAGCCGCCCGCGTTGTCGCCCGAACCCTTCTGGTTCGCCTGCATCCACTCGGCCATCCGGTCCGCGGCGATGGCCTTGTACATCGCCAGCGCCTTCTCCCGGTCGGAGACCACCACCGACTGGCCGTCGATGGTCTGGCCGCCCAGGTGCGGGCTGGTGACGAACGTCAGGTTCTCACCCCGCAGGCTGCGGAACTGCACTGCCATGTCGGTCAACGAGAATCCCTGGTCGACCGTGACGGCGGCGGTGACCGCCTTGAGGAAGTCGTTCAGCTTCTTCGGGTTGGTGAGCGTCCCGGTGCTCGCCGCCTTGTCCATCAGCGCCTTCAGGAACTCCTGCTGGTGCCGCATCCGGGCGAAGTCGCCGTCCGGGAACTGCTTGCGCTGCCGGACCCAGTCCAGCGCCTCGGCGCCGTTCATGTGGTTCACGCCCTTGGTGAACGTCCGGTACGGCTTGTGGATCGAGGTGATGGTCCGCTCCACCTTGAGGTCCACCCCGCCCAGGGCGTCGGTGACCTCCTTGAAGCCGCCGAAGTCGATGGCCATGACGTGGTCGATCCGTACGTCGGTGAAGCACTCCACGGTCTTCACCGCGAGCGGCAGGCCGCCGAACGCGAACGCCGCGTTGATCTTGTTGCGCGAGCCGGAGTCGCAGGACGCGCCCGCGCTCTCCGGGATCGGCACGTACAGGTCACGCGGCACCGAGACCAGGTAGGCGCTCTTGTGGTCGGCCGGGATGTGCATGACGATCACGGTGTCCGCGCGCCACTTGCCGCTCCCGTCGACCGGGGCGTCCGGATCCCGCGAGTCACTGCCCACGAGCAGGATGTTGAACGCACCCTCGACCTGCTTGGCCGGCCGTCCACCGGTGATCCCGGCGAACGGGTCGGTGCGCGCCAGGTCGTCGTCCAGGTTGCGGGCGTAGAACCAGGCGCCGAGGCCGCCGAGCAGCGCCAGCACCAGCACCGCGACGCCGGCCACCAGGCCGATGCGCCCCCAGCGCGGCCGGGGGCCACGCCGCCCGGGCCCGCCCGGACCACCGCCGCCCGGACCACCGGGGCCGGTCGGCCCCACCGGACCGCCGGGACCGCCCGAGCGGGGCGCCTCGTCGTGTGCGGGGTACCACCTGGTTTCCGAGGGCCGGGCGCGCCCGGTGGTGGCCCGGCCGGAGCCGGGAACCTGGGCGCGGCCCGCGCCCCGGCTCAGGTGGCGGGGGATCGGGGCGCCGGCAGACGAGGTCGCTGACATGTAACCGAGGGTAGGTCGGCCGGGCCACCGACGCCCTCGTACGCGCGCCGGTGTCAGCCGCGTCCCCGTCGGGTTCAGTACCCGAGCCGCCCGCGGAAGTACTCGATCGTGCGTCGGAGGCCGTCTTCGGGCGTGACGCTCGGCTCGTATCCGAGCAGTTCGCGGGCGAGGGTCAGGTCCGGGCGGCGCATCTCCGGGTCGTCCGAGGCCCGAGTGATGTAGCTCACCTCGGACGTGCTGCCGGTGAGTGACACGATCGTCTCGGCCAGTTGCCGCATCGACATCTCGTGCTCGGTGCCGCAGTTGATCGGGCCGGTCTCGGTCGAGTCGAGCAGCAGCAGGATGCCGCGCACCAGGTCGTCGACGTAGCAGATCGAGCGGGTCTGGTTGCCGGTGCCGTGCACCGTGATCGGCTCGCCGCGCAGCGCCTGGGAGATGAACGTCGGGATGGCCCGGCCGTCGTCCGGGCGCATCCGCGGACCGTACGTGTTGAAGATCCGTACGATCGCGGTGTCGGTGCCCCGGCTGCGGTGGTAGGCCATGGTGGCCGCCTCGGAGAACCGCTTCGCCTCGTCGTAGACGCTGCGGATGCCGATCGGGTTGACGTTGCCCCAGTACGTCTCGCGCTGCGGGTGCTCCTTCGGGTCGCCGTACGCCTCGGAGGTGGAGGCCATCAGGAACCGGGCGCCGTCGTCGGTGGCCCGCTCCAGCAGCGCCAGCGTGGCCACCGAGCCGACCCGGAGGATCTCCACCGGCAGCTTCTCGAAGTCGGTGGGGCTGGCCGGGGACGCCATGTGCAGGATCGCGTCGAACCGCTCGGTCATCGCCGGGTGGTTCGGCAGGCCGTCGGAGATGTCCGCCTCGACGAGCGTGAAGGTCGGCCGGTCCAGCAGGTGGGCGACGTTGTCCTTGGACCCGGTGACGAAGTTGTCCAGCACCACGACGTCGCAGCCGCGCTCGACGAGCCGGTCGACCAGGTGGGACGGTACGAAACCGGCGCCGCCGGTGACGAGGATGCGGTGTCCGGTTCCGAAGCGGGGAGCGACCTTCATGGCGGTCAGCCTATACACGCGAGGCGGGGCCCCCGCGTAAGGCAGGGGCCCCGCTCGACGGTGGTGCTCAGTGGGCGCCGGCTCCGGTGAGCGAGCGCACCTCCAGCTCCGCGTACTTCTCCTCGTCGCTCTCCTTGGACAGGATCGTGCCGAGCCAGCCGCACAGGAAGCCGAACGGGATCGAGATGATGCCCGGGTTCGACAGCGGGAACCACTGCCAGTCGTGGTCGGGGAACATCGCCGTCGGCGCGCCGGAGACGACCGGCGAGAAGAAGACGAGCACCACGGCGGCGAGCAGGCCGCCGTAGATGGCCCAGACCGCGCCCGAGGTGTTGAACCGCTTCCAGAACAGGCTGTAGAGGATCGCCGGCAGGTTGCCCGACGCGGCCACCGCGAACGCCAGCGCGACCAGGAACGCCACGTTGAGGTTCTGCGCGTAGATCGACAGGACGATCGAGACCGCGCCGATCACCAGCGCGGAGATGCGGGCGACAGTCACCTCCTGCCGTTCCGACGCCTGCCCGTTCTTCACCACGTTGGCGTAGAAGTCGTGCGCCAGGCTGGACGACGACGCCAGGGTGAGCCCGGCGACCACCGCGAGGATCGTGGCGAACGCGACCGCTGCGATGATCGCCAGCAGTGTCGCGCCGCCCAGGTCCCCGCCGAGGAACTGCTCTCCCAGCTTCTCGGCGAGCTGTGGCGCCGCGGTGTTGCCCGCCTTGTCCTGCGCGGTGATCTCCGACCCGCCGACGATCGCCGCCGCACCGAAGCCGAGCGCCAGGGTGAGCAGGTAGAACGTGCCGATGATGCCGATCGCCCAGAGCACGCTCTTGCGGGCCGCCCGCGCGGTCGGCACGGTGTAGAAGCGGATCAGGATGTGCGGCAGGCCGGCCGTGCCGAGGACCAGCGCGATGCCCAGCGAGAGCAGGTCCATCTTGCTGTAGAACGTCTTCAGCGCGTCGCCGGGTGTCTCCACGCCGTAGCGCAACCCGGGTTCGAGGAACGCCGCTCCCTTGCCCGACGCGCTGGCCGCGTCGCCGAGCAGCGAGGACAGGTTGAACTTGTACTTGGCGAGCACCAGCAGCGTCATCGCCAGCGCGCCACCCATCAGCAGGAACGCCTTGACGATCTGCACGTAGGTGGTGCCCTTCATGCCGCCGACCGTCACGTAGATGATCATCAGGGCGCCGACCAGGATGATGGTGGCGACCTTGGCGGTGTCGGCGTCCATGCCGAGGAAGGTGGTGTCCGGCTTGATGCCGAGCAGCAGCGCGACGAGCGCGCCGGCGCCGACCATCTGGGCCAGCAGGTAGAAGATCGACACGGTGATGGTGGAGACCGCCGCCGCGGTCCGGACCGGCCGCTGCCGCATCCGGAACGCCAGCACGTCCGCCATCGTGTACCGGCCGGAGTTGCGCAGCAGTTCGGCCACGAGCAGCAGCGCCACCAGCCAGGCGACCAGGAAGCCGATCGAGTACAGGAAGCCGTCGTAGCCGTAGAGCGCGATGATGCCGGCGATGCCCAGGAAGGACGCCGCCGACATGTAGTCGCCGCCGATCGCCATGCCGTTCTGGAAGCCGGAGAAGGACCGGCCGCCGGCGTAGAAGTCGGTGGCGGTCTTGGTCTGCCGGCTGGCCCAGACGGTGATCGCGAGTGTGATCGCCACGAAGATCAGGAACAGCGTGATGGTGAGGTTCCGGGCGGTGGTGCTGCCCGCCTCAGCCGCGAGGACCGTGTTCATGGGTCACCTCCCCGATCTCGTCGCGGATCCGGTCGGCGACCGGGTCGATCCGGCGGTTGGCGAACCGCGAGTAGAGCCAGGCGATGACGAACGTGGAGACGAACTGGAGCAGGCCGAAGACCAGGGCGACGTTGATGTTGCCGATCAGCTTCGTGCCCATGAATCCCCGCGCGTACGCGGAGAGGATGACGTAGAGCGCGTACCACAGGAAGAACGCGACGGTCATCGGGAAGACGAAGCCGCGTAGCGCGCGACGCAACCCGGCGAACTCGTCCGACCGCTGGACGGCGAGGTACCGTTCCGCCGCCGACTCGGCGGGTGCGGACGCGGGTGTGTCCGTGGACATCTGTGGATCACCACCTTCGCAGGCGTGGGGGAGTTTCGCGCACGGTAGAGAGCGCGCTCCCGGCCCGGGAAGGCTCCGCCGCCGGGCGGCGAACGGCTGCGCCGAACGGCACCCCCACTGCGCCCAGTGACCCACATCACTCCGCTAACCGGTCCCCCGAACCCCGTCGATCATGAAGTTGACGGCGGCAAATCGGACGCGGATCGCGGTCAACCTCATGATCGCCGGAGTAAGGGGGTCAGTCCGGGAGGTCGTGGTAGCGGCCTCGGTAGTGCAGCAACGGGGGTGTGTCCCGGGGGAGGTCCACCGACTCGATCGTGGCCTCGACCAGCAGGCTCCAGCCGTACTCGCGAGCGGTGTTTAGGCGGCACCCCGCCCAGCCGCCGGCGTCCGCCGGCACCGGGCCGTACGGCGTCTCGGTCCAGGCGTCGATCGCGAACAGGCCGCCGGGCGACGGGAACAGGCCGGCGAAGCGGTCCGCGAGCTGCCGGTGCTGCGGGCCCAGCGGGGCCACCGCGAACCGTCCGGCCTCCTCGATCGCCGCCCACAGGTCCGACTCCGGGTCGACCAGGCCGAGTAGCCGGTCCGGCTCGCCCTCGGCCACGAGCGTGGAGGAGACGGTCAGCCCGGCCGGGCCGGGCGCGGTCCAGAGCGTCACCGGGGCGGCCAGCCGTCCGCGCAGCCGGCGTACCGGCGAGCGTTGCGCGGCCGGCGCCGCGAACGGATCGGTGGAGTGGATCTGCGCGCCCGGCTCTGGATTCACGTGAAACATTGTGCCGCCCGTCCCCGGGTGAGGCTCGACGGGACGCCCTACCCTGCCGGGCATGGCTCTCGTCCCGCCGCAGAAGCTCGCCCAGGACCGGATGGTCAGCGCCGACGCCGTTCTCGGTGGTCAGGTCGATCTTCGTGCCTACCCGTACCGGCATCTGATGGTCATCGCCCGGCACAAGTGGGGCAGCAGCGGGTTCCCGCCGCTCATGGCGGCGGTCGAGCACCTGTCGAACTACGGCTGGGACCTGGTGAACGTGCTCAGCGTCGGCGACGGCCACCACGTCTACGCGGCGATGCGCCGCACCGCGTGACGGGGATCAGTCGTCGGCGAGCAGGCGGCGGGCGGCGGCCAGCACCTCCGGGTCGGCGCAGCCGGCCGCGTACCCGGCGATCCGGCGGCGGATGTCGCGCCCGAGCAACCACTCCCCGATCCGCTCGGCGACCGGACGCAGGAACGCCGGCCGGCAGCGGAAGTTGTACCGCCACGTCGCGGTCGTGGTGCCGGGATCAGGGCCGGGCGCGAACCGCCAGCCGCCGCCGAACCGCTCGAAGAACCACGGTCCGCGCACCATCTTCATGCCGACGTTGGTCGGCGGCGACCAGGAGACGTACTCGCTGACCATGACCAGGCCGTGTCGGGAGCGGGTGTACGTGCGCACGCCCCGGCCGGGCCGCGTCGCGCCGTCGACGAAGTGCTGCTCGCGGACGAACGGATCCCAGCGGTAGCGCACCGGGGCGGTGGTCTGGGAGACGGCGAACGCCAGCTCCGGCGGAACCGGGACCGTGACGACCGCCTCGACGACAGGCATCAGCGCTTCGGCGTGACAGCGGCCAGCAGCTCGGGCTGCCGGTGGTCGAGCGTGTCCCCCGCCATGTACGCGCCGAGCAGCGCCGCGCCCCCGCCGTACGCCAGGCCGATCGGCAGCGCCAGCCAGAGCCACACGTCGCCGAGCAGCGCGGCGGCCACCACGAACGGCACCGCCACCACCGCCGAGCCGACCATGGAGACCAGGGTGAGCAGGCCCTTGGTGAATCCCGCGCCGCTGTTCATGGCGAACGGGTTGCTCGACTCGGGCAGCGAGTACGCGCCGAGCACGGAGACGAACGCGTTGATCGCCAGCCCGCAGCCGTACGCGGCGAACAACGCGCCACCCATGACGCCGAGCCACTCGGGCCGGCCGAGGACGATCGCCAGCGCGACCGCGATCACGACGAGCATCGGCACCACGTAGATCGAGAACGCGGCCATCCGGGCCCGCAGCTCCACCCGCCCGGGCACGCCGGCGACCAGGTTCGCGGCGTACGAGCTGCCGTCGAAGCCGAACTGGTTGGCGAGCGTCACCGACGCGAGCGCCCCGACGAAGATCATGGTGAGGCTGACCAGCGCCGGCGACGAGTCGGCGGTGGCCTGCTCGAACGCGGCGCCGCCCTCGGACAGGAACGCGGGGCCGCCGAGGTTGACCATCAGCGGCACGAACACGCCGACCACGGCGACGGTGATCAGGTTGGCCCGTCGCCGGGCGTCCCGCCACCAGTAGCGGCACTCGCGGGCGATGAGCGCGCCGAACCGGTCCCGCCGGGTCCAGCCCACCGCGCGGGGGAAGAGCTGCGCGACCGCGCCGCCGGCCACGCCGCGCGGCGTCCGCGCGGGGCCGCTGCTCGCCGTGCCCACCATCGCCGACTCCAGCGACCGCGACCACCAGAACAGGAGTACGCCGAGCGTCGCGACCGCGATCAGCAGCTTCACCACGGCGGCGCCGGCCCGGCCCTCCGCCACGTCGACACCGGCGGTCCACGGTGCGCCGAACGGCGTCCAGCCGACCACCCGGGCCACGCCGTCCAGCCGGTCCCAGTCGGTCTGCCGTACCGCGGCGAGCACCAGCAACTGCAGCGGCCCGAGGAGGGCGGCCAGCACCGCGAGCAGCACGGCGGCCAGGTCGCGTACCCGGCGGGAGCGCAGCATCGTCGCGAACGCGCTCGTGATCGCGCGGGCGCCGGCCAGGCAGACGAGCAGCCCGAGGACGACGCCGAGCGCGCCGACCAGGGCGGCCGCCCATCCGCCGAGCGAACCGGCGGTGACCACCAGCCCGGCCGCCGTGATCGCCGTCGCCAGGGCCGGCACGCTGACCAGCGCGGCGGCCAGCAGGCCGGTGACCAGGGTGCGGCGGGACAGCGGCAGCAGCGCGAACCGGGCCGGGTCGAGCGTCTCGTCCACGCCGAAGAAGACGAGCGGCAGGAGCAGCCAGCCGAGCGTCAGCACGCCACCGCCGAAGGCGGCGATCATCAGCGCGTACCGTGACTCACCGGCCAGCCCCGGCGCGGCCAGCAGGAAGAACCCGACGGCGGCGAACCAGAGCCCGAACAGCAGGCCGAGGACGAACAGCGCCACCCGCCAGGTCTGACCCCGGAAGTTGTTGCCGAGCACCCGCAGCTTGAGCCGGACGAAGTGCCAGGGCGACACACGCCGGGCCGGACGCTCGGGGACGGTCACCGGGACAGCCACGACAGCTCCTCACCGGTCGCGGTCCGGCCGCCGACCACCTCCACGAAGACGTCCTCCAGCGACCGGTCGCCGCGCACCTCGGCCAGCGTGCCGACCCGCTTGATCCGGCCCTCGGCCAGGATCGCCACGTGGGAGCAGAGCCGCTCGACCACCTCCATGACGTGGCTGGAGAAGATCACCGTGCCGCCGCCGCTGACGTACCGGTGCAGGATGTCGCGGATCAGCGCCGCCGAGACCGGGTCGACCGCCTCGAACGGCTCGTCCAGCACCAGCAGGCGCGGACCGTGCAGCAGCGCGCAGGCCAGCCCGATCTTCTTCTTCATGCCCGCCGAGTAGTCGACCACGAGCGTGCGGCCGGCGTCGGAGAGCGCCAGCACGTCGAGCACCTCCGCCGCCCGGTGGTCGACCACCGCCGGGTCCATGCCGCGCAGCAGACCGTGGTACGCCAGCAGCTCCGCCCCGCTCAGCCGGTCGAAGAGGCGTACGCCGTCCGGCATCACGCCGAGCAGGCTCTTGGCGCGGACCGGGTCGGCCCAGACGTCGTACCCGAGCACCCGCGCCTCACCGGCGTCGGGCCGCAGCAGGCCGACGGCCATGGAGAGGGTGGTGGTCTTGCCTGCTCCGTTCGGGCCGAGCAGGCCGTAGAACGAGCCGGTCGGCACGGCGAGGTCGACGCCCGCCACCGCGACCTTGGTGTCGAAGCGCTTGGCCAGACCGCGAAGGGAGAGCGCCGGGTGCTGATCGGTCATGGTCCGACCGTATCGGGCTCCGGCCAGCCGCTGCTCGGACGGCAGGATGATCTCGCGTCATCCCTGAGAGGTACGAGTCGGATCACCGACCGCCGGCAACCGGCGAGGGGGGCGGTGGGTGTCAGTCGCAGGGACGGCAGCGGGGAGAGACATGGATTCGGACAGTGGGTTCGAGGAGTTCTACCGGAACAGCAGACAACGCGTGGTGACGGTGCTGTACGCGCTCGGCGGCGACCGGGCCGAGGCGCAGGACGCCGCCCAGGAGGCGTACGCGCGGGCCTGGCAGCGCTGGTCGCAGGTCAGCGAGTACGACGATCCGGAGGCGTGGGTCCGTACCGTCGGCCACCGCCTGCTGGTCAACCGGTGGCGCAAGGTTCGCAACAGCGTCGTCGCCTACCGGCGGCACGGACCGCCACCGCCCGTGCGGCCACCCTCGGAGAACACGGTGGCGCTCGTCGCCGCGCTGCGGCAGCTCTCCGCGGACCAGCGGCAGGCAGTCGTTCTGTACCACCTGGCCGACCTGTCGGTCGCGGAGATAGCCGCACAGACCGGTGTGCCCAGCGGCACGGTCAAGGCTCGCCTCTCCCGGGGCCGCAAAGCCCTCGCCGCCCTGCTCGACATGACCCTGCCGGAGGAGATCCGCAATGCCTGATCCGATCTTCTCGGACCTGTACCGGGACACCGAGCACCTCGTCTGGGCACCCACCGAGCAGGTGCGCCGTCGAGGTCGGCAGCGGACGCGGCGTACCCAGATCGCCGCCGGGCTGGCCGCCGCGGTGGCGGTGGGCGTCGTCGCGTCGGGTGTGGCGCTGGCCCGTCCCGACGCCGCACCGCCACCCGTGCCCCCGGCGACGGTGGCTCCCACCACGCCGGCGCCGTCGCCCACGCCGAGCGCCACGCCGTCGGCCGAGCCGTCCGCGAGCGGGACGCCGACGCCGAGTCGCACCGCAGGAGAGCCGGTCGCCAGCATCGGCGGCGGGCCGACCAGCCGTTCGCCGAGCCGGACGATTCCGGCGGCGGCGATGCTCCAGCTCGCCGACCTGCCGGCGGGCTTCACGATGCGTACGGGAAAGGTGGACGGCGACTGGTCCCTGGAGTTCATGGCCTCCCTCTGCGTGAACGAGTCGCCGACGCTGTCCGACGGGGAGGTGGCCACCCGGTCGGTGGCGTTCGACTCGCCCAGCGACTGGGTCGTCCAGCGAGTGACCCGGCACTCGGGCACCTCCGCCGCCACGGTTATGAAGAATCTCCGCAGGCTGGTCACGGGCTGCGAGATGGAGCAGCCGGGCGACTCACTGTCGATCATGGCCGAGTCGCTCGGCGGCGACGACGGGGTGCTGGTGGGCAGCGAGGTCGGAGGGAGGCCCGGTCGCTGGCTCGTCGTCCGGCAGGGCGATCTGGTGGCGCAGGTGCGCCTCGACTCCCAGACCACGCCCACCGAGGCCCGCCGTACCGCCCGGTCGGTGGCGAACCGGCTGTGCGGCGGCACGGACGCCTGCTGACGGGTGCTCGTGTGAGGCGGGGCCGAGCGGGCCCCGCCTCACAGGCGCAGCGACTCCGGGGTGTGCAGGCGGAGCATGGTGGCGCCGACGTCGCGGGGCAGCCGCCGTCGGCTCGCCATCGACACCACCACCATGACGGTGAACGCGAGCGGCACCGTCCACGCGGCCGGCTGGGTGGTGAGCGTCGCCGGCCACCCGGTCAGCGGCGGGCCGAGCACGGTGAGCAGCACCGCGCCGACCGCCGCGCCGCCGCCGACCAGCACGCCGGCGGCGGCGCCCAGGTCGGTCAGGCCGCGCCACCAGATGCCGAGCACCAGCAGCGGGCAGAAACTCGATGCGGCCACCGCGAACGCCAGCCCCACCACCTGGGACACATCCAGCCCGGACACGTTCAGGGAGAGCACCGCCGGCACGCCGCCGGCGATCACCGTGGCGATCCGGAAGCCGCGCACCGAGCCTCGGCCCAGCACGTCGGTGGAGATCACCCCGGCCACGCTGGTGAGCAGGCCGGACGACGTGGACAGGAACGCCGCGAACGCGCCGGCCGCGACCAGCGCGGCGAGCAGCCGGCCGGTGGTGCCGTCGCCGAGCGCGGCGCCGGGCAGCAGCACCACCACCGCGTCGGTCTGGCCGCTGACGAGCAGTTGCGGCGTGTAGATGCGGCCCAGCACGCCGTACACGGTGGGCAGCAGGTAGAAGACGCCGACGAGCGCCAGCACCACGAGTGTGGTGCGGCGGGCGGCGGCGCCGTCTGGGTTGGTGTAGAAGCGGACCAGCACGTGCGGCAGGCCCATGGTGCCGAGGAACGTGGCCAGGATCAGCGAGTACGTGGCGAACAGCCCACGGTCGTCCTCGCCCGCCGTGTCCGGCAGCAGCCATTCGGTGGCGCCGGTCGCCGCGCCGGACACCTCCGGCACCGGGTCACCGGCGGCGAATTCGAGGCGGTCGCCGGGGCGTACCTCCCGGATGTCGCCGTCGGGCAGGGTGAGCGTCGCGCGGTGCTCGACCACGACAGTGGTCGCGGTCCGGAACGTCGGCCCGTCGGGCGGGGTCACCGCCGGGCGGGCGTCGGCCTGCCACTGCAACGCCAGGAAGATCGCGGGTACGGCGAGCGCGGTGAGCTTCAGCCAGTACTGGAACGCCTGCACGAACGTGATCGCCCGCATGCCGCCCAGCGCCACGTTCGCGGTCACCACCACCGCCACCAGCAGCGCGCCCAGCGGGTACGGCGAGCCGGTGAGCGTGGCGAGCGTCAGCCCGGCGCCCTGCAACTGCGGCACCAGGTAGAGCCAGCCGATGAAGATCACGAAGACGGTGGCGAGCGTGCGCAGCCGGCGCGAGCCGAGCCGCACCTCGCAGAAGTCGGGCAGTGTGAACGCGCCGGAGCGGCGCAGCGGCGCGGCCACGAACAGCAGCAGCGCGAGGTATCCGGCGGCGAAGCCGACCGGGTACCAGAGCACGTCCACGCCGTACTTGAGGATCAGTCCGGCGACGCCGAGGAAGCTCGCCGCCGACAGGTACTCCCCGCCGATCGCGGCGGCGTTCCAGGTCGGGCTGACCGCCCGGGACGCGACCAGGAAGTCCGAGGTGGTCCTGGCCAGCCGCAGCCCGTAGAAGCCGATGCCGACGGTGACCAGGGTGACGGCGACGATCGCCGGGACCACGTAGCCGTTGGACATCAGCGTTCCGGCCGTCGGATCAGGTCGACGAAGTCCTGCTCGTTGCGTTCCGCCAGCCGCACGTACGCCCAGCCGACCACGATCAGGAACGGGAAGGACACGACGCCGAGCAGCAGCCACGGCAGGTTGACCCCGAGCACCGTGACCCGGCCGACAGCGGGCGCGATGGCGAACAGCCAGGGCAGGCCGCCGAGGCCGATCAGCACCAGCAGGCTGAGCCGCAGCGCGAGGGAGAGCTGGGCGCGCATCAGCCCCTGCACGAGCGTCTCGCCGACCGGGGTCTGCTGGGTCAGCTCGGATCGGGTGCGGTCGGCCGGGTCGCCCGTCCGGGAGACCTCGGCCAGCACGATCCGGGTCCGCTTCGGCGCGGCGGCCGGCTGCGACCCGCTGCCCGGCTCGGCGGGCGGTGGGGACGCGCGCGGGCCGGGAACCGGGGCGGCCCCGGCGGGCCGCCCCGGCAGATGCTGTTCCTCGGCTCCGGTCACCCCCGGCAGTCTCGCCCGCTCAGCGGGAATGTCAAGAGCACTGTTCCGAGCCCTGTGCACAACCTGTGGATAACGCTTCACGGCTGTGGATAACCCGGTGGATGGCGTGGCGTCGTTGTGGACAGCATCAGTCCAGCCCTACCCGTACCGGGTTCGCGGTCGCCGAGCCGAGCCAGGTGTGCGGGTTGCCGAACCAGCACCAGCCGAGCTTCGGCGCGCCCTGGCTGATCCAGAGCGCCGGCACCCGCCGGTCGCCGCAGCGCGACCCGACGAGCGAGAAGCACCTGTTGCTCGCCAGTGCCTGCGGGTGCAGCGTGACGAAGGCCAGTCCCTCGTCGATGGTGATCGGCAGTCGGTCCTTCGCGGTCATGTCCGCCAGCGCGGCCGACGGCGGCACGTTGCGGTACTCCTCGCCCCGGTCCACGTCGAAGAGCAGGTACGCGGGGCCGGGCGGCACCTCCAGCTCCTTGATCGGGTCGAACGTGGGCAGGTCGTCGGCGGGGAAGTTCCGGTCGAGGACGCCGGTCTTGCGCTTGCCGGCGAGCGTGGTGAGCGCGATCCGTTCCGGCACCGGCACCAGTTCCCGCGTGGTCACCAGCAGGAACGGCACCCGCGCGTCGGTGGGGCCGGCCAGCCCGGCGGCACCGGTCACGGCCGCGTCTCGCAGCGGGGTGAGCAGCGCCCGGAACTCCTCCTCCTCGGTCTGTCCGGCCAGCGCCGGGTAGCCGAGCTGGACGAGCCGGTCGAGCTGGCGGTCGAATTCGGTAGCGGCGTCGAAACGGTCGTCGGACATGCGGTCCTCCACCTTGTCGTACGGTCTGCCGTACATTGTACGTCAGTGCGCGACAGCGACAAGCCGACGACCGCGCGCCGCCGGCGACCCCGCCCCTCAGCGACTCCAGTCCTGTTTCGCGGCGCGGACCAGCTTGTCCTTCAGCTCCCGGGTGTGCCGCCGGCTCACCGGCAACTCGGATCCGTCGATCACCACCACGTAGCCGGAGTTGACCAGCCGCAGCTCGGCGATGAGCCGCAGCTGCACCAGGTAGGAGCGGTGGATCCGGACGAACCCGGCGTCGGCCCAGCGCTCGGCCAGCGTCGCCAGCGAGACCCGGACCAGGTGCGACCCCTCCGCCGTGTGCAGCCGCGCGTAGTCGCCCTGCGCCTCCACCCACCGCACCGCCGAGCGGGGCAGCATCCGGGTGGTGCCGGCCAGCTCGATCGGGATGGTCGGATCCTCCTCCGCCCGCGCCAGCGCGGCCGGATGCGACGGCACCACCCGGGAGCCGATCACCCGGCGCAGCGACTCGGCCAGCCGCTCGGCGCGTACCGGCTTGCGCACGTAGTCGGTGGCACCCAGGTCGAACGCGTCCACCGCGCCGTCGTCGTACGCGGTGACGAACACGATCGCCGGCGGACGGGCGAACCGGCGCAGCACCCGGGCCAGCTCCATGCCGTCCAGCCCCGGCATCCGGATGTCGAGGAACACCACGTCCACGTCGTCGTCGCGCAGCACGCGCAGCGCCTCGGTCGCGTCCCCGGCCGTGTGCAGCCGGGCCACCCGGGGGTCGGCGCGCAGGTGGTACGCCAGCTCGTCGAGCGCGGGCGGCTCGTCGTCCACCGCCAGCACCCGGAGGAATCCGGTACCGGTGACGGTCACGACGACGCCCGGACGCCGGGGTGGAACTTCGGTACGCGCATGCTGACCTTCGTACCCGAACCCAGGCCGGTCTCCACGACCAGGCCGAACCCGTCCCCGAAGACCGACCGGAGCCGTTCGTCGACGTTCGAGAGGCCGACGTGCTGCCCCGGATCGTCGGCCGGGTCGCCGGTCGTGCCCGACACCTCGGCGATACCGGCGGTAAGCGTCGTCGGATCCATCCCCACCCCGTCGTCCTCCACCGTGATGTGACACTCCGCGCCCGCGTCCCGGGCCTCGATGCTCACCATGCCGGTGCCCGGCTTGCGGGACAACCCGTGGCGGACGGCGTTCTCCACGAGCGGCTGGAGGCAGAGGAACGGCAACGTCACCGGCAGCACCTCCGGCGCGATCTGGAGGCGCACCTGGAGCCGTTCGCCGAAACGCGCCCGCTCGATGGTCAGGTAGCGGTCGATCGAGCGGAGCTCCTCGGCGAGCGTGGTGAACTCGCCGTGCGCCCGGAACGAGTAGCGGGTGAACTCGGCGAACTCCAGGATCAGCTCCCGCGCCCGCTCCGGGTCGGTGCGCACGAACGAGCCGATCGCGGTGAGCGCGTTGTAGATGAAGTGCGGGCTGATCTGGGCGCGCAACGCGCGTACCTCGGCTCGCGCCAGCCTCTCCCGCGACGACTCCAGCTCGGCCAGCGCGAGCTGGTCACCCGCCCAGTGGGCGGTCTCCAGCGTCGCCTGCACCAGACCCGGGGCCGGGCGCTCGTCGGCCACCGCCACCAGCGCGCCGACCACCCGCCCGTCCGCCCGCAGGGGCGCCACCACCGCGCCGCGTACCGGGCAGTCGACCAGGTCGCAACGCAGCTCCGACTCGCCCAGCACTGTCGAGCGCCCGCTGTCGGCCGCCCGCCGGGCCGCCGCGACCAGCTGGTCGCCGTGGTGCGCGCCCTGCCCGTCGACCGCGAGCAACGCGTCCCGGTCCGTCAGCGCCAGCCCGGCCGCACCCACGAGGGCCCGCAGATGGCGTACGGCCTTCGCCGCGTCCGCCGCGGTCAGGCCGGCGCGCAGCGGTTCGGCGGCGAGCCCCGCGGTGTGCAGCACCTCGTACGTGGCCCGCTGCGTGGCGGTGGCGATGCCCCGCCGGCCGCGCAGCCGCAGCACCGCCCAGAGCGCCGCGGCCAACGCGGTGGTCAGCGAGACGACGGCGAAGACGGCGGAGAGGTTGCCACCCACGCAGCGATCCTGCCGGGTGCCGGCCCGGTAGCGCTAGTACGCGCCCTTGCGAGCCAGCACCACGCCGACGGTCCGCCACAGGATGCTCAGGTCGTACGCCAGCGACCAGTTGTCGACGTAGTAGAGGTCCAGCCGGACCGCCTCGTCCCAGGACAGGTCGGAACGGCCGGAGACCTGCCACAGACCGGTCATGCCGGGCCGGACCAGCAGCCGGCGCCGCACGTCGCCGAGGAAGTCGCCGTCGTCGGCGGGCAGCGGGCGCGGGCCGACGAGCGACATCTCGCCCCAGAGCACGTTGATCAGCTGGGGCAGCTCGTCCAGCGACGTGGCACGCAGGAAGCGGCCCACCGGGAAGACCCGGGGATCCTGCTTCATCTTGAACAGCATGCCGTCGGTCTCGTTCCGGTCGACCAGGCCGGCCAGCCGCTCCTCGGCGTCCACGTACATGGTCCGGAACTTCCAGACCCGGAACGTCCGCCCCTCGTGGCCCACGCGGGGCTGGCGGAAGAAGACCGGCCCGGGGTCGGAGATCCGGATCGCGACGGCGATGGCGAGGAAGAGCGGGATCAGCAGCAGCAGGCCCAGCCCGGCGGCGACCCGGTCCATCAGGTTCTTGGCCAGCAGCGCCGGCCCGGACAGGGTCGGCTCCTCGACGTGCAGCAGCGGCAGGCCCTCGATCGGGCGGATGTGCACCCGGGGACCGGCGATGTCGGTGAGCTGGGGCGCGACCACCAGGTCGACGCCGGAGCCCTCCAGCTGCCAGGCCAGACGTCGCAGCTCGCCCGGCTCGGCGCTGGCCGAGCCGCAGACCGCGATCGTGTCGCCGCCGACCTCACGCACCAGGGCCAGGACGTCGCGGCCCGCGTACACCGGGACCGGGGTCTCCAGGCCGCGCGCGGCGGCGTACCCGTCGGTGAGGTGGATGGCCACCGGCACCAGGCCGACGGACGGGTTCCGGGTGACAGTGGTGTAGACCTCCAGGCACTCCGGAAGCGTGCCGACCAGCACCATCCGGTGCCCGGCGTGGCCGGCGCGGCGGCGCAGCGCGTGCAGGCAGGCCCGGGCGATCATGCGGACGAGCAGGATCAGCAGCAGGGCGCCGAGCAGCGCGAAGCCGACCGTCCATCGGGACAGGGTGGTCTTCGTGGCGAAGGCGAGGAACGAGACGGTCGCGGCGACCGCCACACCGCCGCGGATCACCCGCTTGTACTCGTCCGGGCCGAGCCCCAGGTAGCGCCGGTCGTAGGCCCGGTTGCCCCAGAGGATGAGCACCCAGCCGAGCGGCAGCAGGACGAACGCCACGGTGTAGAACCACGCCTCGGGCGCGTCCCGGAAGCCGGAGGCGGCCTGCTCGAAGATCTGCACGGCCAGGAAGCTGGCCAGGGCGGCCGCGCCGAAGTCGAGCAGCAGCAGGAGGGCGATGTAGGGCCGGTGCCACCGGGACACCCGGCGCCGGGCGCGGGCCCACGCCGACCGGGGTACGCCGTTGTGCGACGGCGGAGTCGGCGGCTGGATCTCAAAGCTGTCGACGTGCCGCACGCTCTTGCTCCGGCCTCTGTCGGTTACCGGGCGCTGGAGGCTTGTCGTCACCTCAACCCATGTCCTCCCGCATGACCCGCGTCCTCACTCGGCGTGAGGGCCCGGGTCGCTCACCGTCCCAGTCTCCCACGCGGGCCCGGCCCGGACCGGCCCCCGCGAGGAAGCCGTTCCGCTGGTGCTCGGTGAGATCTGGCCGGCTCCGAATCAGTTGTGAAGCCGGGGACCGAGCCACTATACCGATGGATGACGGCTCGGGTAGAGGGGCGGACCGGACCTTCGGCGATCGCCGGTCGATTCCGCTCGGTAACCGGCGAATGCCATTACTCACCGTACGAGCCGGGACAACCTTCGGTCAGCCAGCGGCTTGCCGCCGGTCTGACAGGTGGGGCAGTACTGGAGGCTCGAATCGGCGAACGACACCTCCCGGACGGTGTCGCCGCAGACCGGACACGGCAGCCCTTTCCGGGCGTGCACCTTGAGGCCCGAGCGTTTCTCGCCCTTCAGCTCCGCGGCCCGCTGGCCCATCGACCGGCGTACCGCGTCGCCGAGGACCGTGCGCGTCGCCGCGTGCAGGCCGGCGAGCTGGTCGTCGGTGAGCCGGTCGGTGATCGCGAACGGCGAGAGCCGCGCCGCGTGCAGGATCTCGTCGGAGTACGCGTTCCCCACCCCGGCCAGCACCGACTGGTCGGTCAGCACGCCCTTCACCTGACCTCGGCGGCTGCGCAGCCGCTCGGCGAAGGTCGGGAGATCCGCCTCCAGCGCGTCCGGCCCGAGCTTCGCCACACCCGGCACCTGCGCCGGGTCGGTGACCAGGTAGGCGGCCAGCTTCTTCTGGGTGCCGGCCTCGGTCAGGTCGAAGCCGGAGCCGTCGTCGAGGCGTACGCGCACCGCGATCGGGCCCTTGCCGGGCCGCAGCGGGGTCGCCGACGGGAACGCCTCCCGGTAGTGCAGCCAGCCCGCCCGGGCCAGGTGGACCACCAGGTGCAGTCCCTCGTCGAACCGGACGTCCAGGAACTTGCCGTACCGGCCGGCGCCGGTGACCGCACGGCCGGCGACCGCGCTCGGGGGCGGGTCGTACGTCTTCAGCGCGTTGATCGCGGCGACCTCGAACCGCTCGACGCGGCGGCCCACCGCACGCTCGCGCAGGTAACCGGCGAGCGCTTCCACCTCCGGTAGTTCGGGCATCGTCCAACGGTAGCCTTCTTTCCCGTGAGCGCGAGGAATGAGCTTGCGAGTCCCGCAGTCGCGAACGAAAGGCGAGCTCTGTGAGAATCGTGGTGGCGCACAACCGGTATCGGGAAGCCCAGCCCTCCGGCGAGAACACCATCGTCGACGCGGAGATCGCCCAGCTCACCGCCGCCGGCGTGGAGGTGCTGCCGTTCCTGCGCAGCTCGGACGAGATTCCGTCGATGTCCAAGCCGGCCAAGGCGCTGCTGCCGATCTCGCCGATCTGGGCCCCGAAGGCCCAGCACGACCTGGACCGCCTGCTCACCGAGCACCGGCCGGACGTGTTGCACCTGCACAACCCGTACCCCCTGCTCTCGCCCTGGGTGGTGCGGACCGCGCACAAGCGCGGCGTGCCGGTGGTGCAGACCGTGCACAACTACCGGCAGGTCTGCTCCTCGGGCCTGTACTTCCGCGACGGCGTGATCTGCCAGGACTGCCGGGGGCGGACGCTGGGGGTACCGGCGATCGTGCACCGCTGCTACCGCAACTCGCGGGCGCAGAGCGCGCTGATGGCGACCACGCTCGCCGTGCACCGTCCCACCTGGAAGTCGGTGGACCGGTACATCGCGCTCACCACGGCGGTCGCTGATCATCTGCGCGACTACGGCATTCCGGACGACCGGATCGTGGTCAAGCCGAACGCCGTGCCCGACCCGGGCACCCCGGCGCCGTCGGGGAACGGCTTCCTCTTCATGGGCCGGCTCAGCCCGGAGAAGGGCTTGGACCTGCTGCTCGCGGCGTGGCGGCGGCACCCGGTGGGCGCGCTCGGCCCGCTGCGCATCGCCGGTGACGGCGAGCTGCGTCCGCTGGCCGAGGCGGCCGCCGCCGAACGGCCCGACGTGCTCTATCTGGGCCAGCTCGACCGTCCCGGGGTACGCGCGGCGCTGGCCGACAGCTCCGTGGTGCTTGCCACCTCCACCTGGCACGACGTGCTGCCCACCGTGATCATCGAGGCGCTGGCGGCCGGGCGGCCGGTGCTCGGGACCGCGCTCGGCGGCATCCCGTACCTGGTGGGCGCGGACGGTCCTCGCGAGCCCGCCGGCACCGGCCCGGCCGAGGTGGCCACCGCGGCGCCGGGCGACGGGCGGGTCGCGTTGCCGTCAGGGGTGCAGCGTGGCGAGGCCGGCTGGGTGGTGGCACCCGAGGTGGAGGCGCTGGCCGCGGCCCTGCCGCTGGCCTCCGCCGAGGCGCGGGCGCTCGCCGGGGCGGCCCGCAGCCGGTACGAGCGCACCTTCCACCCCGACGTGATCACCAAGCGCCTGATCGACGTCTACGCGGGCTTGCAGAGCCGCGCCTGACGCGGTCTGAGCACTGTGCGTCACTGGCCGGTGCGTACCTGAGTGGGGTAACCCTCTGTGATGGGCGGTTTCCGGCCGACCCGCGCCCTCGATCATCGATCATGGGCTTGAACTGCTCGAATGTCTGAAAGCCTGCTCCGTCGGCAGATGCCTCTCCGCCGCCTTTGCTCTGCAGCCACCGACGCAGCGGTGACCGAGAGTTCCTGGTGCGCGGACGGCTGCAGAGCAAAGGCGCCGAAGGCGAACCACCGGCCCGCGCGGGGATGTCACTATCAGTGACCGACGTTCGGCTCGGCGGCAGAGGGGCTCGCCCGCAGCCGCCATCGGTGCACCGGCCCGGGGGCCGTCTTCCTACCGGGTGACGGCGGCGCGAGAGGGCAGGGCACGACGGCAGCGGAGGGGCCGAGGAGGGCGGCGAAGCCGGGACCGGCCCTCAGCGCAGGGAGGCGCGGGCGGAGAAGGCGATGCTCGCCAGCAGGAAGCCGCCGTTGACGACGGTGAACGCCACCATCACCCAGAACGCCAGCGCGGGCGCGAAGGCCAGCACCAGGCCGGCCACGAAGATCACCGCACCGTAGTCGCGGACCAGCTTCACCAGGCGTACCGGGAGCGACGTCGAGGTGACCATGCTCGCCGCGTTCGGCCCCGCCTGCATCACCGACGTCACCAGGTTGACCATCCAGGTGCCCGCGAACACGGCCACCAGCCAGACCGGCGTGGACGGGCGCTGCGCCACGGCTGTCGCGCCGATGGCGGCCACCAGCGCGATCTGGGCGGCCACGTCGCAGAGCACGTCGATCCGGGCGCCGGCCGCGCTGCGCTGATCGGTCACCCGGGCAAGCTGCCCGTCAGCGCAGTCCAGTGCGTACGCGATCTGCCAGGCGACCAGGGCGACCAGCCCGACCACCCAGGCCGGGACGGTGCCGGCGGCCACGTCGTCGGCGAGCGCCACCACGGTGACCGAGGCGGCCAGCCCCAGCACCAGGTTCGTGAGCGTCAGCGCGGTCGGGCGCAGGCCCAACCGCTGGGCGCCCAACGCGAAGGCCGCCCCGATCCACTGGCTGATCGACTCGCTGAACAGGCCGCCTCCCCGGTTGACCCGGTGGAAGTCGGCGACGGTGGGACGGGGCTCAGCCAATGTGGTCGCGGAGGGCACCGGCGTAGTCTGCCAGCCGCTCCCGCGTCTCGGTAGCCGACATCGCGAGGTGCTCGAGGATGGTGTAGCGGTCCGGCCGGGTGGCCGGTGCGAACTGCACCGCCTCGACGAACTGGTCGTCGGTCAGCTCGACCTCGGCGGGCAGCCGGGGCAGTCCGTGCCGGGTCAGGCAGGCCGCCATCTCGGCGAACCGGCGCTCGTCGCCGCGCAGGAACGTGCAGAACAGCGCACCGAGCCCGGCCAGCTCGCCGTGCGAGGCGGTGCCGGGGAACAGCGCGTCGATCGCGTGCATGATCTCGTGGCAGCCGCCGCTGCACGGCCGGCTGGTGCCCTCGATCGCCATCGCCAGACCACTGGAGATCAGCGCGTCGGCGAGCACCGTGACGAAGCCGTCGTCGCTCATGTCGCCCGGGTGGTTGAGCACCGCCTCGGCACCGGCGCGCGACAGCGAGGCCGCCAGCCCGTCGACCCGCTCACCGCGTACCCGCCGGGCCAGTTCCCAGTCCGCCAGCGCGCTGATGTTGCTCACCACGTCACCGACACCGGCCCGGTTGTGCCGCTCCGGCCCGGCCTCCACGAAGTCCAGGTCCACGATCACCGCGATCGGGATGTGCACGCCGTAGGAGCCCTTCAGGCCCTCGGTGATCAGGCTGGCGACCGGGGAGGCGATGCCGTCGTTGGCGAGGCTCGTCGCCACCGACACCATCGGCAGGCCGCGCCGGGTCGCCGCGTACTTCGCCACGTCGATCGTCTTGCCGCCGCCGATGCCGACCACCGCGTCGTACGACCGGGTGCGCAGCTTCGCCCCCAGGTCGTCGGCGGCGTCGAGCGTCCCCCCGGCCACCGTGAACACGTCCGCCGAGCGCAGCGACGGCCGGATCAGCTCGGCGATCCGTTCGCCCTGCCCCGGCCCGACCACCACTGCGACGTCGCCACCGGCGGAGATCCGCCCGTCGGAGAGGATCGCCGCCAGGTCGGCCACCGCGCCCCGCCGCACGTCGATGTGCAGCGGGGTGAGGACGCTGCGGGCTAGTAGCGGCACGCGATCTCCCGCGCCCGGGCCAGATCGGCGTGGTTGTCGACCTCGACCCAGGAGACGTCACCGATCGGGGCCGCCCGCACCTCGCCACCGCGCTCGGCGAACTCCTGGTAGCCGTCCTCGTAGTAGAGGTTCGGGTCACGCCGCCAGGTCGCCTCCAGCGCGTCCGCGAGCGGCTCGGCCACCTGCGGCTCGATCAGCGTCGCGCCGATGTACTCGCCGTACGCCTCGCCCGGGTCCATCAGCTTGGTGATGCGGGTGAGCTGGCCGGCGGCGTCGAAGGTGGTCTTCATCTCCTCCTCGGCCAGCGGCTTGAGCGTGTCCACGGCGAGCAGGATGCCCGGACCGCGCTCGGCCAGCAGCGTCTTCTCCACGCTCACCGGATGCACGGTGTCGCCGTTGACGAGCAGCACACCACGGGAGAAGTGCTCACGCGCCAGCCAGAGCGAGTACGCGTTGTTCCACTCCTCGGCCTTGTCGTTGTGGACCAGGGTGATCGTGACGCCGTACCTCTCCTCCAGCGCCGCCTGGCGCTGCCGCACCGCGTCGGCCGCGTAGCCGACCACGATCACGACCTCGTTCAGCCCCACCTCGGCGAGGTTGCGCAGCGCGATGTCGAGGATGGTGGTCTCCCCGTCGACCGGCACCAGGGCCTTGGGCAGGGTGTCGGTGTACGGCCGCAGCCGGCGCCCCGCTCCCGCGGCGAGCACCATCCCGATCATGCCGACACGCTCCTCTTCTCGACCCGATTCCACCCGGCGAGGATATCGCCGGGCGCCGGGCGGCCGTGGTTCAGCCCGTCAGCCCGATCGAGCGCAGCGCGGCGAAGCCGTCCTCCGCGATCCGCCGGATCAGCCCGTCGTTGACGTCCCGGTGCTCGTCGAGCAGCGCGATCTCCGACTCCGCGAGCCAGCGGAACTCGGTGTGCTTGCCGGCTTCCAGCCGGGGCCGGCTCAGGTCGCCGTCCACCCGGATCAGGAAGTCGGTCTCCACCCGGGTCAGCCCGTCGTCGGCGGTGTACCGGTATTCGCCGACCAGGCCGAGCACGTGCGACACGGCCCAGCCGGTCTCCTCGGTGACCTCCCGGCGCAGCGCGTCGTCGATCTCCTCGCCCGGTTCGAGGTGGCCGCCGACGATGTCCCAGCAGTTCGGGAAGAGGCGCCGCTCGGGGGATCGGCGTTGGATGAAGATGCGGCCGTCGTCGTCGACGATCAGCGCGCCGGCGCAGCGGAGGGGCTCGGTGGGCACCCTCCGACAGTAGCCATCCGGGCCGTATCCGGCGATGCCCGTTCTTGTCCCGGTACGCATCGAGGGCCCACCATGTCCGTACTCAGTCGCCGTCCCACAGGGGTGATGTGTGATGCAGGTACGGGAAGCGATGTCCAACGAGGTACTCGTGGTCGGGCCGGAGCACACGCTCCGGCAGGCGGCCCGGATGATGTCGGCCCGCGGTGTCGGGTCGGCGGTCGTGATCGACCCGGACTCCGAGGGGGTCGGGATCATGACCGAACGCGATGTGCTGAAGGCGATCGGAGCCGGGCTCGACCCGGATGTCGAGCGCACCGGCGCACACCTGACCTGGGACGTCGTCTACGCCGGCCCGGACTGGACGGTCGAGGAGGCAGCCGCGGCGATGGCCCGGGGCGGGTTCCGTCACCTGGTCGTGCTCGACGGCCGGGAGGTGGCAGGAGTGATCTCGGTACGGGACCTGATGCGGGTCTGGGCGGTGGAGCACGCGCCGACCCGTACCTGATGTGGTCCGGCGCGACCGGCGCCGGAGAAAGGGCGATGGCCCGGCCGATATCGGCCGGGCCATCGTCGTATCTGTTCTCGGTCGTGCCCGCCCGTCAGGGGCCGACGAAGACCGAGGTGCCGCGCCAGTCCACGTCGTCGACGCCCGGACCGCTGCGCACCGTGGCGGAGCCGGTCGGCACGCCGTCGGACCACGCCATCGAGGACAGGTTGCCGGTGCTCCGGGAGACGACGTAGAGCGTGTCGCCGTCCAGGAACAGGCCGCCCGCGTCGGCGAAGGCGGTGGTGCCGGTGACCGTGTTGCGCTCGGCGCCGACGGTGCCGGTGTCCGGCGCGAACCCGCGCCAGAACAGCGTGCTCTGACCGGCCAGCGAGTAGTAGATCCGGCCGCTCTTGTAGAACATCGCGGTCACGTTCGGCAGCTCCGCGGAGAAGTTGCCGGTCATGCCGGCGTAGGTGGAGCCCTCCGGCGCGGAACCGGTGACGACCGTGTCCCACTTCGCGTCGTGGTACGGGTCCAGCTTCTTCGGGGTGCCGAACTCGCTGCCGTCGAACGAGCGCTTGTAGAGGTCGCCGCCGACGCCGTAGAACAGGTCACCACCGACCCAGAACGCGCCCTTGATGTTCGACCAGCCGGTGTTGTCGCCGTTCGGCACCGACATCGCGTTGCCGACCGAGGTCGCGCCGTCGTACGTCCGCTTGGTGATGCTGTCCACCGTGGTGGCCGGCGGCACCGGCGGCAGCTTGACGATCTCGATGCCCTGCACCAGCGGGTTCTCCAGGACACGACCGAAGTCGATGTCGATGTTGCCGTCGCTGGTGATCGGGAACGCGCGCATGGTGCCCCGGTTGGTGGCGCCGATCGCGGTGATCGGGTCGAAGTTGCTCAGCTTGACCACGCCGTCGATCGACACGTTGAACTTGCGCTTGCCGGCGGTGGCGGTGCCGGACCAGCGGTTCGCCAGGTAGAGGCGCACCTGCACCGGCGTGCCGGCCGGGACCGGGAAGTCCCACTGCATGTCCGGCGCGGGCGACTCGTCCCACCGCTCCGCGTTGAACAGCTCGACCGGCGTACCCGACGGCACCGTGCCGTCGAGCGACGCGTTCGTGGTGTAGCTGGTCACCTGGTTGCCGGCGTTGTGGTAGGTGCTCGGCGCGGCGGCGGTGTCCGCGGCCCAGGCCGGGCCGCTCGGCGCGGCCAGCTGGTCGCCGCCCGCGTTGACCCGGTAGAGCACGTCCGAGGCGTCCGGCGTGGGCGCGGTCTTGACGATCTCGATGCCGTGCAGCAGCGGGTTCTGGAGCACCCGGCCGAAGTCGATGTCGACCACGCCGTCACTGACCACCGAGATGGACTGCATGGTGCCGCGGTCGGTCCCGCCGGCCGCGACGACCGGGTCGAAGTCGTTCAGCTTGAGCACGCCGTCGATGCTGACGTCGAACTTGCGGGCGCCCGGCTTGCTCGTGCCGGACCAGCGGTTGGCCATGTAGATCCGGACGTCGACCCGGGTGCCGGCCGCGACCGGGATGTCCCACTGCATGTCCGGCGCGGTCGCCTCGTCCCACCGCTCGGTGTTGAAGAGCGTGGCCGGCGTGCTCGCCGGCACGGTGGGGTCGAACGTCGCGTTCGTGGTGTAGCTGGTGACCTGGTTGCCGGTGTTGTGGTACGGGCTGGGCTCGGTGGCGCTGTCGGCGGCCCAGTCCGGTCCGCCGTCGGTCGCCGGGATGGCCGGACCACCGGCGTTGACCCGGTAGAGCACCTCGGTCTGCGCCGCGCGGCCGGCCTGGTAGACGTTGCCGGGAAGGCCCTTGGTGCTGGTCGAGTGCGGGGTGCTGCCCCCGTCCAGCGGGAAGAAGGCGATCCGCTTGCGCTGGTAGTCGAAGTTGCCGATGTATTCCTGGTCGCTGCCGAGCCAGAGGCCCTCCTGGGTCACCAGCATCTCGGTGACGCCGTAGCCGCGCGGGTGGCGGCCCGGGTTCCAGGACAGCGGCAGGCCGCTCACCGGGTCGAGCGCGGCGATGCTGGCCCGCGGCACCGCGCCCGGTCCGGCCTTGTCGCGGGCGAGCGGGTTGTTCGACCAGCGGAAGTGACCGCCGACGTAGATGGCCTTCTCGCTGATGCCGACCGAGAGGAACGTGTCGCCGCCGCTGAAGTTCGTCCAGGTCGGCTTCTGGCCGGCGCCGGTGGCGGAGGTCTCCCAGCGGGCCGCGGAGTCGCAGAGCGTGCCCGGTACGACGCGCCGGTGGTGACCACCACGAAGTACTTGCTGTCCGGGGAGAACTGGACGTCGCGCACCCACGAGTCGAACGCGGTGTACTTGCAGGCTGCGGAGTAGCCGTCGGTGTTCCAGTCGGCGATGGTCGCGGAGTTCTCACCGAGGTTGATCCGCACGATCTGGTCGTGCACGACGCCGTCGGCCTTCTTGAAGTTGCCGATCACCACGAGGTGCTTGCCGTCGGGGGAGACGGAGAACTTCTCCACGCCGACACCGGCCGAGGCCCCGTTGTTGGTCGGGGTCCAGTTGTGGTTCTCGGTCAGCGCCACGGTGAGGTACTCGTCCACCGCGCCCGTGGTCGGGTTCAGCGAGGCCAGCCCGTTGCGGTTGGTCGTCGCGGTCACGGTGGTGAAGATGCCGCCGACCAGCAGGTGGCCGTCGACGAGCGCGATGTCGTTCACGGTGCCGTTGAACGCCGGGCCCTTGAACCCGTCGACGGGGGTGCCGTCCGCGACGTTCAGCAGCGCCAGCTTGCGGAAGTTCTTGTCGCCGACCTTGTTGAACTTGCCGGCGACGTAGACCGTGCCCGGGGTCGGGCCGGCGATGACGGCGGTGACGTCACCGTCGAGCACCGGCGCGAACGCGTTGTCGATCTTGCCGGTCGCCTTGTCGAAGGCGAGCAGTCCGCGGCGGTCGACCGGGGTGGGTGAGGAACCCCGGTTCTGCGCGTTGGTGAACGAGCCGCCGACGATCACCTTGCTGCCGGCGTCGTGGATGGCCACGACATTGCCGTCGTTGATGTTCGGCGTCTTGTCCGAGGGCACCTCGCCGACCATCGTGCTGTGGTCGGGCGCGGGCGCCGTGGCCGGCGCGGCGAGCGCCGGCACCGGTGTGAACAAGGTGGCGATGCCGAGCACGGCAGCGCCGAAGGCGGACACCGAGCGGTGTCTCAGGATCGAGGAAGCCACAGGCTACTCCGGGGGGAAACGTCGGAGGCGCTGCGATCGTGGTCGGTGCCGACATGAGGCGGGGCGTCACCCGACCGACCGCAGACGTGAGAGCAATACCTTCTCGCATTCGGCCGTCGCCCGTCCACCCGGGTTCGGCCTTTTTGGCCGAGGAAACGCCCCGGGTCACACGAAAGACGAGCGACGATCACCTGGCGGACACGGAGGGTGGTCCTCAGGAAACACTCAGGTCGGGTATCGGCGGTTGGAAGTACGGATCGGTCGCCATCTCCCGGAAGACCTGCTCGCTCTCCGGGTCGTTGCCGAACGTGCTGTCGTAGATCGGCTTCTCCGTCTGCCGGGCGGCGAAGTAGACAGCCGCCTTGATCTGCGGGTGCTTCTTCAGGTACGGCCCGACCTCGCGCATCCAGTCGGCCCGCTGGCCCGGCCGGCCGTCCTGGGTCAGGCCGTACTCGCCGATGATGACCGGCCGCGGATGCTTCTTGGCGAACGCCATGAAGTGGTCCATCCGGTTGGAGAAGCTGTTCCACTCCGGGCTGGGATAGACGTCCGCGCAGAGCCAGTCGACCTGGTCGTCGCCGGGGTAGTAGGCGGCGGCCCGCCGCTGCGGCTCGGCGAACCCGTCGGCGTGCGGGCACCACACCCAGCCCGCGTTGGTGACGCCCATCTCGGTGAAGATGCCACGGACGTGCTTCCAGGCGGCGACGTAGTCCTCCGGCGAGTGCATGCTCGCGGCCAGGTTCGGCCGGTCCATCTCCCACCGGTAGCGCAGCAGCACCGGGACGCCGAACTCCTTGACGTCCTTCGCGCGCTGCCGGATCAGCGAGTCGTAGACGCCGCTGACAGTGGACCGGGTGTCGGTGCCCTGCCACGAGATCATCTGGAGCTTGCCCCGGGACTGGAACAACTTCTCGGTGGCGCTCGGGAACGGCTCGTTCCACTCGTGGAACATGTGCGCGATGGCGAGATTGCCGCCGGCCGCCTGGTTGAACGCGTCGAACGCCGCGGCCCGCCCGCTGGCGTTGTGGTACTGCGGCTTGACCCAGGTGCCGAGCCAGGCCCCCTTCTCGGGCGGCTCCGGCCCGCGACCGGTGGTGCGGACCGGCGCGGTCCGCGGTGTCACAGTCGGCGGGGGCGGCGCGACAGTCGTCTCCTCGCCGGACCGTTCGGAGCCGATGTCACAGGCCGCCACCGCCGGTGCCAGCAAGGCCAGGCCCAGCACGGCAGCCATCGTCAGTCGTAACCGTCGTACCACCGCAACCTCTCCCCAGGATGGTCGCCGGCCACGGTTCGGGGGCCCTGACGGATCCGCGTGGGCGGAGAGGCACGCCGGGCCGGGCGGGCGACCCCTGGCACTCTACCTGTGACGCGGCGTTCAGGCGGGGTAGCCGAGTTGCGCCAGCAGCGGCCCGGCCTGAGCCATCACGTCGGCCAGATCCTTTTCGGTCAGTCGCTGCCGCCAGCGCCCCACCGAACCCGGCCGTGCCTTGGCGAAGCGGGCGTGCAGCGCCTCCCGCCCGGCCGCGTCACGGACCTCCAGGAAGTCGGCCACGACCTCGGCCGCCTCGGCCGGGCGGGTGACGACGTCCTCGTAGCGCAGGTGCCGCACCCGCTCCGCGGGCAGCTCGGCGAGCTGGGTCAGCGCGCTGCCGGTGAACCGCCGCCACATCCAGGCCGACCGGCCCAGGTCGGAGACCTGCGTGAACTCGTCGCGCCGCTCCGGCTCCACCCAGAACCGGGGCGCGGCGCCCCACGGCGTACCGCCCCGGCCGCTGCGACCGCTGCCCGTGGACGCCGCGTTCAGCCAGGGCTGCTCGGCGTGCGACACCGCCACGTCCCGCCCGTCCCGGTAGACGTGCAGGAAGACCGCGTCCGGGAAGACCTCGGTCAGGAACGGCACGATGAAGCAGTTCTCCGGGTCCTTCTCGGCGAAGCGCAGGCCGCCGTGCCCGGACGCGGCGAGCAGCGCGCCGTAGTAGCCCCGGAAGTAGCGGGCGGCCCGCTGCGGTGTCCAGCTTCCCTCGTAGACACAGCGGGCGACGGCCTTGGTCAGGCGGGGTTCGAAGTGGTACGACACGTCCGGCAGCGCGCCGACGCAACTGCCGAGGAACGTGGTGCCGGAGCGCGGGGCGCCGAGGATGAAGATCGGCCGCTCCACCTTCAGGGTGAGCCGGCGGGTGCCCGCCTCCACCGGCCGTTCCAGCTCGCGGCGTTCCTTGCGGTCCGCCAGCAGCCCGACCGCGGCGAGCTTCGCGGCCTTCACGGTGGACAGGCCGGAGTGCGGGGCGAGGGGGGAGTCGCTTGTCATCGAAGGTCCCATCGGTGCGCAGGATCGGTCAGGACTGGGCGGCCGGGTCCGCCCCGGCCCGGTTGCGGCCACGGCGCAGGGCGCGCAGCGCGTCGAGGTGCAGGGTGCGCCGCCAGCGCCAGACACCCGCCGCGTACGCGGCCAGGCCGGCGACCGTGACCAGCGCGAGCACCAGCGGACCGGCGCCGAGCAGGGTCGCCACACCGAGCGGCAGGCCCAGCGCGACCACCGCCAGCGCCATCGCCGCCCGGGTACCGGCGCCGAACGGGTGCAGCCGCATCGACCACCAGAGCTGGGTCAGCGGCACCAGGTTGGTGACCAGGATGGAGACGGTCCAGGCCAGGGCCGCGCCGAGGATGCCGTAACGCGGGATGAGCACCAGGTTGCCGACCACGTTGAGCACGGTGCCCGTCATCGCGTTGTAGAACGTCCACGCGGTGCGCCCGGCCATGTTGAGCACCATGTCGACCATGCCGCAGCCGGTGGCCAGCAGCATGGTCAGCGCCAGCAGCACCACGACCCGGCGGCCGTCGCCGTACCCGGATCCGAACAGCGCCAGCATCGGCGTGGCGAACGCCGCGAAGATCAGGTACGCGGGCCAGGAGAGCAGGACCAGCCAGCCGGTGGCGGCCTGGTAGAGCTGGCTCGCCTCGGCCCGGTCGTCGCGGGCGAACGCGGCGGCCAGCCGGTGCTGCACCGAGCTGGACAGCGCGACGCTGGAGAGCTGACCCAGCGCCAGGAACCGGGTCGCGGCCGTGTAGATCGCCGCGTCCGCCGGCCCGCGCAACGCGCTGAGCAGCACGATGTCCAGCCGCTGCACCACGATCGCGGCGAGGCTGCTGACCGCGCGGGGCCCGGTGAAGCGCCAGAACGGCCCGGCCAGCTCGCGCGCCGGCACCGGCCGGGTCACCTGCCGCCCGGCCCGGCCGACCAGCCGGCTCAGCCAGAACAGCGCGACCACCGCGGCGATCAGGTACGGCACCACCCAGGCCAGCGGCAGCGCGACGGTGGCGGACAGGCCGAGCCACGCGGCCACCGCCACACCCAGGAACTGCACGAGCGTGCGGCCGAGCCGCTCCACCGTCAGCAGCGGGCGCATCTGCCCGAAGCCGCGGCAGGCGGCGAGCGCGTAGTCGTTGAGCGCGGCCAGCGGCACGAACGCGAGCAGGATGCGCAGCGCGGTGACCGCCTCCGGCCCGGCCTCCGGCATGGTGGCCCGGGCCAGCGCCGGTGCGGCCAGCCAGCCGGCCAGCCCGAGCAGCGTGCCGACCACCAGCACCGGCAGCAACCCGACCAGGATGGTGCCCCGGATCTGGTCCCGGCGGTCGAGCGTGCGCTGGCGGCTGACGAAGTAGACGGTGCCGACGTCGGTGCCGAGCCGAGCCGCCGACGCGGCGATCATGAACGCGCTGGTGGCCGCGAAGAACATGCCGGCCTCGCGGACCGACCAGCCCCGGGCGATGACGATGTTCAGGCCGAAGCCGGCCACCGCGGCCAGCCCGACCCCGACCAGGTTGGCGAAGCCCTGCCGGGCCGCGCCGCCCAGCCCCGCGCCCGGCCCGGGGGGCGGTGCGGTGAGCGTCGGGGTGCCGCCGGCGTCCGCCCGGGTCACCGCCGCCACGACGGCACGCGTCCCCACCACGCCGCCAGCCGCTCGTCGTACGGGGCGAAGTGGTCCTCCAGCCGGGTGCGCAGCTCCGCCGACATGGGCGAACGGGAGCGCGAGTTGTGCTTGCCGAACGCGATGTCCGCCCAGCGGGGCAGCCCGAGGAAGTCGCAGACCGCGTCGAAGGAGGGACGCGGGTCGGCGAAGAAGTCGTCGCTGTCGATGACGTGCATGCGGTCCCGGCCGACGAGCGCCTCCAGGCGCTCCAGCTGCTCGATGTAGCGGCCCCGAGCCAGGTACGCGTTGTGCTGGAGGTGCTCGCTCGCGTACGACGCGGAGCTGATCATCCGCTCCCGCTCGCCCGCCGTACGGGACTCCTCCAGAGCGAGCGCGCGCTCGAAGTCCGTCTCGGTCTCGTAGCCGCGGGCCAACTCGTGCGAGTGCGCCGAGTAGGCCCGCTCCACCGGGTCACGCAGCAGCACCAGCAGCTTCACCGAGGGCAGGTCCCGGGCGATGCGCTGCCCGGCCAGCGGGTGGAACATGTAGTACGGGCTGGACTCGCCGGTGATGCCGCGTACCCCGATCTGGGCCTTCACCGCCTCGGCCTTGCCGGTGGTGGGGAAGTGCCCGAGGTACCAGCTCATCCCCCGGTGGTAGTCCATGTCGAAGTAGTGCACGCCCTTGTGGTACGCGGGCGGCAGCACACCGGGATGCTGCGACAGCGTCTTGAACAGCGAGGTGGTGCCGCAGCGCTGCGCCCCCACGATCAGGAATCCCGGCACCATCCGCGAACCGGCGGTCAGCCGGCCGACCGTCCGGCTCACCGACTTCACCGCGCGGAGCGCCTGCTCCTTGGCCAGCGTCACGTCCCCACTCCTCACTCTCACCCGGCCCGGCGGGCCAGGTGTTCCTCGACGGCGGGCAGCAGCCAGGTGTCGACGTGCCCCAGTCGCGCACCCGCCTCCGCCTGCCGGTCCCGCAGGTAGCGCGCCGCCAGCTCCACGAGGTAGAGCACGGCGACCAGATCGGCGCCCCCACCGGTCTGGTCGAACGGCGCCAGGGTGGCCCCGGCGCCGGCGATCAGCGCCCGGGCCGCCTCGACCGGTTCCACCCCGTCGTGGCTCATCGCGCCCTGCACCGCCAGGTGCAGCGCGTCGTACCCGGCCGGCACGTCCGCCTCGAACCGCTCCCAGTCCCAGACCAGCACCCGGCCGTCGGCCAGCACCGCGCTGTTGCCGCCGTTCCAGTCCCCGTGCCAGGCGCCGAACGCGACCACCGGGTCGGCGTCCGCGACGGACTTCAGCGCCGCGCGCAGCCGCCCGGCCTCCGGCCGGGGCCCGAGCGCGTCCACCGCGGCGGTGAGCCGGGCCGCGTGCCCGCTGCCCGCCCACGACTGCCGGCGTACGCCGAGACAGCCGGCGACCGCCACCATCGCCGCGCGTTCGGCCGCCTCCGCGGCGGCCGGGGCGGCCCGGGGCAGCCGCACCGGCAGCGCCTCCTGCACGAGCAGCGCGTGGCCGTGCCAGTCGCCGTGGTGGCGTACCCCGGCCAGGACCACCGGGCCGAGCGGCACCTCGGCGAGGCGGCGCAGCGCGTCCGCCTCCGCGTGCACCAGCGCGCGGGTCAGCGGGTCGACGCCGAGCTTGGCATACCCGAGGGCCCGGCCGTCCGGGGCGAGCAGTTGCAGCACCGGCTTGCGGTTCGCCCGGGCCGGCCCGATGTGCAGGCTCACCAGCGCCGGCTCACCGAGAACCTCGGTCAGGTACGCGTCCAGCCCGCCGCCGTCGACCACCAGCCGGTCGCGGAACACCAGCGGACCCAGCCCGAGCCGGAACGCGGTGGACAGACCCTGCCGGACCAGCTTGGCCTTGCGGCCGACCGCCTCGGTGGAGTGCCGGACCGCGCTCGCCGCCGCCCGGCCCGAGCCGGTCGGCACGAGCAGCCGGGGGCGGGCCGCCGAGGGCACCACCACCCAGCCGGCGCCGCCGCGGCGCAGGCTGGGCTCGGCCGGCGCGGGCCAGATCAGCCCGGCCAGTTCACCGAGGTACGCGGCACGGCCGTCGCCGTCCGGGGGTACGCGGAACACCATCAGTGGTCACCGGTCTTTTCCAGTCGGGCCCGTAGCCCGGCGATCGTGCCCTCGGGTGGCGCCGGCGCGAGCGACCGGCGGATCCGGTCGTTGCGTGCCAGCAGGGCGACCGTGATCAGGGCGTAGGCGAGTGTCGCTTCCATCGCACCGTAGGTGAACTGGAAGAACAGCATGAGGATGAGCACGAGCGTGCCGGCGATGCCGATCGCGCTGTGGTCGCGCCGGTAGCGCCAGATGGAGTAGACGAAGAAGGCGTTGTAGCAGATGGCGCCGACCCAGCCCTGCCCGACGAGCAGCGCCCAGACCTGGCCGTTGCTGCCCAGCTCCCGGTTGCCGCACTGCTTGCAGTCCTCGGACTTGCCGATGGCGATGGACCGGTTGCTGCCGATCAGCGCCCGGTTGCCGCCGTACCCGAGGATCGGCGAGTGGTTGGCCGCGCTGACCGCGCCCTGGGACAGCGTGGTGCGGATGTCGTCGCTGTGGCCGTTCTGGAGGCGTTCGTCGAAGGTGCGGCCGAGCGGTGTGGCGACGATCAGCACCCCGATCAGCCCGACCGCCAGGGCGAGCCCACCGAGCACCACCATCCGGCCGCGCAGCGCGAGCCGCAGCGCCACGTACGCGGCGGCGATGCCGAGACCGATCCAGAGGCCGCGGTTCAGCGAGTAGACGATCGGGAAGATCGCCGCCAGGGCGATGGCCACGCCGGCGGTACGGCGCAGCGGCTTGCCCAGCACGACCCAGCCGACGATCAGCCAGACCAGCAGGATCGCGGTGTTCTGGCCCCACGAGTTCGTGTAGGTGAACGGCGCGGACGGGCGGGGCGAGCTGGCCTCCCCCTCGATCACCTGCTGCACCTGGGCGAACTTGATCTCCATGAGGGAGATGACGTACGGGTGACCGGCGATCGACTGGGGCAGGACGAAGCGCAGCGGCGCCACGAACTTGAGGTCCGGGAAGAGCGAGCCGATCCAGCCGCCGAGGACCACGACCACGCCCATGAACCCGAACAGCCGGACCATCCGGCGCTGGGACAGCTCCCGGTCGCGCAGGTTGTAGACGTAGAGCATCGTCACGGTCATCGCGAGGTAGTTGGCGAGCCGGATGCCCCAGCCGATGTACTTCCCGCTGCCGCCGGGCGGCAGCGTGTTCGGCGCGGTGAGGTCGAGGGTGAGCACGGACAGGAACACCCAGAGCAGCAGGACCATCCAGATCCCGAAGCCGGGCGGCACCCGCACCGGGCCGCGCTTGCGCATCTGCCAGACCATCGGCACCGCGAAGATGACGAAGACGAAGCTCGACACCCCGAGCACCCACCACAGCGGGTACAGCAGGAAGACCGCGATCAGCGGCCACGCCGTCGGCAGCCGCCATGACCAGCCTTCCGGCCGCACCGTCACCGGCCGGAGACGGTTCCCGTCCGGAGGCGACACCGCCCCGACCGGGACCGTCCCGCGCGCGGTGCGGGGCGGGGTGGCGGTGCTCATTTCACGGAGACCTTGGCGGTGGTCGGTGCGTAGATCACCCAGGCGTTGCCGGGCTGGGGATGCAGGAGGTCGCCGCCGGTGTCGACGAGCGTGCAGACCATGCCCAGGCCGGGCTTGCGCCACCGGCCCTTCGCGCTGTTCGGCCCGGACACCGCGACGACCGCGCCCTCGCCGAAGACGTTCGCCGACGGCAGTGAGCGCGGGGACGGCTTGCGCACGTCCAGCGTGCGGTATTCCATCGTCAGCACGATGACGGCGGCGGCGGTCACGGTGACCTTGCCGACCTTGCCGGCCCAGAGGGACTTCGCCTGGTCGTACCGCCAGACCATCGGCGGCCCGCCGGCCACGGTGACGGAGAGTTCGGTGGCGGGGGCGAGGTCGCGGGCGGCGAGCGCGTCGCCGTCGGCGGCGTGGTCGATCGGCGGGGAGGGCGGCTGCCCGCCCTTCGGGGCGGCCTTGAGCAGCGCGGCGGTGGAGGTGTAGTCGCCGGAGAAGACCTTGCCGCCGTCGTCCGGCGTGACGCCGTCGAGGTCGGAGTTCTCGAACTGGGAGAGGAAGCCGGTGGGGCCGCCGGCGTAGCCGACGAACGGGCGCAGCACCGCGAGCGACCGGATGTCGACCGGCCGGATCTCGGCGACCGGGCCGATCTTCGCGGCGTCCTTGGAGTGGAACACGGCGGTCAGGTGCAGGGTGTCGGACTCGGCGAACTCGGCGTAGACCAGGTCGGCGGCGTCCAGGCCGGCCGGGGTGGTGGCGGGGCTGACCCGCAGCGGCACCGCGACCGCCTGGCGGGTGGCCGCGGCCGGGGTGCCGACCGGCGCGCCGGTCAGCGGGCCGGTCGGCAGGGTCGGTGAGGCGCTGGCCGCCGACGGCGAGGCGGTGACGTCGCCCGGGTCCGCCACCTGGACCTTGCCGGGCTTGGGCTCGGGTTCGCTGCATCCCGTCCCGACGCCGAGGACGACGGCGGGAGCGAGCGCGGCACGGAGCATCTGCCGGCGGTTCACCCCAGGTCCTCGCCGGAGTCGAGGGCGTAGCTGCGGCCGTCGCCGTCACCGCGGGAGCGGTACGTGCCGCCGGTGCCGTTGAGCGGTGCCGGCTTGCCCGGAATGCTCTGGTTGCCCGGGTTCGGCGGTGGGGTGGCCTTGCCCGGTGCCGGCTTCGCCGGGGCGGGGCGGGACGACTGCATACGCGGCAGCACCATCGTGGACTCGGCGGACGGGCCGGGGCTCGGCCGGGGCTTGGGCCGGTTGGCCGGGGCCACGGGAGCACTCGATCCGCCCGAGCCGCCCGACGCCGCCGGGCGGCTGGCGCCACCGGCCGGGACGGGCAGGCGCGGGGCCAGCACCGCACCGATCACCGGGGCGTTCACCTGCTCGAACTGCTGCAGGGCGGCGGTGATCTCGCCGCTGCGGGTCTTGCCCGCCTCGGCCACCATAATCACCGCGTCGACGTACCGGCCCAGGGCCTGTGCCTCCACGGCGAACGTCGGCTGCGCGGTCTCGATGATCACGTGGTCGAAGCGCGCGGACAGCTCGTGCATGATCTCCAGCAGCCCGGCGACCGGCAGCTCGACCTCGGCGTCCAGGTCACCCGGCACCAGCACGCGGAGCTGGCCCAGCCCCGGCACCGGCGCCAGCGCCTTGAGCGGGGGAACGTCGCGGCGCAGCACCGAGGCGAGGCTGTGCCGCCCTTCGGCCACGCCGGTGATCGCGCCCACCGTCGAGTCGGGCTTGGTGGTGATCAGCGCGACCTGCTGGCCGGTGCGCGCGTACGCGGCGGCGAGGTTGGCGGCGACGAATCCGGCGGCGGTGCCGGCCGAGGCGTCGCAGATCAGCAACTGGCGACCGCGCCCGCCCTGCGCCGGTTCGGGCACGGCGGACAGCAGCACGTTGCGCAGCCGGCCCAGCTCGCGGGAGACCCGGTGGGTGGCCGGCAGGACGGCCAGCGACGGCGCGCGCACCGGCAGTTCCAGCAGCAGCGGCAGGCCGACCCGGTCGGAGATGTCGCGACCGCGCCGGATCCGGGTGTCGAGCCGGTCCAGCACCAGCGCCAGCACGATGCCGAGCAGCAGGCCCGCGCCCACGCCGCTGGCGAGGTTGAGCGTGCGGTTCGGTGAGCTGGGCGAGTCGGGGAGACGAGCGTCGGAGATGATCTCGCCGGGGTCGGAGCCGGCCGAGACCAGCGGGCTGAGCCGGTTGTTCAGGCCGGTGATCTGGCTGGTGAGCAGGCTCCGTTCGGCCTCGGCCCGCTCTCGCTCGGGCGAGTTCGACGGCGACGCCGCAATCCGCCCGGCGACGGCACTGAGCTGCTTCTGCAGCTCGGCGATCTGCTGCTTGAGCGCGGTCGTCTCGTTCTCCAGCGCCTTCTGCGCGGTGGCCTTGCGCAGGTCCAGATACGCCTGGGCGAACGCGTGCGAGCCCGACTGGGCGCCCTCGGGGCTGTTCGCCTCGTACGCCACCTGGAGGATCTGGCTGTTCGGCGGCACCTTGACGGTCACCGACTTGACCAGCTGGTCGGCACCGGTGTCGACCTTCATCAGCGCCTTGGCCCGCTCGGCCACCACCAGCGAGCGGACCACCTGGGCCTCGGTGTCGAGGTTGACCTTGGCGTTGGGGTTGCTCTCCGCGCCCGAGCCGAGCGGGCGCACCAGCAGCGAGGTGGTCGAGGTGTAGCGCGCCTCCTGGATCTGGTTCAGCGCGAGCCCACCGCCCAGCCCGAGGGCCGCGGCGAGCAGCAGGATCCACCAGCGGCGGCGCAGCCAGCCCAGGTATGCCATCAGGGCAAGACCGTCGGCGTCGCTCTCGGCCAAATGGGGTGAGGGCATCAGAGTCTGTCGCTCCCTTTCGACCGAGCCGGGCAGTCCACGGCACAGCTGGACCTGACCGTGGCCTTGAGTGTCCCCGATCCGAACGACGAGGGAAAGTCTGCTCACGTTCCGGTAAGCCTGCCCGGGTGTGGGCAGCCCGCGTAGAAATGGCCGATCGGCGCTGACCATTCGGCGGGTTTCCCGGTGTTGGGCCTGACCTGCCCCCGGATAAGCCGACGTCGCCGGCGGCTCTCGTGCGGAGCGGTGACGGAATCCTGACACATCTCACTTTCTCCCGGTGGCCCGGCCCGGTAGCCGGGGCGCACCGGGCTGACCTGGACGGTGACCGGCCGGTGCACATCCCAGTGGCGGGAATCGAGAGGTGAGCCGACCGGCGAGTCAGGATCCGTCCAATGGCCCCTTCAGTTGCCCATGGGCGCGCCAGTAGGTTGTCAGGACGCGTCCGAGGGGCATTCACAAAAATCCGGACGCGTCATCCGCGTACGGGAGGACTTTTGTGGTGAGCGGGTCAACCGAGGACTCGGGGCAGGTCCTGCTGGTGGGTTCCAGTGGCGGGCACCTGGCCCAGCTCCTGGCCCTGGAACCGTGGTACCGGGATCGGCGCCGCGCATGGGTAACGTTCGACACCCCGGACGCGCGCTCGCTGCTCGCCGGTGAGGACGTGGTCTGGGCGCACCACCCCACCACACGCAACGTCAAGAACCTGGTACGCAACGCGTTCCTCGCGCTGAAGGTGATCCGCCGGCGCCAGGTCGACGCCGTGGTCACCACCGGCGCCGGGGTCGCCCTGCCGTTCGTGGTGGCGGCCCGGATGCGCAAGATCCCGACCGTCTACATCGAGGTGTACGACCGGATCGACAGCGCGACGCTCACCGCCCGGCTCTGCCGTCCCTTCCTCTCCGCGATGCTCGTGCAGTGGGACGAGCAGCGCCGGATGTACCCGGAGGCCACCGTCGTGGGGAATCTCCTCTGATGGCGCACATTCCGCAGCAGCGCGACCGGCGATCCGCCGCGCCGTACGTGCTGGTCGTGGTCGGCACGGACGTGCACCGCTTCGACCGGCTGGTCGGCTGGCTGGAGCGCTGGCACGCGGCCCGGCCCGAGGTCCGGCTGGTCCTCCAGTACGGCCACAGCCGCACCCCGGCCCTGCCCGGGGCCACCCCGTTCCTCGGCCACGAGGAACTCCAGCGGGCGATGGCGGAGTCGACGCTCGTGGTCAGCCACGGCGGCCCGGCCACCATCACCGAGGCCCGGCGCAACGGCCACCTGCCGATCGTGGTGCCCCGCGACCCGTCGCACGACGAGCACGTCGACAACCACCAGCAGCTGTTCTCCCGCCGCCTGGGCGCGGCCGGCATGGTGCGGCTGTGCGAGTCCGAGGCCGAGCTGCTCGCCGCGCTGGACGAAGGGCTGGCCGACCCGAGCCGGTTCGTCCTGGCCGCCGACCCGAACCGCCCGGACCCTCGCGCCGAGGCGGTCGCCCGCGTCGGCGCGGTGATCGACGAGCTGGTGGCCCGCCGGGTACGACAACGAGCCGTCGGGCGGCGCGGATGAGCGCCCCCGATCCGGCGCCGCCGCGGGTCCTCTTCGTCGGCGGCCTCGGCCGCAGCGGTTCCACGCTGCTGGAACTGCTGCTGGCGCAGAGCGCCGACGTGTGTGCCGTCGGTGAGGTGGTGCACCTGTGGGAGCGGGCGCTCGGCGCCGACGAGCGGTGCGGCTGCGGTGAGCGGTTCACCGCCTGCCCGTTCTGGCGGCAGGTCGGCGACCAGGCGTTCGGCGGCTGGGCCGCTGTCGACCGGGACGACGTGCTGGCGCTCAAGGACCGGGTCGACCGGACCCGGCACATCCCCCGGCTCGCGAAGGACACGCTCCCGCCGGAGCAGCTGGCCGACGTACGCCGCTACGCCGACCTGTACACCCGGATCTACCGGGCCGCGCTGTCGGTGACCGGCGCCCAGGTGGTGGTGGACTCCAGCAAGCACGCCTCGCTCGCCTTCGCGTTGCGCTGGGCCGAAGGGCTGGACCTGCGGGTGCTGCACCTGGTCCGGGACAGCCGGGCGGTGGCGTACTCGTGGGGCAAGCAGGTGCGCCGCCCCGAGGTGGTCGACGGCGAGGACTTCATGCCGACCTTCTCGCCGTTCGAGGTGAGCAAGCTGTGGACCGCGCAGAACGCCGCGTTCCACCTGCTCGCCTCCCGGGCGAAGGTGCTGCGGCTGCGGTACGAGGACTTCACCGCCGACCCGGCCGGCACCGTCAGCCGGGTACGGGACTTCGCCGGCCTGCCGGACGACCCGGCCGCGCTGCGCATCCTGTCCGGGGCCGACGAGGCCGGCGCGGCGCCCGAGCCGGCCGCGCCGTTCCGGGCGCACAGCGTCGCCGGCAACCCGCTGCGGTTCAGCGGCGGGCCGCTGACGGTGCGCCGGGACGAGGCGTGGCGGGACCGCCTGCCGCGCCGCAGCCGTGCCGTGGTCAGCCTGGCCACGCTTCCCCTGCGGGTCCGCTACGGCTATCTGGGCCAGCGGGGATCCGACGAGTCCGTGGAGAGAGCATGAGTGGGCCGAGCATCTCGGTCGTCGTACCGACGCGGGACCGTCCGGAGCTGCTGCGTGCGGCGCTCGACGCGATCCTCAGCCAGGCGCATCCGGGCCTGATCGAGGCGATCGTCGTCTACGACCAGTCCGAGCCGGACCGGACGCTGGAGACCGACCGGGGTGACCGCCGGATCCGGGTGATCACGAATACCCGTACCGCAGGGCTGGCCGGCGCGCGCAACACCGGCATCGAGGCGGCCGTCGGCGACTGGGTGGCGTTCTGCGACGACGACGACGAGTGGCTGCCCGGCAAGCTGGCCGCCCAGTTCGGGGCGCTCGACGCGCATCCGGACGGCGCGCTGGTGAGCTGCGGCATCCGGGTCAGCTACGACGACCGTACGGTGGACCGTTCGCTGGACCGCGCCCGGATCTCGCTGGAGGCGCTGCTGCGTGACCGGCTCACCGAGCTGCACCCGTCCACGTTCCTGATCCGGCGGGCCGCGCTGCTCGATGCGATCGGCCTGGTGGACGAGCAGATCCCGGGCAGCTACGCGGAGGACTACGAGTTCCTGCTCCGCGCCGCCCGCTACGCCCCGCTGGTGAACGTGGAGAGCCCGTACGTGCTGGTCCGCTGGCACAAGCGGTCCTACTTCGCGCAGCGGTGGGAGACCATCTCGACCGCGTTGCAGTGGCTGCTGCGCCGCTACCCGGAGTTCGCCACCGTGCCGCACGGCGAGGCGCGGGTGGCCGGGCAGATCGCCTTCGCGCAGGCGGCCATGGGCAACCGGCGGGACGCGGTCCGCTGGGCCCGGCGCACGCTGGCCCGCAACCCGAAGGAGCCGCGCGCCTACCTGGCGCTGGCGGTGGCGAGCCGGGCGGTGCAGGCCGACCGGGTGCTGCGCACGCTGCACAAGCGCGGCCGGGGCATCTGAGCCGTACGCGAAACGGGCGGGCGACCGAGGTCGCCCGCCCGTTGCCGTCCGCTCGCCGGGGTCACGCCGTGCAGAAGGACTTCCACGCCTGGATGCTCGGCTGGTCGAGCAGCCGGAAGTCGCCCTGGCTGACCGTCTGGTTGTAGTACGCCACGAACTCCGGCCGCTGGCCGTTGAGGAAGCCGGTCATCGACCGGATCCAGTTCGCCCGGCCGGTGCCCGGGTCACCCGGGACCAGGTCACTGCCGGTCTCCGCGACGCCCCACGGCTTGCCGAGCGCCTTGGACTTGCTGATCTACGCGCCGTAGATCTCCTGCGGCGGGGCGTACCGCTTCCACTTGGCACCCCAGTTGTAGCAGTCCCAGCCGAGCGCCTCGATCACGTCGCCGCCCGGGTAGAAGGCGTCGAAGCTGCGCCCGGACTTCGGGTCGAGCGTCCAGCACATCAGGATCAGCGTGTTGATCAGCTTGGGGTTGCCGGTCCGGTCGGCCAGGCCGGCGATCCGCTTCCACGCCGTCCGGTACGCCGTCGTGCTGAACGCGCCGCGCTCGACGTCGTCCTCCGGCTCGTGGAAGTACGACCAGTAGACGTTGTGCTCGCGCGGGATCGAGGCGAACCAGGAGGTCAGGCGGGAGTCGAACTTGCCGGTGTTGACCTCCTGCGGCGACGCCTTGAACGACACCACCACTGTCCGGTCCACCACGTCGGCCCGGCTGCCGGACCAGGCCGGCGGCAGGCCGGGGAAGAAGATCCGGGCCATCCGCAGCTTGCCGAAGGTGCGGTCGGACCGGGCCAGCGCCTGGCCGAACGTCTCCCCGTTCTGCACACCGATCGAGGCGCCTGGCAGCGTCAGTCGCGTACCGGTGAAGCCCGGCACGGCCTCCGCGGAGGCCGACGGACGCGCCGAGGGTTTGCTGCCGAGGCCCTGGTCTGCGCCCGGGGACGCGCCGGGGGTGGCCGGCGTGCCCGGGCCCATCGAGGTCGCCGGCCCGACCGAGCCCGGCGTTCCGCCCGCCTGCCGGTCGGTCGAGTCGGGCCGCAGCGTGGCCACCGCGACCCCGCTGCCGGCCACGGCCAGGACCACGGCCGCGGCGATGGCGACGCGCCAGCGCCGCCGGGAGCCGCCGGGTGGCGGCGCGGGCTCCGGGGCGAGCGGCGGCGCTGGTGGCCGGCCGGGCCCACCGGTGGCCGGTCCGTGGGGAACGTCCACCGGGGGCGGTCCGGTCAGGGTGGCGGTCGCCGTGGTGCCCGCACCCCAGCCCGCCTCGCCGCCCGGCCCGGCCGCGCCGGGCTCGTCGTGCGTCGTCCAGCCGGTGTGGCCGTCCGCCGCCGGGCCGGCCTGCGTCGTCCAGCTGGTGTGGCCGTCCGCCGCCGGGCCGGCCTGCGTGGCCCAGGCGTCGTCGTGCGGCTCGGCCTGCGGCCGGGCGGCGTCGCCGTGGCCCGCCGGCCCGTGCGGCGGCCAGGCGCCGTCCTGCTGCGGCGCCCAGCCGTTCGTCGTGCCGGTCGCGGCGTCCCAGCCGGCCGGGTCGTGCCCGTCGTGGTGACCGGCGTCGTGCCGGTCGTGCTCGGGCCAGGGCAGGTCACCGCCCGGCCGGGCCGGTGGTGGCGGTGGCGCGCTCTCGGCCTCCGGCCAGGGCAGCGAAGGGCTGCCCACCTGGCGCGGAATGTCCTGACCCGGCCACAGGCCGGTCGGCTGCCCGAAGGCATTGTGCGGCTCTCGGTCGGCCGGCATGACCCTCCCTGGCTGTCGGCGGCCCGTGGTCGGGGCTCAGATCGCCACGCATACCTGCCCGACGATAACCCTCATCCACCTGGCCGTACGTACCGTGACACTCAGCCGAACGCCTCACCCTGGTCACCGGTGACGGTCGAAGCGGGCATCTCGACCCCGGTCCGGGCGATCGCGTCGAGCAACTGGTCGGCCAGTTCGGGCCGGCAGACCAGCAGATCGGGCAGTCGCGGGTCGGCCCGGTTGTAGCGCAGCGGCGAACCGTCGATCCGGGACGCGTGCATGCCCGCGCCCAGCGCCACGGCGACCGGGGCGGCACTGTCCCACTCGTACTGACCGCCCGCGTGGACGTACGCGTCGACCTCGCCGGTCACCACCGCACAGACCTTCACACCGGCCGAGCCCATCGGCACCGCCTTGGCGCCGAGCATCTCGACCAGCTCGCCCACGAACGCGGGCGGGCGGCTGCGGCTCACCGCGATCCGGATCGGGCCGTCGGACGCCTTCGGCTGCGGGCAGGTGGTGCCGAGCACGAGCGGCGTACCGTCCACCGTGGTCCGGGCCGGCATGCCGACCGCGCCGGCGACCAGGGCACCGTCGGGGGCGGCGGATCGCTGCCAGAGCGCCACGTGCACCGCCCAGTCGTCCCGCCCCTCCTCGGAGAACTCGCGCGTGCCGTCCAGTGGGTCGATGATCCAGACCCGGTCGGCCTCGTGCCGGGGCGCGCGCTCGCCGTCCGCCCACGCGCGGCGCGCGTCGGCCTCCTCCTCGGAGAGCACCACGTCGGCCGGCCGCAGCCGGGCCAGCGCCGCCGTCATCAGCTCGTGCGACGCGCGGTCGCCGGCGTCCTTGAGCGCCTTCGGGTCGGCGAAGCCCTGCCGGTCCCGCAGCGCGGTGAGCGCCCTGCCGGCCTCGGTCGCCAGCCACTGCGCGAACCGCTGGTCGTCGAGCCGTCCCGCCTCGTCCTCGGTCACGAGCCCCATCCCTTGTTCTCCCGGGTCTGCCGCGACCCGTCATCCTTCGGCGTCCGGTCGGACCGGCGCCAGCGTCCGTCGGATCGTAGACAGTCGCGACGCGGTCTCGGATCCCCCGGACGCACCGGTGACCCGGCCGCCCGCCCGCATGTTGAACTTCGCGTGTATCGCGGTCGGACCCGCGGGGCCAGGCCCTAGGCTCTGCGCATGACCGCCGAGCAGCTGATCTCGTTTGCCCGTGGCGCGCCCTCGCTGGACATCGTCGATGTCGAGGGGCTCAAGGCCGCCGCCGTCCGCGCCTTCGACGCCGACCCCGCCGGGGTCACCGCGTACGGCACCTCCGTCGGCTACCCGCCCCTGCGGAAGTGGATCGCCGAGAAGCACGGTGTCGAGGCCGACCAGGTGCTGATCACCAACGGCTCGTTGCAGGCCGACGCGTTCCTCTTCGACCACCTGGTCCGCCGGGGCGACGCGGTGGTGGTCGAGCGCCCGACGTACGACCGCACGCTGCTCAACCTGAAGCAGATGGGCGGCGAGGTGCACGGCGTGACGATCCAGCCGGACGGCCTGGACACCGCCGAGCTGCGCAAGCTGCTGGAGTCCGGGGTGCGGCCGCGGCTGGCGCACGTGATCCCGAACTACCAGAACCCGGCCGGGGTGACCCTCTCCCTGGAGAAGCGCCGTGAGCTGCTGGACCTGGCCGCCGAGTACGAGTTCACGATCTTCGAGGACGACCCGTACGCGGACATCCGGTTCCGGGGCGAGCCGTTGCCCTCGATGCTGTCGATGGACACCCGGGGCGTGGTCGTGCACGCCTCCAGCTTCACCAAGACGGTCTGCCCGGGCGTACGGGTCGGCTATCTGGTCGGGCCGGCCGAGCTGATCGCGGCGATCGCGAAGCGGGCCACCAACCTCTACATCTCGCCCGGCATGGTGGCCCAGGCGATCGTGCACCAGTTCTGCGTCTCCGGCGCGATCGACGAGTCGATCCGGACGGTCCGGTCGGCGCTCGGCGAGCGGTCGGCCGTGCTGGCCGAGTCGCTGCGCCGGCACATTCCGGAGGCCCGGTTCGTGGAGCCGGACGGCGGTTACTTCCTCTGGGTGGAGCTGCCGGAGGACGTCGACGTCGACCGGCTCGCTCCGGCCGCCGCCGAGCGGGGCGTGGCGGTGGTGAAGGGCAGCGACTTCATGGTCGACGGCGGCCGGCACGCGCTGCGCCTGGCGTACTCGGCGGTGACCGCGGACCGGATCGACGAGGGCGTGCGGCGTCTCGCCGAGGCGATGGCCGCCGTACGTGGCTGATTTTCTGTCGGGTTTCTGACAAAAAGGCCCCGCTGGCCGGTTCGGCTCTCCCGCTGGACCGGCCGGCAGCCCACAATGCTGCGAGTGCCGCTCACCTTCTGCCGGTGACCTGCCCGCACGCCGGAAGACCGGCCGGGCCGGCGGCACGCCCAGCATCACTCCCGCCCCCAAGGGGTGCCGGGTGGGCCGTGTCGCCCCTCACCCCCCTGACGCGGCCCGGCCCGCCCGGCGCCGCCGCGTGACGCCCGTCGCAACCGTCCGTCCCCCGCGCCCGCGCCCGCGCTGCGCTTCCCGCCGGTCGGCGTAACCTGCAAGCCGCAGCTCTAGGGGAAGGGGGCGAGAAATGACGGACCGGGTGGCACGCGACCGAACCGCCGGCACCGACGGCAGCCGGGCACTGCGCCCCCGCGCCTGGTCGGCCCCGGTACGCGCGATGTCCCGCATCCTCAACGCCGACGGCTCCCCGCGTACGCCCCAGCCGGCCGGCCCGGAGCGCAGCGGCATCGTCGACTGCGGGCTGTACGTCGACGGCGAGCGCCGCCCCGGCCACCCCCAGTACGCCGAGGCCCTGGCCGCCGCCCGGCAGGAGCAGGACGGCTTCGTCTGGCTCGGCCTGCACGAGCCGGACCTGGGCGAGATGACCGAGATCGCCGCCACGTTCGGCCTGCACGAGCTGGCCGTGGAGGACGCGGTCAAGGCGCAGCAGCGCCCGAAGCTGGAGCATTTCGGCGAGATCGTCTTCCTGGTGCTGCGCACCGCCCGCTACTGCGAGCACGCCGAGCTGACCGAGAACTCCGAGGTGGTGGAGACCGGCCAGGTGATGCTCTTCATCGGGCCGCACTTCGTGATCAGCGTCCGGCACGGTGACGCCTGCCGGCTGGCGCCGGTGCGCGCCGACCTGGAGGCGAAGCGGGACCTGCTCCGGCAGGGCCCCTGGGCGGTCGCGTACGCGATCACCGACCGCGTCGTGGACCTCTACCTGGAGGTGGCCGACCGGCTGGAGGACGACCTCGACGTGCTGGAGGCGGACGTCTTCGACCGGCAGAGCAGCGGCCGGATCCAGCGGATCTACCAGATGAAGCGGGAGCTGGTCGAGTTCAAGCGGGCGGTGGCGCCGTTGCAGCGCCCGCTGATGACGCTCACCTCGCAGGTCAACCGCGCGGTGCCGCAGGAGGTGCGGCGCTACTTCCGCGACGTGCAGGATCACCTGAGCCGCACGGTCGAGCAGGTCAACTCCTACGACGACCTGCTCAACTCGATCCTCCAGGCCCGGCTGGCCCAGGTCACCGTCGACCAGAACAACGACATGCGCAAGATCGCCGCCTGGGCCGCGATCGGTGCCGTGTGGACGGCGATCGCCGGCATCTACGGCATGAACTTCGACAACATGCCCGAGCTGAAGTGGACGTACGGCTATCCGGGCGTCTGGGCGCTGATGCTCGCGGCGTCCTTCACGCTCTACCGCCTGTTCCGCCGCAACGGCTGGCTGTAACCGTCACGGCACGGGGAGTCGCCGCGGACCCGCGCCTCCCCGTACATGCGGAAGCGCCGGCCACGCGGGGTGTCCCGCGTGCCGGCGCTGATCCGACGGTACGAGGTCAGCGGCGACCGCCGGCCTTCGCGGCGTTCTTGCCGGCCTGCACGGCCTTGGTGATGTCGTCGGCCGGGCGGCCGGAGACGTCCCGGGCGCCCTCGGCGACGGAGGGGACCTGGTCGTTCGGGTGGATCACCGGCTGGCTGCCGGAGGTGGCGGTCGACGCGCTGCTGCCCTTGGCCACCGCCGAGGAACCGGCGCCGGTCGGGCCGGCCTGCGTCACCTTCGCGCTCGCGTCCGGGGTCTCCACCACGATCGTGTCCACGTCCTCCCGCATCGGCTCCAGCTTGTCCCGACCCGTCGCGCCGAGCGTGTCCGTCGCGCCGAGCGTGCCGGTCGGGTCGTACTCGGCCCACTCCTGCTGCTCGCGGCGGCGGCGCACGGCCATCGCACCGGCCAGGCCGGCGACGGTGCCGGCCACCAGCAGGCCCGCGGTCATGCCCCGCGACCTGCGCTGCTTCTTCTTTCCGGCCTTCATGTTCTTCGCCTTCTTCGTCATCGCGGACTGCTTCGCGGCCATCACCTTGCGGCCGCTCGACGCCTTGCCGGCGGCCTCGACCCGGGCGTTGCGCACGGCCAGCAGCACCGGCGCGAGCGCCGCGGCGGTCGACGCGAACCCGCTGGAGGCCCGGTCCCGGACCAGGACCGCGGTCGGCGCGACGGCGACCCGGGCTGCCTGGACCCGCGGGCCGACAGTGGCGCCGGCACCCTTCGCCGCGTGCGTCGCGGCCTGCCTCAGGTGACCGATGCCCTGGTTCAGCTCGACCTTGGCGAGCTGGCCCTGGGTCTTTCGCCGCCCGATTCCAAACACGGTCCCACCTCCTGGGAGTTGTTCCTTCGTCATCCTCCACCTTCGAATGCCTCCGCATGGCCAGATCGGGCACATGGGAGGATCCGCAAGGAACTGAACTACGAGTGAGGAGTACCCGTGGCCGAGGCTGTCTACGCCACCTTGCACACCAACGCCGGCCCGATCCGGCTGGAGCTCTTCCCGAACCACGCGCCGAAGACCGTCCGCAACTTCGTGGAGCTGGCCGAGGGCACCCGGGAGTACATCGACCCGCGTACCGGTCAGCCGGGCAGCGGGCCGTACTACGACGGCACCGTCTCGCACCGCGTGATCAGCGGTTTCATGATTCAGATGGGCGACCCGACCGGCACCGGCCGCGGTGGCCCGGGCTACAAGTTCGCCGACGAGTTCCACCCCGAGCTGCGCTTCGACCGGCCGTACCTGCTGGCGATGGCGAACGCCGGGCCGGGCACCAACGGCTCGCAGTTCTTCATCACGGTGTCGCCCACGCCACACCTGAACAACCGGCACACCATCTTCGGTCAGGTGGCCGACGAGCAGTCCGCGAAGGTGGTCGACTCGATCGCCAACACCCCGACCGGCCCGAGCGACCGGCCGATCCAGGACGTGGTGATCGAGCGGGTCGAGATCGAGCACAAGCAGTCCTGAGCGGCACGCGGGTACCTTTGCTCGCATGACTGAGCGCTCCGGCCAGCCAGGCGACGCCACCGGGGGTCCGGTGCCGACCACTCCGGTCTGCTACCGGCACCCCGGCCGGGAGACGTACATCCGGTGCACCCGGTGCGACCGGCCGATCTGCACCGAGTGCATGCGGGACGCCTCCGTCGGCCACCAGTGCCCGGAGTGCGTCGCCGAGGGCCGCCGCAGCGTGCGGCCGGCGCGTACCGCCTTCGGTGGCGGTGCCGCCGGCCGCCAGGGCAACGTCACCAAGGCGCTGATCGCGCTGAACGTGGTGATGATGCTGCTGTCCATCCTCTCGGCCCGCAGCGGGACCGCCGTGGCCGGCGGCGGCCTGGGCGGCCTGATGGGCAACGGCACGCCGCTCACCGAGTGGGGAGCGGTGCTCGGCCTGGCGCGCTTCCCCGACGGGCACGTCGGCGGGGTGGCCGACGGCGAGTGGTACCGGCTGGTCACCGCCATGTTCCTGCACTACGGCGTGCTGCACCTGCTGCTGAACATGTGGGCGCTCTGGGTGCTCGGCCGGACGCTGGAGGCGGTGCTCGGGCCGCTGCGCTTCCTGGCGCTCTATCTGCTCGCCGGGCTGGGCGGCAACGTCGCCGCGTACGTCTTCACCGAGCCGAACCGGTTCACGGCCGGCGCCTCCACCGCCGTCTTCGGCCTGTTCGCCGCCGTCTTCGTGATCATGCGGCGGCTCGGCCGGGACACCTCGGCGATCGTGCCGATCCTGGTGATCAACCTGATCTTCACGTTCACCGTGCCGAGCATCTCGGTGGCCGGGCACCTCGGCGGGCTGGTCGCCGGCGCCCTGGTGGCGCTGGTCCTGGCGTACGCCCCACGGTCGCGGCGGACCGTGTTCCAGGTGGCGGGCTGCGCGATCGTGCTGGTCGCGCTGATCGGCCTGACGCTCGTCCGGACCGCCGCCCTGCTCGGCTGAGCCGAGCGGTCTCAGCGCGCGGGGCGGGCCTCGGTCAGCGCCGCGGCCACCTCGTCCAGCGGTGCGTCCAGGTCGCGACGGCCGAACAGGTGCAGCGACTCCCCGGCGTCGATCTCCAGCGTCTCGGCGGTGATCCCGCGCCGGCTGCGCCGATCCAGGCGGATCGCCTCCACCGCGTCCCACGGCAGCCGGCGCCGCCCGGCGAACCCGCGCAGCACGGTGAGCCCGTCCGGGTCGACGGCGAGGCGGACCGGTGCGACCACGTCGCGCAGCGCCCAGCCGAGCAGACCGGCGGCGGCCAGCCCGGCGAGCGCCGGACGGACCGGATCACCGGCGGCGAAGACCAGACCCAGGGCGACGAGCGCGAGCGCGCCGAGCGCCTTGATCACCGGCACCTCCCGCGGCACCCGCCACTGCCGGACCGGCGGCGACTGTGGATCCATCCGCCCAGCATGCCAGCCGCGACTGCCGCACGCCGGGGGAGGACGACCGGTCCGGTCAGCACGTAGGATCGGGGCAAGCGAGGTTACCGGGGAGTAGACATGAGTGACGCGGTCATCGTCGGCGCGGTACGGACCCCGGTCGGGCGGCGCAAGGGCAGCCTCGCCGGAGTGCACCCGGTCGACCTCTCGGCGCACGTGCTGCGCGCGCTCGCCGAGCGCACCGGCATCGACCCGGGCCAGGTCGACGACGTGGTGTGGGGCTGCGTGTCGCAGGTCGGCGAGCAGTCCTGGAACGTGGCCCGCAACGCCGTGCTCGCGGCCGGCTGGCCGGAGTCGGTCCCGGGCACCACGCTCGACCGCCAGTGCGGGTCGAGCCAGCAGGCGCTGCACTTCGCCGCCGCGACGGTCCTCTCCGGCCAGGCCGACCTGGTCGTGGCCGGTGGCGTCGAGTCGATGACCCGGGTGCCGATGGGTTCCAGCGTCGCCGGTGGCATGCCGTTCAGCACGGCGATCCTGGAGCGCTACCGCGGCGTCGAGGGCGTCGCGGAGGATTCGCCACTGCCGTTCAACCAGGGCGTCGGGGCCGAGCTGATCGCGCAGCGGTGGCGCTTCTCGCGTACTCAGCTCGACGAGTTCGCGCTGGCCAGCCACGAGAAGGCGGCCGCCGCACAGGACGCGGGCGCGTTCGAGGCCGAGCTGGCGCCGGTGGCGCTCGCCGACGGCGGCAAGTTCTCCGCCGACGAGGGCATCCGCCGCGACACCTCGCTGGCCAAGCTCGGCGAGCTGGCCACCCCGTTCCGCGCCGACGGCGTGGTCACCGCCGGGTCCGCGTCGCAGATCTCCGACGGCGCCGCCGCGCTCGCGGTCACCACAGCCGAGTGGGCCAGCCGGCACGGCCTGCGCCCGCTGGCCCGGGTGCACACCGCGGTGGTCGCCGCCGACGACCCGGTCACCATGCTCACCGCGCCGATCCCGGCCACGGCGAAGGCGCTGCGCCGCGCGGGGCTGGGCATCGAGGAGATCGGGGTGTACGAGGTGAACGAGGCGTTCGCGCCGGTGCCGCTGGCGTGGCTGGCCGAGACCGAGGCGGACCCGGAGCGGCTCAACCCGCGGGGCGGGGCGATCGCGCTCGGTCATCCGCTCGGCGGGTCCGGCGCGCGGATCATGACCACGATGCTCCAGCACATGCGGGACAACGGCATCCGCTACGGCCTCCAGACCATGTGCGAGGGCGGCGGAATGGCCAACGCCACGATCGTCGAGCTGCTCTGACCCGACGGCCACCCGGTGTCGCACCGGTGGTGCGACTTGCACGTGTGGAAGTTCCAGAAATCGGGCGTGACCCATATCACTCCTGGTCATTGGCTCGTTGGACCGGGCATGGACGTGTTCTCACGAACGTTCCTCCCGGCCGCCGCCGAGACCGGCCTGGCGACCCAGACCGTCACCCGGCACATGCCGGTGTTCCGCCGGTGCGTCGGCTCCGGCGACGCGACCATCCTGGTCACCCGGTGCAGCCGCCCGGACGACCCGGTGGGCGGCGACTACCTGATGCTCCTCACCCACCGGCGGCTGGTGGTCACCCGGCAGACCCGGGTGCTGCACCGGCTGCGCCTGCACCTCAACACCGAACTGCGCGAGCTGAGCAACGTGACGTGGAGCCCCGACCCCCGCGCGCACAGCGTGGAGTTGGCGGCCACCGCGATCGACGGGGCACGCGAGCGCTTCGTGCTGCGTACCCACCACCCGAAGCAGGTGTGGCAGCTCGACGCGCTGCTCAACCACGCCTTCCGGACCCGCCTGCGTACGCCGGCCGAGCGGGTGGTGGCGACCATCGGCGAGTCGGCGGCGGCCGTCCGCCCGACGGTGCTGCGGCCCGCCCCGGCCCGCTGACCTCCTCCTTACCTGATCCGAACATTTCCTGACCGGCTCGGCGGTCGCCGGTCGGTCATCATGAGCCGGTGACCACCGCCGCCCCGCCCGGGCTCGTCCTCGTGGTGGAGGACGAGCCGGCCATCGCCGACCTGGTCCGGCTCTACCTGACCCGGGACGGGTTCGGCGTACACCTGGAACGTGACGGCGAGGCCGGGCTGGCCGCCGCGCGGCGCCTGCGCCCGGTCGCCTGCGTGCTCGACATCGCGCTGCCCGGCCTGGCCGGCACCGAGATCTGCCGCCGCCTGCGCGCGGCCGGCGACTGGACGCCTGTCATCTTCCTCACCGCCCGCGACGACGAGGTGGACCGCGTCGTCGGCCTGGAACTGGGCGCCGACGACTACGTCACCAAGCCGTTCAGCCCTCGCGAGCTGCTCGCCCGGCTGCGGGCGGTGCTGCGCCGCACCGCCGGAACGCCCGCCGAGCAGCCCCGCACGCTCGGCGCCGTCACACTCGACCCGGCCCGCCGGACGGTGACCGCCGGAGGTACGCCGGTGCAGCTCACCTCCACCGAGTTCGACCTGCTCGCCCACCTGATGGCGCGTCCCGGCCGGGTGTTCACGCGAGAGGAGTTGCTGGCGGGGGTGTGGGGGTACGCGGCGCACGCCGGCACCCGGACCGTCGACGTGCACGTGGCGCAGGTGCGGGCAAAGCTCGGCGCGGACAGCGTGATCCGCACCCATCGTGGCGTCGGGTACGCCGCCGATGCCTGAGCAGCCCACAGTGCCGACGCCGCCCACAGTGCCGACGCCGCCCACGGTACCGATCCCGCGCACCGGTCCGGCCCGGCCCGGCCGACGACCCGGGCGGACGCTCACCGCCCGCGCCGTGCTCGCCACCTGCGCGGTGGCGCTGGTGTCGGTGCTCGTCACCGCGCTGGTCGCGGTGCCCCTGGCGGTACGCGGCGCGGAGCGCCGGGACCAGGAGGCGCTCGCCGCCCAGGCCCGGCTCGCCGCCGACGTGCTCCGGGTGCGGCCGGTACGCCAGCGCGACGGCGCCGGGGACCGGCTCATCCGGCAACTGCGCCGGCAGCAGATCGAGGTTTACGTGATCCGGGACGGGCGGGCCGATCGGCCGGGCCTGCCCGGACCGCTGGTGACGCGGGTGGCCGGCGGCGAGAACGTCTCCGGCCGGCGGCTGGTCGAGGGGGAACGCCGGCTGGTCGAGGCGCGGGCGCTGCCCGGCGGGGACGGTGTGGTGCTGACCCGGGCCCGGAGCGCCGCGCCCTGGCGGCAGGTGCTTCGCGGGCTCTGGCTGCCGCTGCTCGCCGGGCTCGCCGCCGGGGCGGCCGCCGGACTGCTGCTCGCCCGCAGGCTGGCCCGGCCGATCCGTACCGCCGCGACCGCCGCCGCCCGGCTGCGCGCCGGGGACCGGGCGGTCCGGGTGCCGGTCGAGCCGCCCGACGAGGTGGCCGACCTGGCGCACGCGCTCAACGGGCTGGCCGCCGCGCTCGCCACGAGCGAGGGGCGGCAGCGGGAGTTCCTGCTCTCCGTCTCGCACGAGTTGCGGACCCCGCTGACCGCGATCCGCGGCTACGCCGAGGCGCTGGCCGACGGGGTGATCGAGGCCGACGCGGTGCTGGCCACCGGCCGGACCGTGCTCGCCGAGGCCGAACACCTGGACCGGCTGGTCCGCGACCTGCTGACGCTGGCCCGGTTGGAGGCGGTCGACTTCCCGCTGGAACCGGTGCCGGTCGACCTGACCGGGCTGGCCGCCGACGCGGAGCGCGCCTGGTCCGGCCGGTGCGCGGCGCTCGGGGTGCCGTTCCGGCTGGAGACGCCGGGTGTGCCGGTGCCGGCGTACACCGATCCGGGCCGGATCCGGCAGGTCCTGGACGGGCTGCTGGAGAACGCGCTGCGGGTCGTACCGCCGGGGGCGCCGGTGGTGCTCGCGGTCCGGGCCGACGGCCCGGCGGGCGGCGGGGTGCTGGAGGTCCGGGACGGCGGACCCGGCTTCACCGACGACGACCTGCGGGTGGCGTTCGAGCGGGGCGCGCTGCACGAGCGGTACCGGGGGGTGCGCAAGGTGGGCAGCGGGCTGGGCCTGGCGCTCGCCGCCGGGCTGGTCCGCCGGCTCGGCGGGGACATCGCCGCCGGGCACGCTCCGGAGGGCGGGGCCGCCTTCACCGTCCGGGTGCCGGCGGATCCTTACGCGGCTCGAACATCGGCTTGACCGTCCCCTCGTGTCGGTGCGGAACGCTCGGATCGTCACCGCGAGGAGAGGACCACAGATGAGACGTCAGCGAATCGTCACCGGCGCCACCGCACTGCTCGCCGCTGCGGCGCTCGCGCTCGCCGGGTGCGGCGCGGCGCGGCCCGGCCCGGACGACGGGGTCGAGGTGAGCGCCGCCCTGGGCGTGGACGGCCAGGCGCTCGCCGCGCTCGGCGTCGACGCCGGGGAACTGGACGTGGATCCGGTCGCCGCGCCGGCACCCTCCGGTACGCCGCAGGCGGGGCCGGACGGCAAGGGCGAGCGGGCGACGGAGGGGCACAAGCGGCACCGCGCCCGGGTGCTGCTGCGGCGCAACACGCTGCACGGCGAGGCGGTGGTGAAGACCAGGGACGGCGGTACGAAGACCGTGGCGGTCCAGCGAGGCGAAGTGACCGCGATCGACGACAGGTCGATGACCGTGAAGTCCACCGACGGGTTCACGGTGACCTGGACGTTCGGTGAGAAACTGCGGGTGGTCGAGCGGCGGACCACGATCCGATCGACCGATATCAAGATCGGTACGACGGTCGGGGTGGCCGGCGCGAAGGACGGCGACCGGAGCGTGGCCCGGCTCGTGGTGGTGCCACTTCGTCAGGAATAGGGTGCCCGGGCTGTCGTGACCTGAGCAATGTGCCAGGCTACGCTATGCCCCGACCTGCCATCGCCTCCGTGGAGATTCCGTGAAGCTCTCGATCCTCATGCCGGTCTACAACGAGGAAGAACGAATCGCGGATGCCCTGAAGCAGGCATTGGCGGTCGACTACCCGTGCGAGATCGAGCTCGTCGTCGTGGACGACGGCAGCCGGGACGGCACCGGTGAGATCCTCGGCCGCGTGGACGACGCCCGCCTGCGGGTGATCACCCACCAGCGCAACGCCGGTAAGGGCGCGGCCATCAAGACCGCCGTCGACAGCGCCGAGGGTGAGTACATGGTCATCCTCGACGCCGACCTGGAGTACGACCCGCAGGACATCCCGCGCCTGCTGGAGCCGGTGCTCGACGGCCGGGCGACTGTCGTCTACGGCAACCGGACCTTCGGCAGCCACAGCTCGTACAGCTTCTGGTACGTGATGGGCAACAAGGGCGTCACGCTCGCCGCGAACGTCCTCTACAACTCCTACATCGGCGACCTGGAGACCTGCTTCAAGCTGATGCCGCTGGAGCTGTACCGCTCGCTGCAGGTCCGCTCCCGTGGCTTCGGCATGGAGGCCGAGGTCACCGGCAAGCTGCTGCGCCGCCGCATCCGCCCCTACGAGGTGCCGATCAGCTACCGCGCCCGGGGCCGCGAGGAGGGCAAGAAGATCACCTGGAAGGACGGCGTCGAGGCGATCTGGATCCTGGCCCGCGAGCGTGCCCGCCGCCGCCCGGCCGGTCCCGCCGCCGCGCGCTGAGCCCGAACCGGCGGAACCCCGCGCTCCGGCACCAGCCGAGGTCGCGGGGTTCCGCCGTGTCCGGGCCGCTCAGGTGAGGAACGCGTCGACCGAGCGGCGCAGCCCGGCGGCGTCCAGGCCGTGCCAGCGTTCGTGGTCCTCGGCGCTGCCGTAGCGGCGCAGGTCCTTGCGGCCCACCCCGAGCGCCAGCAGCCGGTGCGGCCGGTCGGCCAGCGCCTCCGACACCATCCGCGCCGAGGTGCCCGCCAGGTACGGCTCGACCAGGATCACCTCGGTCCCGGCGAGCGCCCGCAGCCCGGCCGTGTCGAACGGTCGCGGCCGGTGGGTGTAGGCCACGGTGACCGGCCGGTCGGCCGTCGCCGCCACCGCAGCGTCCAGCACCGGGCCGACCGCCACCAGCAGCGGCGCGCCCGGCCCGGCGTCCCGGACCACGTGCAGGTCACCCGCCTGCGGGTACGCCTGAGCGTTGGCCTGGATGGACAACCGCAGGTACGCCGGGTCCTGCCCGCACACGGCGTCGCGCAGCAGCGGCCGGACCTCGTCCGGGTGCCCCGGCACGTGCACGGTCCAGCCGTGGAGTGTGTCCAGCAGCGCCACGTCCGCCGGCCCGAGGTGGGTGCGTCCCGCCGACGCCCGGTCGTACGAGCCGCCGATGCCGACGAGCACCGCGCCGACGTCCTGGTGGTCGAGGTCCAGCTTGATCTGCTCGTACGCCCGCTCGACCAGGAACGGTGCGTAGCTGTGCACGATCGGCCGCTGCCCGGTCAGCGCCAGCCCACCGGCCACCCCGATCATCAACTGCTCCCGGATGCCCACGTTGATCACCCGGTCCGGGTACCGGGCGGCGGCCGGCTCGAACGCGGCGGCGGAGATGTCGGCGAGCACGACTGTCGTCCGCGGATCGGCGAGCACCTCCTCGGTGCCGGTCACGAACGCGTCCCGCATGGTGCTGCTCATCGTCACTCCCCGTCCGTGACGACCGCGACGACGACGTGCGGCCGGTGATCGTCGTGCCCGGTGAGGGCGGCGTGCAGGGCGTCGTGGTCGCGCCCGTCGACGGTGGCGGCGCTCCATCCGTTCACCGTGAACCGGCTCGCCGCGCCGCCCGGCCAGCCGTACGTGGCCGAGCGGTTGTCCAGCACGATCGCGGTGAGGTTGCCCAGCCCGGTCGCGCCCGCGTACGCGATCGCCTCGTGGTTGGAGCCCTCGTCCAGTTCGGCGTCGCCGAGCAGCACGTACACCCGGGGTGCGGTGCGGCCCTGGGCCCGCAGCCCCAGCGCGGTGCCCACGCCCAGCCCGAGCCCGTGGCCCAGCGAACCGGAACCGATCTCCACGCCCGGCACCAGCGTGCGGTCCGGGTGGTCGCCGAGCCGGCTCGCCGGGCCGCCCTGGTCGTCCAGCCACTCGGCCGGCAGGAAGCCGCGGGCGGCGAGCAGCGCGTAGTACCCGGCGACCGCGTGGCCCTTGGAGAGCAGGAAGCGGTCCCGGTCCGGGTCGGCCACGGTGGCCGGGGTGATCCGGAGCACCCGGTCGTAGAGCACCTGGAGCACGTCGAGCGTCGAGTACACGTTGGCGCCGAACTCGCGGCCGGCGCGCACCCGGTCCAGGAGCGCGCCCAGGTCGGTGGCGGTGGTCGTCGTCATACCGATAGCCTCGGACTTGAAGCAAACTTCAACTCAAGGCCGTGTGATGCACGAAGCAACACTGACCATCGGGCAGCTCGCCGACCGCAGTGGCGTCGCCCCCTCGGCGCTGCGCTACTACGAGCGGCTCGGCCTGATCCACGCCGCGCGCACCGGCGGCAACCAGCGCCGCTACGCCCGCACCGAGCTGCGCCGGGTCGCCTTCATCCGGATCTCCCAGCAGGTCGGTGTCTCACTGGAGGAGATCCGCGAGGCGCTCGACTCGCTGCCGTCGGGGCGTACCCCCACGCCCGACGACTGGGCCGCGCTGTCCCGCGCCTGGCGGGACCGGCTGGACGAGCGGATCCGGCTGCTCGGCAAGCTCCGCGACGACCTGGACGGCTGCATCGGCTGCGGCTGCCTGTCGTTGCAGCGCTGCACGCTCTACAACCCGGAGGACTCGCTCGCCGCCGAGGGCCCCGGCCCGCGCCTCATGCTCCCGCGCCCCGGCCAGGGCTGACCCTCACCGGACCAGCAGCACCTTGCCCAGGTGGTCGTTGGTCTCCACCAGGCGGTGCGCGGCGGCGGCGTCGGCCATGTCCACCCGGGCGTGCACCACCGGCCGGACCCGGCCCGCCTCCACCAGGGGCCACACCTGCTCGCGTACGCCCCGGACGATCGCCGCCTTGCCGTCCACCGGGCGGGAACGCAACGCGGTCGCGTGCACCGCCGCCCGCTTCGCCAGCAGCATCCCCAGGTCGAGTTCGCCCTTGCGGCCGCCCTGCATGCCGATCACCACGAGCCGCCCGCCGGTCGCCAGCGCGGCCACGTTCCGGGGCAGGTAGGACGCGCCCATGATGTCGAGGATCACGTCCGCGCCCCGGCCGTCGGTGACCCGGCGTACCTCGTCGACGAAGTCCTGCTCGCGGTAGTCGATCGTGTGCGCGGCGCCCAGCTCGCGCAGCCGCTCGTGCTTGGCCGAGCGGGCGGTCACCACCACTGTCGCGCCGAGCGCCACGCCGAGCTGGATCGCGAACGTGCCGATCCCGCTGCCGCCGCCGTGCACCAGCAGCGTGTCCCCCTCGGCCAGCCGGGCCAGGTCCACCACGTTCGACCAGACCGTGCAGGCCACCTCCGGCAGCGCCGCCGCGTCGACCAGATCCACCCCGGCCGGCACCGGCAGCAACTGCCCGGCCGGCACCGCGACCTGCTCGGCGTAGCCGCCGCCCGCCAGCAGCGCGCAGACCTCCTGGCCCACCGACCAGCCGGTCACGCCGGGACCGAGCGCACGCACCGTCCCCGAACACTCCAGACCGGGGTACGCGGACGCACCCGGCGGCGGCGGGTAGTGCCCCTGCCGCTGCAACAGGTCGGCCCGGTTCACCGCGCTCGCCTGCACCTCCACGATCACCTCGCCGGGACCGGGCTCCGGGTCCGGCACGTGGGTCCAGACGAGCGCCTCGGGTCCGCCGGGTTCCGTGATCGTGATCGCGCGCATGACTCAGTCTTACCCGATCTGCCCGCCGGTCCACGCGCGGGCGGGGATCTCCGTCACCGTCTCCTCCGGGGTCTGGTCGGAAGTGTCCAGCCGGAGCCCGATCCGGGGGTGGCACCGCCCGGGGCAGCCGCCGGGTCAGTCCCCTGGCCACTGTGGACCTGCCGCACACGTTCTCGCAGCGAGGGTGGGACGGCGGCTTGCCCGGTACGGCGTTCGTGGCAGACTGGTGCCGGTCGCGCACCCCTCGGGGGCGTGCCGGGAGGGTTCGCCTAGTGGCCGATGGCGCTGGTCTTGAAAACCGGTAAGGCAGCGATGTCTTCGTGGGTTCGAATCCCACACCCTCCGCCAGTAGTCGAGCACCCTCACGATCCGAGCGTCAGCCCGGCATCGCGACCAGCGCGACGGATCTGGGATGCCGTGATGTGGCGCCTGCACGGCACGGCAGGGCGGCCGGGTGAGGAACGGCGGGGCGGCGGAACAGCGGGAGCCTCGGGCCGGTCGTAGGCTGCGGGGTGCGGCGACGGGCGGGAGGGCCTGGTGGCGGAGACGACGACGGTGGCCGGGGTGACGGCCGAGCTGGCCGCGCTCGACGACCCGAAGATCCGCGCGGTCAACGAGCGGCACGGCGACGACCACGGGGTCAACCTGGGCAAGCTGCGGGCGATCGCGAAGCGGCTGAAGACGCAGCAGGAGCTGGCCCGCGAGCTGTGGGCGACCGGGGACAGCGCGGCCCGGTTGCTGGCGCTGCTGATCTGCCGGCCGAAGGCGTACGGGCGGGACGAGCTGGACGCCATGCTGCGCGAGGCGCGGACACCGAAGGTGCACGACTGGCTCGTCAACTACGTGGTGAAGAAGAGCCCGCACGCGGAGCCGTTGCGCCTGGCCTGGTCGGCCGATCCGGATCCGGTGGTGGCGAGCGCCGGCTGGGCGCTGACCACCGAGCGGGTGGCGCGGAATCCGGACGGGCTGGACCTGGCCGGCCTGCTCGACGTGATCGAGGCGGAGATGGCGGACGCGCCGGAGCGCCTCCAGTGGGCGATGAACCACTGCCTGGCGCAGATCGGGATCGAGCACGCCGCCTACCGGGAGCGCGCGATCGGGATCGGCGAGCGGCTCGGGGTGCTCAAGGACTATCCGACGCCACCGGGCTGCACGTCCCCGTACGCGCCGGTCTGGATCAACGAGATGGTGCGGCGGCAGCACGCCGGCGCGGACAACGGGGTATGAAGGGGCGCAGGACATTCGCGTACCCGGAAGGACCGTTTCGATGACCCTGGAACGACCGATCGCGCCGGACCCGTACGAGCTGCTGCCGACGGTGCCGTCGTTCGACCTGACCAGCGACGACGTGCACAACGGCGAGCCGATGGACGCGCGGTACGCGCACGGCAGCACCGGCGGCGAGAACGTCTCACCGCAGCTGTCCTGGTCGGGCTTCCCGGCCGAGACCAGGAGCTTCGTGGTCACCTGCTTCGACCCGGACGCCCCGACCGGCAGCGGCTTCTGGCACTGGGTGCTGGTGAACGTGCCGGTGTCCGTCACCGAGCTGCCCACCGGCGTGCGTGAGGCCGACCTGGACGGCGCGTTCAGCGTCCGCAACGACTACGGCGACACCGGCTACGGGGGCGCGGCGCCGCCGGCCGGGGACCGCCCGCACCGGTACGTGTTCGCGGTGCACGCGGTGGACGTGGACCGCCTCGACATCCCCGCCGGGGCCAGCCCGGCTTTCGTCGGCTTCAACCTGGCGTTCCACACGCTGGCCCGGGCGGTCATCCGCCCGACGTACCAGATCAAGGAGTGACCGGCGGCCGGGGGCCGTCGCGGCCCCCGGCCTCAGGCCGGTACGCGGGCGACAGCGAAGACGGACTGGCCGAACGGCGGCCGGACGCGCTGCTCGGCGGCCTTGGTGACCGGTAGCACGAGGGTGTCGTAGACCTTCACCATCGGGCCCTCCTTCGGCATCAGCCGGAAGACCTTGGTGGCCATGAAGTAGCCGATCAGGCCGAGCGCGTTGGCGTAGTGGATCCGCTCGACGGTGAGGCCCGCCTCGGTCATCGCCGCGGCGAGCGTCTTCTTCGTGTAGCGGCGGACGTGGCCGGTGGCGATGTCGGCGGGGCTCATGGCGAACTGGAACGCCGGCACGATGATGACCACGGCGCCGCCGGGGCGGACCAGGTCCCGCATGCTGCGCAGCGCGCCCACGTGGTCGTCGATGTGCTCCAGCACGTTGTAGGAGACGGCCGCGCTGTAGTCGCCGCGCTCGTGGTGCGGGAGCAGCATCTGCCGGACCTCGACGCCCGGGAGGTCGGACAGCCGCTCCTTGAGCTGGACCAGCCGGTCCGGGTCGGCCTCGGTGGCGGTGATCCGGGGTACGTGGGCGGCCCAGGCCGAGGCGTAGTCGCCCAGGCCGCTGCCGATCTCGATCGGGTTGTCACCGAGGTAGGGCACCGCCAGCTCGACGAACCACTGCCGGTGGTTGACAGCCGTCGCCAGGCCTTCGAGCACCTCGGACTGGACGCGCTGATCCCCAGTGATTTCTGCCATGCGTCGATTCCTCACGATATGACTGACCCGCGCCTGGACCGTCAGAGTCAACCATCTGGATGGCTGAGGGGGAAATCGGGGGACGGAGGGGGGCCGAATTGTGATCCGGAGGGGTGCCTGTTCGGCGGTCGGCGAACTCGGCACATAGTACGTGATTCCCCGGAACATTGCACCTGCCCGTCATAACCTGACTACGCTCTGAAATGTCATGACTACTCCGGAAAGCGGCGCGAGTGCGGCGAAATCGGGGCAGGGTGGGCGGATCGACGCGCTCGCCGTGCTCAGCTTCGTGCTGCTCGCGTTCTGGGTGACCGCCCGGCTGTGGGCTGATCCGCGCAATGGGGTCCGCGACAATCGTACCGATCAGGCGCAGTTCGAATGGATGATGGCGCACGGTGCGCGGGTCGTCACCGATTTCGCCTATCCGTTCACCTCGGACCGGATGAATGTGCCGGATGTCGTCAATCTCGTGGCTAATACGTCCGTATTATCCGTTTCATTGCCGCTGACCCCGATAACGCTCTGGGCAGGTCCGCGCTGGTCCTTTCTGATTTTCCTCACTCTCGGGCTCGCCGCCACCGGCGTGTCCTGGTATTTCCTGCTCTCCCGAGTTGTCGTGAGGTCCCGCGGTCCGGCCTGGCTGGGTGCCGCCTTCTGCGCGTTCGCGCCCGCGATGATCTCGCACGCCAACTCGCACCCCAACATCGTCAGCCAGTACGTGGTGCCGCTGATCATCTGGCGGACGCTGCGCCTGGCCGAACCCGGCCGGTGGCTGCGCAACGGCGTCCTGCTCGGCCTGGTGATCGTCTGGCAGGCGTTCCTCAACCTGGAGATCCTGCTGATGACCGCCATCGGGCTCGGCGTGGTGGTACTCGCGCTGGCGCTCGGGCGGCCCGCCCTGCGGTCGGCGGCGCGCCCGTTCGCCGCCGGACTCGGGGTGGCCGCGGTGCTCGCCGGCGTGCTGCTCGCGTACCCGCTCTGGGTCCAGTTCTTCGGCCCCGGCGCGTACAGCGGGCTCTCCACGCTGATCCGGGGCTACTCCACCGACCTCGCCGCGTACGTGGCCTGGTCGCGGGAGTCGGTCGCGGGCGACGCCCGGGGCAGCGAACCGCTCGTCAAGAACGCCACCGAGGAGAACGCGTTCTTCGGCTGGCCGCTGGTGATCCTGGTGGTCGCGCTGGTCTGGTGGCTGCGCCGCAACGCGGTGGTGCTCGGGCTGGCGGCGGTCGGCCTCGTGTTCGCCCTCTTCTCGCTCGGCCGGGAGATCCGGTACGACGGGCGGGACACCGGCATCCCCGGCCCCTGGGCCGCGCTGGAGAACCTGCCGGTCCTGCACTCGGTGGTGCCCACCCGCTGGTCGCTCGCGCTCACCCCGATCATCGGTGTGCTGCTCGCGTTCGGCGCCGACCGGGCGCGGCGGCTCGCCGTACGGCACCCGGACGCGCGCGGCCAGATCCGGTTCGCCACCGCCACCGTGCTCGCGATGGCGCTCGTGCCGATCCTGCCCACCCCGCTGCCCGCCAAGCGTCTCGACCCGACCCCGGCGTTCGTCACCTCCGGCGCCTGGCGTCCCTACGTCGCCGGCGGGCGGAGCATCGTCACGCTGCCGCTGCCCGACACCACGTACGCCGTCCCGCTGCGCTGGTCCGCCGAGACCCGGCTGGACATGCCGCTGGCCCGCGGCTACTTCCTCTATCCGGACACCCGCCCCGGCGGGGACCGGATCGCCCTCTTCACCGCGCCGCCGCGTCCCACCAGCACGTTCTTCGAGACGGTACGGCGTACCGACGCGGTCCCGCCGATCACCCCGCAGGACCGGGTGGCCGCCGTGGACGACCTGCGCTACTGGCGGGCCGGTGCGGTGATCCTCGACCCCCGGCTGCCGCAGGCCGAGGCGCTGCGGCGGGCGATGACGGAGTTGAGCGGGATCACGCCGAGGCGTACCGGCGGGGTGTGGTTGTGGGACGTCCGGCCGCTGGCCGACTGAGCGGTCAGCCCTGGCGGACGCAGCAGCCCTGGCACACCTTGGGCCGGGGCAGCGTGAACGCCAGGCAGCAGGTACGCCGCTGCACGGTCGGCTCGCCGGCCGGGCCGGGCACCAGCTCGACCAGGTCGCTCAGGTCGAGCGCGTCGAGCAGCGTGCCGACGGCCGCCGTGGACGGGCCGGGCAGCGCGTCCGAGGCGCGCAGGATGCCGTGCGCGATGCCGGAGGCCACCGAGCCGAGCAGCGTACGGGTGCCGATCCGGACCTCGCCCTGGATGGCGCCGATCAGCGGCGCGAAGTGGGCGTCGAGCAGGGACGCGCGCAGCGCGCCGAGCAGCGCCGTCTCGTCCGGGACCACCCGCACTCCCGGGGCGCCGGCCAGCGCCAGCGGGTCGCCGGGCAGCACCGCCACCGCAGTCGAGGCGCGCAGCCCCAGCGTGAGGAGCTGGTGGTGGTCCTCGAAGTGCACGAGCACGTCGGCCGGGTCGAGCAGCGGCACCCGGCGGGCCGACGCCCAGCCGAGCACCGCTGGGAGCGCGGTCCAGTAGCTGTAGGACTTCCACGCCAGCGCGGCGCAGGCGTGCGGGGTGCCGCCCCAGCGACGGCCCGCGGCGGTCAGGAATTCGGACAGCAGCGTGCCGTCGATCAGGCGGGTGGCCGGGGACCAGCGGTCCAGCTCGTCGCGGACCAGCAGGCCGGGTGCGAGCCCGGGCAGGTCGTCGGTGCCGAACATGGCGCGCAGGGTCGCGGTCACCGGGGCGAGCGGGGTGGCGGCGTCGCGCCCCGGCATCACCGCAGTCACCTGGCCGTCCCCTGTCCTGTCGCCATGCGGTCGGCGCCTGCCGTCGACCCAAGCTAAGGCTAGCCTAACCACCCTCCCGGCGGGAGGGGAAGAGGTACCGCGGCATCGCGGGGGAGGCCCCCGTCACTGGCGCGCCGTCGCGTACTACCCGGCCCGGGAGACGGAAAACGCCGCCGGAGAACCGGCGGCGGACGGCGTAAGGATCGACGTACGCCGCTGAAAAGTCAAGGTTAGTGTCGAATACGAGGCAGTTTCCGTACACGTTCGGCCACCCAACGTGAAAATGGTCTTCCCGCGTACGAGGAAGCTGATGACGACCTCACCGATCGAGCGTGCCGCGGACTCGTTCGCGGCGGAACTCGCCCGGCACCGGACCGGCCGAGGGCTGTCCAAGAAGCAGCTGGCGACACTGATGGGCTTCGACCCGTCCTACGTCAGCCACGTCGAAGGGCGCCGGCACCGGCCCACCGAGGACTTCGCCCGCCGGGCCGAGGCCGTCCTGGAGGCCAGCGGCGCGATCTGGCAGCGCTTCCGGGAGTACGACGAGCTGCGGCACGGCCGGACCGGCACCGCGCACCGCGACCCGCCCGTCCCCGGTCAGTGGCTGCCACCCGGCACCGGCCTCGTGGTCGAGCGGGAGGTGGCCACGCTCACCCACACCGGTGACGGCTACCACTGCGCGATCCGGCGGGAGCTGTACAACGCGGGCACCGAACCGGTCACGCGCTACCTGGTCCGGGTCGCCGTCGACCGCTACCCCAACGACCCGGGCCGCTCCAACCGGCACCACCGGGAACACCCGCTCACCTTCGCCGAGCTGCAACTCACCGCGTACCGGGACGACGGCAACGGACGCGAGCCGATGCACTGGCGGGCCAAGCACGACCGGGACGCGTTCAAGGAGATCTGGCTGCTGTTCGAGAACGACGAGGGGCGCTTCCCGCTCTACCCCGGCGACCGGGTCACCATCGAGTACGCGTACCGCGTCGGCCGGGACAAGTGGGGCCCCTGGTTCCAGCGGGCCGTACGCCTGCCCACCCGGCACCTGGCGGTGCGGCTCGACCTGCCCGCGGACCTCGACCCCAAGGTGTGGGGGGCGGAGACCTCGCTGTCGGCGGAGGAGGGGCCGCTGCGTACCCCGATCCAGCGTTCGGTGGACGGCGGCCGGGTGGTCTTCGACTGGGGGACCGACGACCCGCCGCTGAACGCCCGCTACCGGATGCAGTGGCGGTTCCGCAGCCCCGAGCCGGACGCCGAACCGGACAGCGCGCCCAACGGTGGTGCCCGGGTGCGGGCCAGCGACCGGATGCGGGCCGTGGGCATCGTGCAGCGCGGCGACGACCTGCTGCGGCAGCGGGCCCGCCAGTTCGACCTGCCGGCCGACGAACCGCACGCCCGGGAGGTGATCGACCGGCTCGCCGCGATGCTGGTCCGCCTGGACGAGCTGCACCCGTTCAGCAAGGGCGTCGGCCTCGCCGCGCCCCAGCTCGGCATCGGCTGGTCGGCCGCGCTCGTGCGCCCGGCCGACCGGGCGGCCGACCCGGTGGTGCTGCTCAACCCCCGGGTGGTGGACGCCGCGACCGAGACCGACGAGCAGTACGAGGGCTGCCTCTCCTTCTTCGACCACCGTGGCCTGGTGCCCCGGCCGCTGCGGATCGACGTGGAACACGCGCTGTGGGACGGCAGCCGGGTCATCACGTCCTACGAGTACGCGATGGCGCGGCTGGTCTCGCACGAGATCGACCACCTGGAGGGGCGGCTCTACGTGGACCGGATGGCACCCGGCGTGCCGCTCGTGCCGGTGGAGGAGTACCGCGAGACCGGCACCCCCTGGCGCTACTGAGAAACGGGGGGCCGGGTCGCGTGCCCCAGGGGGCGGGGGCACGCGACCCGGCTCGGGGGGAGCAAGGTTCAGAGGTTGCCGAACGTGTCGTACCGGATGTGGTCCGGCGGGACGTCGTCGGCGGCGAGCGCCCGCAGCGTGGCCCGGACCATCGCGGCCGAACCGGAGACGTAGCAGTCGTGCGTGGTCCACGGGCCGTACCGGGTGACCACCTCGGAGACGTCGCCGAGTTCGCCGCCGAAGTCCGGGTCCTCGCTGCACGCCGGCGTCACCGACAACCACGGGTGGGACGCCACCAGCTCCTCCAGGCCCGGCAGCCCGTACAGCTCGTCCGGGCGGCGCGCGCCGTAGAAGACGTGCACCCAGCGGGTCCGGTTGACCCGGGTCAGCTCCTCCACCAGTGCCTTGATCGGCGCCAGGCCGACACCGCCGGCCACGCAGAGCACGTCCCGGGTCGACTCCGGGTCCAGCGTCATCGACCCCATCGGCGCGGCCACCCGCAGCAGGTCACCCGGCTTGGTGCGGCGCACCAGCGCGCCGGACACCCAACCCGCCGCACCGGGCGGCGTGCGGACGTGGAACTCCAGCACGTTCTCCTCGTTAGGGGCGTTCGCCACCGAGTACGTCCGCCACACCCGCGGGTGGTAGCGCGGCACCTCCACGCTCACGTACTGCCCGGCCCGCCAGGGCAGCGGATCCTGGAGCGCGCGTACGGTCAGCACCGCCGTGTCCGGGCCGTGCCGCTCGTGCGTGAGCACCTCGGCGTGCCAGAACGGCGGGTTCTCGTCCGCCTCCGCGCCGGCCAGCATCCGCTCGCTGATGCTCGCGTACGCCTCTCGCCACGCCTGGTCGTACTCCAGGTTCCAGCCGTCCCCGGCGGTGCTGCGCAGCGCGTCGAGCAGCGCGACGCCCATCGTCGCGTAGTGCTCGGCCGCCACGTGGTACTTGCGATGGTCCCGGCCCAGCGCCCGCAGGTACTCGTCGAAGCTCTCCGGGTCGCCCACCGTCTGGGTGGCGGTGACGATCGCCTCCAGGATGCGGTCACCCTGGCCGTTCATCTGCACCGGGAAGAGTTTGCGCAGCTCCGGGTCGAGGAGGAACAACCGGGCGTAAAAGTGACCGCTGAGCCGCTCCCGGTGCTCCTCGACCAGGGTCCAGCTCTCCTTCAGCAGCCGCGCGAAGTTCTCCACAGGGGCACGCTCCTTCTCCGTACGGGCGGATCGGCCCCCATAGAATGTCCACGGAGCGTGTACGCCGGTCGCACAGGTTGTGCGACCGTCCGGCCCGGTCGGCGAAGTGCTTTCATGGTCCGGTGACGGTTGACGAGCTGGCCCGCCCGGTCTCCCGCCGGACGCTGGGCACCGAGACGCTGCTCGTGCTCGGCCTGTCCCTCGGCCAGTCGGCCGTGTACGCCCTCGTCTCACTGATCGCCAAGCTGACCGCGACCGGTGGACTGTCCAAGCAGACAGCCGCCCTGAACACCTCCGCGTCGGCCCGGCCGTACCTCGACCTCACGTACCAGCTGCTCGGCATCGTCTTCGCGCTGCTGCCGGTGCTGCTCGCCGTACACCTGCTGGCGCGCGACCCCGGCGACCCGGCGCGGACGCTCGGCGTCGACCTCCGCCGGCCTGGCTCGGACCTGGCCCGGGGCGCGGGCCTGACCGCGCTCATCGGCCTGCCCGGGCTGGCGCTGTTCTGGGCGGCGGCGCAGCTCGGCCTCAACGCCACGCTGGTTCCCGCCGCGCTGCCGGACCTCTGGTGGACCGTTCCGGTGCTGATCCTCGCCGCCGTGCAGAACGCCGTGCTGGAGGAGGTGATCGTGGTCGGCTACCTGATCATCCGGCTGCGGCAGCTCAACTGGCGGATCGGCGCGGTGCTCGCCACGAGCGCGCTGCTGCGCGGCTCGTACCACCTCTACCAGGGCTTCGGCGCGTTCCTCGGCAACGCCGTCATGGGCGTGATCTTCGGGCTGTTCTACCTGCGCACCCGACGGGTCGCCCCGCTGATCGTGGCGCACACGCTGCTCGACATCTTCGCGTTCGTCGGCTACGCGATGCTGCCGAAGTCCTGGTTCGACTGGCTCTAGGTCGTCGCCTCCTCGCCGTGGTGCGCCGGTCGGGCGCGGTGGGCTCGGTGCCGGTGCGGGTCAGGCGCGGCGTGGCCGGTACCGGGCGACCGCCCGCGCGGCCACCCGCTCCGCCGTCGCCGTACCGCCCGTCGCGGCCGCCAGCGCCGCCGCCCCCGGCAGCAGCCGGGCGGCCAACCGCAGCCCGAGCCAGCCGCCCGCCTGCGCCGCCACCGGCGTGGCCAGCCGCCAGGCCGCCTCCGCCACCCGCCCCCACGGCCCGTCCGCCGGACCGTCGGCCGCCCGGGCCGCCGCCAGCGCCGCCCGCGCGGTGCCGTCGTCCGGGTGCACCAACGTGAGCACCAGCAGTTCGGCCGCCCGATCCGGATGCGCCGGATCCCGCCCGTACGCCGCCGCCAGATGCAGCACCAGGTTCGCCTGCGTCCACAGCACCGCCGCCAGCTCCGCGACCGGCGCGAACAGCCCGGCACCCGCAGCCAGCGCCCCACCCGTACCGGCCATCCGCACGAACCGCCGCGTCGCCAGCCGGGCCACCCCGTCGGCGTCCGCCTCCGGGTAGGCCCGCCGGACCTGCTCCACCCAGTCCCGGGCGCGCGGCCCGAGCGCGTCCACCGCCGCCAGGGCCAGCAGCTCCGGCGCGAACCCGGGGTGGTCGCGCAGCTGCGGCCCCACCGCCCGCCAGCCCTCCACCGGGGTACGCGCGATGCCGGGTCGTCCGGGGGTTCGCTCGGCGACGGCCGGCTCTGCCTCGGGGGTTCGCTCGGCGCCGGCCGGCTCTGCCTGGGGCGCCTGGTCGGCGGCCGTGGGTTCGGACTCGGAAGCGGCAGGCTCCGGGGCGGCGGGCTCGGTCGCCGACACGGTGGTGGTCTGGGAGGCCGGCGCGCCGGCGGCCGGTGCCGCGCGCTTCGCACGCTTCGCCGGGCTCACCTTCTCCGCCGCAGGCGCGGCCTTGACGAACCGACGGGTCCGGCCGGGTCGAGGTGCGGTGGCCGGTTCCTCCGCCGCGACCGGCTGGGTGCCGTCGGGCTCCCGCTCGGCGGGTGGCGGCTCCGACGCGGTGAACGTGGGTTCGACCGGCGCCTCCGGCTCGCGGGACGATGCCTCCGGCTTGGGGGAGGATGCCTTCCGAGCGGTCTTCTTGACCGCCGGGGCGGCCTTCTTCGCGACCGGGGTGGCCTTCTTCGCCGCAGATGCGCGGCGCGTCCGCTTCGGCGTCTCCGCCCCGGTCGATGGCGCGTCCGAAGCGGTCGGCGGCTCGGTGACCGACGGACCTCCAGCCGGCCGCCGCCGCTCCGCTGTGGCGGACACCTCATCCGCCGTCGATGCGGCCTCCCCGCCTCCTGTCCGACGTGCCGCCGCTGCGGGGTCGCGTTCTCCGGCTCCCGTAGCGGGCTCCCCTGGTGCCGGCGGCGGCTCAACCGTCCCCCGCGCTTCCGCACGGGTGCCGGGCGTGGCAGGTTCCGCCGCCTTCTGCTCTGCGGCAGACGTACCCGGAGCGGTTGTGGAAGAGGCAGGGGTGGCTTGCTCTGCGGGCCGCGTACCGGGATCGGTTGCCGAGGGATCGCCGGCCGGACGCGGGCGCGGGGGCGGCGCTGCGGCGTCGGCCGGCGTCGGCGGCTGGAAGACGACAGTGGGCGCCGACCGGCGCGGACGCCGGGGGGCCGGGGTGTCGCTCGTCGCGTTCTCCGCGGCGGGATCCGGCGTCGGTGGGTTGAACGTCGGTCGTGGGGAGCGGCTCCGCCGGGCCTTGGCTGCGGGCTCGCGACGGGGCGGATCGCTCGGCGGCTGCTCCTGCATATCGATGGAGCGTAGCCGTGGACGTGAGCTGGCACACGACGGAAACGCGGTGGCGAGGGCCGGTCCGGGTATCCGCTTTGCCCCGGGCGGGTGCGGGCCTGTATCCTCGGGCGCGGTGACCTCGGGGTCACCAGGGAGACTTCGCCTAGTCTGGTCTATGGCGCCGCACTGCTAATGCGGTTGGGGTCTTAAAGCCCCTCCCGGGTTCGAATCCCGGAGTCTCCGCGCGAAAGCCGGTTGTGTAGACTGGCCGAGCACCAGGCGCCCGTAGCTCAACGGATAGAGCATCTGACTACGGATCAGAAGGTTAGGGGTTCGAGTCCCTTCGGGCGCACTTCACGATCAGGGCCGTGACCAGCGGAAACGCGGGTCACGGCCCTGATCGTTTCTGCGAGTTGGCGCTGACCGGTGCGTCTACGTGTCGGCTGGTGAACGCGCCCGCCGTGCTCAGCCGGCCCCAAGGTGCGGGGGCGGCGTCGACACCGTCGAACGCGTGTCAGCCGGGGGCGGTCGCGGGCGACCAGTCGTTCCTTTCCGGAAAACTTCCGGAAAATCGTTGACGTGTTCGAAACGCCGCTGCAATACTCCGAACGCGTCGACATCAATCTCGGTCGATTGAATCCATGCGTCGTCAGGTGTCACCCGTCCCAAGGAGGACCTGCGCATGTACGCCAGCATCGGCGGCTCCCGCCGTCCGTCCGTCCCCCGAACATCGCGTCTCACCCGGTTGGCCGTGCTCGCCTCCACAGTGGTGCTGAGTGCCGCCGGCCTCGCGGTCGCCGCCACTCCGTCCAGCGCCGCCACCTGCAACGGGTACGTCGGCCTCACCTTCGATGACGGGCCGACCGGCAGCACCAGCGCACTGCTGTCCGTGCTGCGCGCGAACGGCGTACGGGCGACCATGTTCAACGTCGGGCAGAACGTGCAGAGCAACCAGTCCGCCGCGCGGGCCCAGGTCGACGCGGGCATGTGGGTGGCCAACCACAGTTGGAACCACGCGCACATGACCTCGATGAGCCAGAGTCAGATGCAGTCGGACCTCTCCCAGACCAACTCGGCGATCCAGTCGGCGACCGGCGTCCGGCCGCAGTTGTTCCGCCCGCCCTACGGGGAGACCAACTCGACCCTCCAGTCGGTCGCCGCGTCGCTCGGCCTGCGCCAGGTGATCTGGGACGTCGACTCCCAGGACTGGAACGGCGCCAGCGTCAGCCAGATCGTCTCCAACGCCAGCCGCCTCCAGGCCGGCCAGGTGATCCTGATGCACGACGGCATCCAGAACACCCGCGACGCGATTCCCCAGATCATGGCCAACCTGAGCAGCCGCAACCTCTGTCCGGGCATGATCTCACCGAGCACCGGCCGAGCGGTGGCCCCGGACGGCACTCCGCCGCCGACCGGCACGCCGACCACTCCACCTCCCACCGGCGGGTGCACGGCGACGGCGACGACCCCCAACGTCTGGGGTGACCGGTACAACACCTCGGTGACGGTCCAGGGGGCCAGCAACTGGACCGTGGTCGTGGCGGTGACCGCGCCGCAGCGGATCGTCACCACCTGGAACGGCTCCCCCAGTTGGGACAGCACCGGTTACGTGATGACGATGCGGTCCAACGGCAGCGGCAACACCTTCGGCTTCACCACGATGATGAACGGCAACAGCGGCGCCAGGGCCCAGGTCCGTTCCTGCACCGCGGGCTGATCCCGGTGGCCCGCCCAGGCCACCGAAACGGCTCAGGCGGGCGTGGTCGACCGGGTGCCCCTACGGTGAGCTCCAGCTGACCCTGGACCGTAGGGGCACCCGGCCGAGGCTGATCTCGATTCCCTTTCTGCTCGACCGGGTTTCCGCAGCCTTCTGGTCACGGGTCATTCCGCCGGATCGTGGCCTCGACTCCCCATCAGGTCGGCCGACCGGCCCCGTGCGGATCCGATGCCCTTGCAAAGCAGAATCATGATGTACGCGTGGCGTGGCGTGCGCGAGAGGCACCGGACCGCCGGCGCGGGCGGAGACCCGGGAATTCAGCACGGATTGGTTGGTCCTTCGCGCTCCTTGCCGGCTATGCGCTGTGGAGCTGGGCCGTGCACGGCTGGGCCGCTGCCCACGGCTGTGGCGCCTTGCTCGACGGATGGCGTCCCTGGTATCTCGCCGTCGCCGCTGTGACCTACTGGCCACCCGCGTACCTCCTGTGGTGGTGGATCTACCCCGGGGCAGGAGTCGTTCCATGGATGCGCGAATGACGACGATGTGATGTGCGTCGAGCGGGAAGGCGTTCACTGCGTGATCGCGGTCGCCTCCAGTTCCACCAGCACGTCGGGCTCGAACAGGTGGTCGACCCCGATCAGTGAGGCCGGCGGAAGCGGCCAGGGCAGGCCGAGTTCCTCGACGACCGACTCGACACCGGCCATGAACGGCCCGATCTTGTCGGGCGTCCAGTCCGTGACGTAGAAGGTCAGCCGGACCACGTCCTCGAACGAGGCATCGGCACCGGCGAGAGCCCGGCCGGTGTTGCGCAGCACCTGCGCGACCTGCCCGGCCAGGTCCCCGGGTGCGACAGGTGAGCCGTCGCCCAGTCGCGCGACCTGGCCGCTGACGTGGATGTGACGGGTGCCCGTGCCCACCGCCACGTGGTGGTACGGCGTGTTCGGCTGAAGACCCTCAGGGCTGAACCGGGTGACAGGCATCGTTTCTCCTCCGCAGGAAAACATAGGTTTACCATTGATACCTAGTTGACGGAGGACACTTCAAGGAGACCTGGTTTCATGGGCGATACCGCCACCCCCGGTGCTGCCGAGCTGCGCATCGACGCACCGCACCGCGAGCTGCTCGATCAGGTGCTGGACAAGTGGTCGCTGAGCGTCCTGAACGAGCTGTGCGAGCGTCCGTGCCGCTTCAACGAGCTGCGCCGCGCGATCCCGGCGGTGACGCAGAAGTCCCTGACGGCGACCCTGCGGCGACTCGAACGCAACGGCATCGTGGAACGGCACGTCGTGGCGACGCGCCCGGTCGCGGTCGAGTATCGGATCACCCCGCTGGGCAAGACCCTGCGTGCGCCGATCGACGTCCTGCTCGAATGGGCCGACGCGCACATGGTGCGGATCGAGCAGGCCCGTCGGGCATTCGACGAGATGGAGTGACACCGGGGCGGCACCGTACGGTCCGCCCCGGTGCCAGGTGTCACTCGCAGACCGTGCCGTCGTTGTCCCGGTCGATGTACCAGTAGTACTCGGGATCCTTGCCCTGCCGGTACGGGCCGTACCCGTTGGCGTTGGCCTCCTTGCAGGTGCTGAAGCGCGGGTCGTTGCCGCTGCCGCCCGAGTTCCCGCCACCGCCCGTGCTGCCACCGCCGGTGCTGCCGTTGCCGCCACCCGGCTCACATGCCTCGCCGTCGAGGTCGCGATCCAGTCCGGTCCGGTACCCCGGCTGGCCGCGCAGCAGCGGTGCCTTGCCGGCTGCGCGTACGGCATCGCAGTTCTTGTAGTAGACGGCGGGTTTCGTGGTCCTGCGCGGGCTCGGCTTCGACGCGGGCTTCGCGGTGGTCGGTGCGGCCGTGGTGGGTGACGGCGACGGCTCCGGCGACACCGTGCCGGCCTCGGGTGCGGGGGCCGTGGTGGTGGGCACCGCCACGGTCGGCACCTCCTGGGCCGCCGCCCTCTCGGGCGATCCGCTCGGCTCGGAAGCGGAGCACCCGGTCATGCCCAGCAGCGCGCCGCAGCAGGCGAGGCCGAGGAACGCCTTGATCGCAGCCGACCGGCGGCTCCACCACAGTCGTGTCGGTCGCGCGAACGGGATGCCGGCTTCATCGGGCAGCAGCGCCTGTTCGCGCCGCGGATTCTGGGGAGGGAGTTCGGTCACAGCGGGCAGTGTGGAGCGACGTGTCCGCCGGGGAGTGTCGCTGAGCCGACAGACCGGCCCTTACCGGTGCCATGAGTGACGAAGCGGTCGGTGCCGGCCGGAGCATCGGCATCGACGCCGCGGATGATCGGATCCGGCGCCTCGCCGAACGGCCGACGGCGAGGCACCGCGAGCGGGATACCCGCCGATCAGGGGGTGAGCGGGGTGAACAGCTTGTTGGCGGACCGGCCGACCGCGCCGGTGAGTGTCGCGTCGATGCCGCCGCCGACGACTCCGCCGACGAGCGGTACGGCCTTCGCCAGCGTGATCACCGCCCGCTTCGTGCCGTACTTGGCGAGCAGCATGAACCCGAGCTTTTGATTGATCTTGCGGATCAGGTCGATGGAGACCTTCCTGATCGCCTGCTCGGTGAGCTTGACGCCGATCTGGGCCCCGAGCGCGCTGAGCGTCGACTGGATGTTCGAGCCCACCGCGACGAGCGGGATCATCGCCTGCGTGTGCGGGTCGTCGAGGTCGTAGCCACGCAGGTAGGCGATCGCTCCCGCCAGGCGGACGTTGATGACGAGCGCCCCCGCGACGTTCGCGGGCAGCGTGATCGGCAGGGTGAGGAAGCCACCCAGACCGGTGACGAACCCGGCCGACCCGGCGGCCATGACCGACTCCTTGATGAGCCGTCCGATCACCTTGTCGACGTCCTCTGCGGGGGTGCCGCCGCGATTGCCGAGCAGGGAACTGTCGTACCTGTCGCCCTGCACCGCCCGCAGCCGGGACTCGGCCCAGGCCGCCGAGCCGGTCACCGGGCCGATGCCGTTGCGCACCACCTTGTTGACGGTGTTGACCAGCGCCAACGCGGTACGGCTCGTCTTGTCGTCGTCGTTGTCCCCGGGGGCGGGCTGCTCACTGTCGAGCCGCGATTCGGCGGTGTCGTCCATGGCGAATCACTCCAGCCGTATCGATCACCGCTGTCAACACGACTGTCGTCCGTCGGTCACGGCCGTCCGTCGACAGTGGATCAAGCGTACGGCCGGCCCGTGAGCCGTCCCGCCGCCGCCAGCCGCTCGACCGCCGCCCGGTGAGGAACCGCGTGACTGGTACGGCCGCCCACGCCGGTCGTGGTGACGGCGGTGAACAGCGAGTTGAGCAGCGCCTCCTCCACCGCGTCCAGTACGGCGGCGAACACCGGATCGATCGCGGCGTCCGGGATCGGCTGCTGATCCGACGTGGTGAACGCGATCGCGTAGTCCCCGCTGGTGTTGCTGAAGGACGCACCCACCCGGGCCATGGCGAACACCGCCCGGCGGGCGAGCCGCCGGAGCTGTCGCGCGTCCAGCGGTACGTCGGTCGCCACCACGATCATGCACGAGTTGCCCGGTGGCTCGGTCCGGTCGGCGGCCGGGACCAGCTCGTCCACCGGTAGCGGTACGCCGAGCGCGGTGAGGACGCCGCCGAAGTTGGACTGGACCAGCGCGCCGACCGTCTGCGTGCGGCCGGCGGCTCGGACCGTGCGGGACGAGGTGCCGATGCCCGCCTTGTAGCCCAGGGCGGTGGTGCCTGCGCCGGCCCCGACACAGCCCTCGACGGGGGGCCCGCCGGTCGCTCCCGCGACGGCGGCCAGCACGTGGGCGTCGGTGATCGGGCGGCGGCGGATGTCCGACAGGTGCCCGTCGTTGGTCTCACCGACCAGCGGGTTGAACGACAGCCCGTCCGGCCGGCGCTCCATCAGGTGCCCGAGCAGCGCGTCCGCCGCCCGGAACACCGACAGCGTGGCGGTCAGCACGACCGGGGATTCGAGTACGCCGAGCTCGTCCACCTGGGTCGAGCCGACGAGCTTCCCGTGGCCGTTGCCGGCGTACACCGCGGCGGGCAGCGTCCACCGTCCGGGGCCGAGCTGTTCCGGCACGATCGCGGTGACGCCGGTGTGCAGGTCGGCGCGGTCGTCGACGGTGGCGTGGCCCACCAGGACGCCGGGGACGTCGGTCATCGCGTTGTGCGGCCCGGTGGGCAGCGACCCGACGACGATCCCGAGGTCCCGGGAGCGGCGGCCGGCCTGGGTCACGCGTCTGGCAGCGACGCCCGGATCGCCTGCGCCAATCCGGTCGGGGAGTAGTCGTCGGGGACGCCCTCGACCAGGATGATGTCGCCCTCGATGTGCCGCGAGCGCAGCGGCGCGATCTCCTGGTAGGCGGGCGAGTCCCACCAGGCCCGCGCCTCGGCGATCCCCGGGAAGCCGAGCATCACGACCGCGCCGGGCCAGGCGCCCTCCTTCACCTCGTGCGGCGTGGCGTGCACGAGGAAGCGACCGCCGTACGGGGCGAGGGTGGCCGGGAGTCGCTCGACGTACTCGGCGATGTCCCGGTGTGGGGCGGCGTCCTGGAGGTGGGCGATGACGTACGCGGGCATGGCGTCCTTCCGGCCGTCGGGCTCCAAACGTTGATCTTCGCACGGCGGTGAGCATCCGCGCTCGCCCGCGACGGCCGGCCGGTCAACCGCCGGCCGCGACGGCCGCGACGGCGGCGTGCGGGCGGTGGGCGTCGTCGTCCAGGCGCGTCAGGCGCTCGACCTCGGCGAACCCGGCCTGCCGCAGCCGCGCGGAGAACTCGTCCAACGGCCAGCGGTACGCGGTGGCGACCTTGTGGTCGAAGGCGCCCACCTCGTCGCCGACGAAGATGCCGGCCACGAGCCGTCCACCCGGGACGATCGCGCGGCGGAACCCGGCCAGCACCGCGTCGAGGTCCGGCGGCGGGAGGTGGATCAGCGAGTACCAGGCGAGGATGCCCGCGACGGAGTGGTCGGGGACGGCGAGGTCGTCCAGCGACCCGAGCCGGTACGCGCCGTCCGGATGCGTCGTCCGCGCGTGCGCGACGAACTCGGGAACCATGTCGATCCCGGTGGCGTCGACGCCCAGCGAACGGAGGTGGTCGGTGAGGTGGCCCGGTCCGCATCCGAGGTCGAGCACCGGGCCGGTCCGGCCGGTCAGGTGGCGGCCGATGAGGGCGAGGTCGTCCGCGTGGACGTGGCCGGTGGTGCCGAACAGTTCGATGTAGAGCGGCGCGACCGCGCCGTACGCCTGCCGTACCCGTGTGTTGTCCACCCGTCGACCATAGCGGCCGGGGCGCCGTGGCCGCATTTACCGGATGAATGAGATGAATGAATGGAAAAGTCGTCGCAAAGCTTCCGCCCGGTGAGGAATCGATAGCTTTCCGTCACTGAAGTTTCTATCCTTGAAGAATCCCGATCGCCAGCAGCGGAAGGGGCGGCATGCCGCGCCGTTCGAGCCTCAGCTATCGAGATGCGTTACGACTGCTGGCCCCCGGCAGCGCGCGCATCACCGAGACCGACAAGGTCGTCAGCGCGGGCATCCTGGGCGCCGGCGCCCTCTCCAAGGGCACGGCGCTCGCGCTGCTCGGCCCGAAGAACGCGCTGATGCAGCTCGTCCGGGACGCCACCGGAAACCAGGCCGGGCGTATCCGGGCGACCGGCGGGAAATCGTATTACGAGCTGCTGGAGGCCAGCCACACCGTGCTGGCCCTCTCCGCGTTCTTCGACGGTTTCCGCGACGAGGTCGGGCCGGGTTTCGACAGGCTGGAACTGACCGACGAGGAAAAGGTCGGCATGGTGCCGGCCGAGCGGCGGCACCACACGCTTCCGCAGGAGATCGACGGCGGCTACTTCCCGCTGCCCTCCTCCGTGCACGGCATGGACGACACCCGGCGGGACGTCGAGGCCGCCTACGTAAAGCTGTACGACGCCACGATCGCGTTCTGCGAGGGCCTCGCCGCCTGGCCGTCGGTGCGGCGCGGGCTCGACCTCACGTCGATGCGCTCCCGCGTCGTGGGCCGGGCCATGTGGCACTACGAGGACCGCTTCGACCGGCTCGCCGCCGACCTCCCCGAGTTCGGGTTCCGGATGCTCCGGCAGGCGATCGAGCACAACCTGATCGACAACCGGACGCTGACCACCGAGGTCTCGGCCCGGCTGGACGCGCTGGCGCAGCTCTACCGCAACCTCGCCGAGCTGTCCGGCCCGGTGGCCCCCGACCGGCCCGACCTGCTCCGCGAGTCCCTCGACCGGCTCACCGGCTCGCTGGCGGCGGTGTTCCGGCAGCCGCTGCTGCGGATCAAGGACGTCGACTTCCACCTGCGGCTGCCGGATGTGGACAGCGGCTTCATCAGCCCTGACTTCCGGGCCGCCGAATACGGCAAGCACACGTCACCGGAGCGGGAGCGCTGGTGGGAGGACCAGCCGCGCCGGGGCGACCTCGTCGGGTTCCTCTCCGAGTACCTGACCGACCCGGCGAGCCTGCACCGTCCGCTGCTGCTCCTCGGCCAGCCGGGCGCCGGCAAGACCTTGCTGACCAAGGTCATCGCGGCCCGGCTGCCGGCGAGCCGGTTCACCGCGATAGTGGTGCCGTTGCGCCGGATGTCCGGGGACTCGTCGCCGACCGAGCAGATCGAGGCCGCGATCGAGCAGGTGATGGACGAGCGCATCCGCTGGGCGGACCTGCGCCGGGCCACCGAGCACACCACTGTCGTGGTGATCTTCGACGGCTTCGACGAACTCGTCCAGGTCACCGGTACGGCGCACTCGCAGTACATCGACCGGGTGGCCGAGTTCCAGGAGGCCCAGTGGGACCTGGGCTACTCGGTCATCCCGATCATCACCTCCAGGATCCTGGTGATGGACCGCGCCACTGTGCCGCAGGGCACCGTGCTGGTCCGGCTGGAGGATCTGACCGACGCCCAGGTGACGGCCTGGCTGGCCGCCGTCAACGCGGCGAACGAGGACCGGCCCGGCTACCGCCGCCTGTCCGCCCGGGAACTGCTGTCGCACGGCGAGCTGGCCCGCCAGCCGCTGCTGCTCACGCTGCTGGCGATCTACTACAACGAGCACTGGGCCGACCGCCGTCCCGGCGCAGCCATCTCCCGGTCCGACCTGTTCACCGGCCTGCTCACCGCGTTCATCAGGCGGCAGGTGAGCGAGAAGGCGCCGCGTGCCCTGCCGCACCACGAACGGGAGGCCCGCGAGCACCAGTTGCGGCGCGACCTGGCGATCACCGCGTTCGCCATGTTCAACCGCAACCGGGAGCTGGTGAACCGGGCCGCGCTCCGCGCCGACCTGGGCTGCTTCGGTTCCGGGGCCGGCGACGGCGCCCGGTTCGAACTCGGCGACGTGCTCGGCCCGGAGCAGCTGGTCACCGCCGCCTTCTTCGTCGTGTACGGCCCGGACGACGTGCAGGGCGAGGACGCCCGCCGCACGTACGAGTTCCTGCACACCACCATCGGCGACTTCCTGATCGCCGAGTACGTGATCGGCGCGCTGCGGAGCCTGGCCGAGCTGCGGCGGCACACCCGCAGCCCGGCCGGCTTCGGCTACCAGCTGGACACCGGTCAGTTCCGGGCACTGCTCTCCCACCAGCCGCTGGTCAAGCGGGAGGCGCTGGTCGAGTTCGCGCGGGATCTCAGCTCCCGCCACCCGGAGGAGCGGGACGCGATCGTGGAGACCATCGCCGGCCTGCTGGCCGAGGCCCGGCAGCGGACCGACCTGGCCGGCGTCGACGGCTACCGGCCCGCCCCGTACGACCCGGTGCGGCTGCTCGCCGCGTACACCGCGAACCTGGTCGCGCTCGCCGCGCTCGTGTCACCCGACGGCGTACGCCACACCGACCTGATGGACGAGGCGACCTGGATGTCCACCGTGCGGCTGTGGCGGGCGGGGCTGGACGAGAAGGGCCAGCTCGCGATGATCAGCTGGCTCAACCGGGACGCCGACGGCCGGATCATCGCCGAACGGCGGCGCGAAGGCCGGGGGGAGACGGTGAACGTGGCCGCCGAGGAGGCGCGGCTGCTCGGCGACATCACCACCTACGGGCAGTTGCAGGCGGGCGCGCGGACGTGGCGCGGCCAGCAGCCGGACAGCTTCGAGGCCGGCCGGTTCCACGCCGACCTGGTGTCACTCGCCACCCGCCGCTGGCCGGTGCCGTCCCTGCACCAGCTCATCCTGTACGACGAGCGCAGTTACCGGCGGCTGTGGGCGCGCGCCGTCGAGTCACCGGAGGCGGTGTCCAGCACGAGCGCCACGGTCCTGCTGGAGTGCCTCGCCGAGGACGGCGCGCAGTTGCCCCGCGAGGTGGTGTGCGGGCTGACCCGGGTGGCGCTGAGCCGCCTGCCCGACTCGCCGACCGCGCCGCCCGAGCTGATCATCTCGTGCCCGTACCTGATCGACGAGTTCCCGGAACTGGTCGACTCGCTCGGCACGACCGACGACCACGCGGTGCTGCACGCGCTCATCCTGCGGCACGGGCTCCATCGGCTTCCCCAGCGGTACGTGCCCCGGGTCCGCCGGGTGCTCGCCGACATCGAGGACCGGCTCGCGGAACTGCCGCTGGAGGACGGCGTGGTGTCGGCCGAGATGGCCGAGCAGTTCGCCGCCGCGCGGGTCGACAACCGCACCGCGCTGTGGCTGCTGATGGCGCTGAACGAGTACGCCGAGCTGGCCTGGCCGAAGATCCCGCCGAGGACGATGCACGCCCTGCTCGCGCACCGGCTGCCGGACGAGTTCCTCGACGAGGCGAGCCTGTGCCGGCTGCTCCTGGACTACCTGCGGGCCTACGACCGGGTGCCGGCCGAGGTCTCGCTGGCGTCAGCCCTCGACACGCTGCGCGTCCTCGCCGCGTCCGACCCGTCCGCCGGCCGGTCCAACCGAACCGGTCAGGCCGGCCCGTCCGATCACACCGGCCAGATCCCGGCCGCCGAGGCGGTCTGACCACGCCGCCCGTGCCGTCACCACCCGTTCGGAGGCCCCGATTGGCACACTCGCCCCGGCACCGAGAGCACATCGTCCGAACGGGAAGGAGGAACCTGGCGGTCGACATCGCCGGGGCGGAACGCGGCTGGCCCGTGTTCCTGATGCACGGCACGCCCGGCAGCCGCAACGGTCCACGACCACGGTCCATCGTGCTGCACCGGCTGGGCGTACGGCTGATCTCGTACGACCGGCCGGGTTACGGCGGTTCCAGCCGGCTGCCCGGCCGCCGGGTCGCGGACGCCGCCGCGGACGTCGCGGCCATCGCCGACGACCTGGGCCTGGACGGGTTCTCGGTGGTGGGGCGCTCCGGCGGCGGCCCGCACGCCCTGGCCTGCGCCGCGCTGCTGCCCGACCGGGTACGGCGGACCGCCGTCCTGGTCGGTCTCGCACCGGCCGGAGCGGCCGGGCTGGACTGGTTCGGCGGCATGACCGACGCCAACGTCCGCGACTACGGCGCCGCCGAGCGCGACGTGCCGGTGCTCGCCGAGCAGTTGCGGCTGCGGGCCGAGCGGACCATGGACGATCCGGGCTCGCTGCTGGCGCTGCTGGTCGAGCAGATGACCGAGGCCGACCGCCGGGTGGTGGCCGGGGTGCCGATCCGCCGGCAGCTCACCGACGCCTACGCCGAGGCGCTGCGCCAGGGGCCGCACGGCTGGATCGACGACGTCCTCGCGTTGCGCGCCGACTGGGGCATCACGCTCGCGGACATCCGGATGCCGGTCCGGCTGTGGCACGGCGCCGACGACAACTTCGCCCCGGCCAGCCACACCCGTTGGCTGGCCGAGCAGATCCCCGGCGCGCAACTGCACGTGCAGCCGCGCAGCGCGCACTTCGGCGCGGTGGAGGTGCTGCCGGAGATCCTCGCCTGGCTGGCCGACCCGGTGGAGCGCGCCGCGGTCAGATCGGATGCGGGTCGATGATGCGCCGCTGCAACCGGCTCTCCCGGGCGGCCTCGACCGCCGGGTGGTTCTCGCCCAGCCGGTAGGTCAGCTCGCGGGTGACCGCCTCCAGCTCCGCGCGCCGGCCGCTCTCCACCCGCTCCTGCATCACCACCAGGTTCGCCCGGCAGCGCAGCGTGTTCGTGTGGTCGCGGCCGAGGATCCGGACCAGCCCGTCGTGCGCGCGCCGCAGCAGGCTCAGCGCCTCCAGGTCCGCGGCCTCCCGGCCGTCCGGGGGGTCCGGCTGTTCGGCGATGCAGATGCCCTGGTTCATCCAGCCGGAGAGCGGGTACGGGTGCCCGCTGCCCAGCACACCGGCCAGCGCGTCGGCGGACCGGCCGGCGAGCTGCCGGGCCTCGGCGAAGTCCCCGGCGCGGCGGGCCACCATGGCGAGGTTGACCATGCAGACCAGGGTCAGCGGGTGCATCGGGCCGAGGTTGCGCTGGTAGATGCGGTGCACCTCGGTGAGTTCCCGGCTGGCGCGCTGGAACAGGTCGACGGTGAGCAGGTTGATCGACAGGCTCAGCCGGCAGGTGAGCGTCTCCGGGTTGTCCGGACCGAACCGTTCGTTCAGCAGCTCGTACGCGGCTTCGAGGAGCTTGCCCGCCTCCACCGCGTGCCCGGCCGCACGCAGCGACACCGCCAGGTTCGTCTGCGTCCGCAGGGTGATCAGGTGTTCGGCTCCGGCGGTGTGCAGCAGGTCCCGGTGGACGCTGCGCAGGCGGGTGACGGACTGCTCGAAGTCGCCCGCGTCGCGCATGTCGATGCCGACGTACGCGGAGGACGCGAGCGTGTCCGGGTGATTCTCCCCGAGGATCGCGCGGCGCCCGGCCAGCACCATCTCGTCGTTCTTGCGGGCCTCCCGGAAGTCGCCCATCAGGCGCTGGGTGCTGGCGAGGTTGTTGAGCGCGGCGAGGGTACGCGGGTGCTCCTCGGTGAAGTTCCGCTTCCAGGCGTTGAACGTGATCTCGTCCAGGCGCAGCGCCTCGTTGTACATGCCCATGCCGCGCAGGTCGCGGGCGAGCCCGCCGGCGGTCATCAGCGTGTGCGGGTGGTCCTCGCCGAGCAGTTCCCGCTGGGCCGCCAGCACCTCCTCGTCCAGCGCCCGGGACTCGGTGAACTGCCCGAGGAAGGCGAGGATGTTGGCGAGGTTGAACTGGAGGTGCAGCAGTTGCCGGCGCAGGTCGTCGCGTGCCCGCGGGTCGGTCTCCTCCGCCAGCATCTGCTCCCAGGTCTGCGCGACCTCCTGCCCGAGCCGCCGGCCGGTCTCCAGGTCGCCGCGCAACTGGAGGTAGCGGACCCGGTCGATCATCAGCGCCCGCACCTCCACCTTGCGGCTCAGCGGCGCCTTGGACGCCTCCAGGTGCGGCCAGATGACCCGGAACCGCGGCCACCCGTCGGGGTCGTCGACCTCGCCCTCGGGCCGGGCGGCGGCGAGCACCAGGTGGACCTGCTGGCGCGCCTCGTCGAGTTCCGCCTCCGTCATCCGGGACCGGACGGCGTGCTGGAGCAGGCGGTGCATGAGCACCAGGCCGCCCCGGCCCCGCTCGCCGCCGGACGGGTTCTCGGCCCGCAGGTCGACCCGAACCAGGGCGAGCCGGTTGGCCTGCTGCACCAGTTGCTGGCGGACCAGCCTTTCCTTCGCCTGCGGGTGGAACGGCACGAGCGCCTCGGCGAACTCGTCACTGTAGACCAGGTCGGCGGAGATCTCCGGCGCGAACACCGAGCAGAGTTGCAGCACCCGGTAGGCGGCCGGGTTGCGGGTCCGCAGGTGGTTGAGGGACAGCTCCCAGGTGGCCTCCACGGAGACGTTGCTGTTCGGTTCCATCACCGCGCCCGGACCGAACTTGGCGATCTCGGTGAGGTAGCTGTCGACCGAGTGGCCGGTGTCGGCGAGCCAGGCCGCGGCGGCGGTCACCGCGATCGGCAGGTCGCCCAGCAGGGCGGCGATCCGGTCGGCCTGGTCGACGCGCATGTTCGGCACCCGCTCGGTGAGGTGCTGGATGCTCTCCGCGCGCTTGAACACGTCGACCTGGACGGTGGTGGCCCGCTCGACCCACTGGAGGTTCCGGGACGTGATCAGGACGTGGCCCTTGCCGTCCGGCACGTACGGCAGGACGCCCTCGATCTCGTCCGCGTTGTCCATGATCAGCAGCCAGCGGAGGTCGGTGCGGCGCAGCGCCTGGAGCACCAGCCGGGCGTTCTCCCGGTTCGATTCCGACGAGGGTACGCCCAGGTAGGGCGCGAGGTCGCCGATCGCCGACTCGATGAACGGCACCTGGTCGGCGTCGATCCACCACACCATGTCGTACGCGGCGCGGTAGCGGTGGGCGTACTCCAGCGCGAGCTGGCTCTTGCCGATGCCGCCCATGCCCTGCAACGCCACCGGCCCGGTGCCGGAGAGCACGACCTTCGGGCTGCTGCGCAGCAGCGTCCGAAGCTCGCGAAGGTCCGCCTCCCGGCCGGTGAAGCGCTTGTTGCGGCCCGGCACCTCGAACACCGTGTTGTCGCGGCCGGGGAACCGGGGACCGGTGGGCAGTTCGAGGTCGGCCGGGACGCCCTCGCGGCCGACCAGGCGCAGGATCCGCGCGGCGGCGGTCCGCGCCTCCAGCCCGGCCACCGAGACGGTGTGCGCGGCGGGCACGTTCGCCAGGCGCCGCACGTCCGCCACGTAGACCACGAGCGGCACCTGGTCGGGCGAGCGGTCCGGCGCGGCGAGCACCGCCTCCTCGTTGGCGTTCGCCTCGGAGACGATGATCAGCTCCCGGGCCGTCCGGGGCGCCTCGTCGTCGGTGAACCACGGGTCGGTCACCCGGACGTCGGCCGAGACCAGCAGGTGACCGATCCACTCCGCCCACACCCGGTCGTACGGGGCGTGCCGGAGCAGGATCTCGTTCTCCACCGAGTTGGAGGTACGGGTGAACCGGGCGTTGACCCGCTCGCGTACCGCGCTGCTCATCGGCGGCAGCGACTCCACCTCGCCCCGGGTGATCTCCCGGGCCAGCACCTCGTACGCGGACAGCAGCGACCCGTTGACGCCGGGCTGGTCGGCGAACGTGGCGAGCAGTTCCTCGTACGCGTAGAACGCCTGGTAGGGCACCTGCATCCGGGCCCAGTACCGGTCCCGGTCGGCCTCGCTCATCCCGCTCGGCAGTCCGCTGAAGCGTTGCCGGGCCACCGCCCGCCCGGTGTCCGCCTTGACCTTCTCCGCCGGGTCGATGCGCATCGGCACGGGCAGCACCCGGATCCGCCGCGACCCGTAGCGGTGCTCGACCAGCCGCGCCACCTTGGCCGCGCCGGTGATGCCCTGCTCGCTGAGGGTGAAGCAGGTGACCAGCACGTCCGGCAGCTGGATGGTGCAGATGTCGGCGACGTCGGAGAACCCGGTACGGCTGTCGATCAGCACGTAGTCGTAGTTGCGTTTCATGTCGGCGCGCAGCGCGTCGAAGAAGTAGCCGCCGCCCTGCCGCTCGTAGAACTCGTCCCAGTTCATCCCGGCGAGCGCGCCCGCGTAGTCGTTGTTCTGCTGGCCGGCGCCGAGGAAGTCGAGCGTGCCGTCACCGGGGAAGTTGGACCAGTTCAGCGAGAACGAGTATTTGTGCACCCGGGCGTACTGCTCGTGCCAGCGGTCGTCGCCCTTGTCCTGCTTGGTGGTGGTCGCCCACTCGTACTCCCGGATCAGGTCGATCACCCCGCCGGTGCTCTCCAGCGCGTCCCGGTCGATGAACGGCGCGAAGAAGCGCGACAGGCCGGGGGACTCCAGGTCCCAGTCGACGGCGAGGACCCGCTTGCCGTTGGCGGCGAGGATCCAGGCGACGTTCGCCAGCGCCATCGTCCGGCCGGTGCCGCCCTTGTAGGAGTAGAAGGTGACGACCTGTCCCTCGCGTCGGGTCATGTGTCCACTCCCTCGTCGGGCGGCGGGTTCTCCCAGAGCCGGGGTTTGCTGATCGGCCGTCCCGGCGGCGGGTAGGCCGGTCTCGCCTCCAGGTAGCGGCGGCGCATCCGGTCGACCAGGCCGTGGATCCCGGCCCGCCAGTCGTCGTACGTGGTGACGGCCAGCGGGCGTGCCGCGGCCGGGATGATCGCGATGGCCCGGTCGAGCAGCACCGCCGCGTGGGAGCGGCGGCCGGGCGACGAGTCCTCGATGATCACCACGACGCCCACCCAGCGGTGTAGCGAGGCGACGGCCGCGCGGACGGCCTCCGCACCGTCCGGCGTCTCGACCACCCGAGGATCGATCATGAGTACGCCCGGGCAGCCCCGGAACAGTCCGGCGTCGGGGACGAAGTCGCGGACGTCGATCGGCATCCGCAGCCGCTGCACCGCGTCGGTCACGTCGTCGACCACCGGCGGCCGGTCGCGGAACGGGCGCCATCGGCCGGCGTGCGTGTCGGACCGCCCGTTGAGCCGGCCCGGGTCGGCCGGTTCCTCGGGCGCGATCACCACCGCCCGGAACGGCACCTCGCTGGTCGGGGACGACGGCAGGTCGGTCGGGCCGGTCGGCGGCTCGGCCGGTTGCAGCGGCGTCTGCTCGGCGGTGTCGACGATGTGCTGGGCGAGCCGGCCCAGCACCTCCTTGTAGGCGTGCTGGAACTTCTGGAGCCGGCAGAGCGCGCTCATCCCGTTCGCGGCGTACGCGTCCACGTCGGAGGCCATCGCCACCGCCCGGGCCTGGTCGGGCGCGTGGACGGCGGCGGGCGACGGGATCCACAGGACCGGCAGGATGTTGTCGCCGTCGGGCGGTCGGCCGGCCCGGATCAGCCGTTGCCGGAACCACTCCCGTTCCCGGCGCGAGTCGTCCCGGTTGAGGTAGTCCGGTGAGTACAACGGCACGAACACCTCGGCCTCGGCCAGTGCGCTGCGTTTTCGTTCCGTCCGGTCGTCCGGCGGCCGCACCATGAAGTCGGCGAAACCCTGCCGGCGTAACCGGTCGCCGGGCCGGCCGTCGATCGCCAGGTTGAGATCGTGGTAGAAGCGGCGGACCCAGTGGTCGCCCGGGGTGCGGTCGTTGTGCGTCGGCGGAGGGACATAGCTGAGGAAGAAGTAGGGCGGGCCCGGGAGCGCGGGCCGCTCAGAGGTCACGACGACACGACCGTTCCACGGGAAGAGCGCCTGACCCCCCACCATCAATGATCACGCGTTGCTCCCCAGTCGACACGACACGGCGTCTATCGATCAGGGTAGAGAGGTTGCGCTCGGGTTACCAGGCCCTCACCGTCCGATGTGGGCGTCCATCCACGCCACGGCGGCGCGTACCGCGTCGGATATCGGCAGCAGCCGGGCCGGCGCGTCACCGACCGTGCCGTGCCGGGTGAACGCCGCCCGGTCCAGGTCCGCGCCGATCTCGCTGAACAGGGCCGCGTCGAGGTGCGGCGCCTCGAAGTCGAGCCGTTCCCGGCGGCCGTCGCGCACCACGTAGCACCGGTACGGACGCCGCCGCGGCGGGCGGCGCAACCGGTACTCGGCGAGGTGCAGCGCGGTGCATGTCGCATAACCGACACCGAGCAGAAGCGTCCGGGCGCCGGCCGCCTCCAGGGCGGCCAGCGGGGACCGCTCCCCGAGATGGGAGTCCAGGTCGTGGACGCGCATCAGCTCCTCCGCCCGGGGCCCCCACGCGCTGAACGACGTCTGCGGGTGCCGGCTGCGGACCGCGCCGGGCAGCCGGCGTACGTGCTCGGCGAACGCGCCGACCCCGAACGACGGCGTGACGGCCGGGTCGAAGCCGGGCATCCGGTCCTCGTACGCCAGGCGCTCCTCGTCGGTCAGCCCGGCGGTGGCGGCGCGGTACGCGGCGCTGCTCACCGAGTTGTCCGGCGTCTGCGCCGGGACCACGACGGTGCCGGCCGGACCCACGGCCGTGCGCAGCGCCGCGGCCACGGCGCCCGCCCCACCGTCGACCGGTCCGAGGGCGCGCAGGGAACAGTGCACGAGCACCACGTCACCGGGGCCGAGCCCGAGCGCGCGCAGGTCGGCGGCGAGCGTGCCGGCCCGGTACGCGGCCCGGGCGGCGGTCACGACGGCCACCCGGACATCGAGCGGGCGACCTGCCGGACCAGCCGCGAACCGGCCGGGGTGAGCGCGTCCGCCCGTTGCAGCGCGCCGATCGCCTCGGCCGTCCAGTCGCGGTACCGGCGGTAGACGGCCTGCGCGCCGTCGACCTGACGGTCGGCCCGGATCCGCCAGATGCCGGCCACCGCCGCGTGCGCGTAGATGCCGTGCAGGACGGCCTCCGCGGGACGCGGATCGGGCCGCCAGCCCACTGTGATGTCGATCGGCCGGGTGCCGTCGACCAGGTCGCAGACGTCCAGCAGGGCGTTCATCTTGCTGTGCTGGAACTCGTGCACGAGCAGCACCGCGAGCGATCCGGCATCGGTCTCCGTGGCCGCGACACCGCCGAACGCCTGCCGCGCGGTCGACGCCTCGCTGACACCGGCGCCGCTGCGCCGCAGCGGCACCACGGCCCGCAGCCCGGTACGCAGTTCCTCGGCGTGGCCCGGAACCTCGTCCCGGATCACCTGCCACGCCGCCGCGAACGTCTCGGCCCAGCGGGCGGCGCCGGCGTCGTCGAGCCGGTCGCCGGCGGGCAGCCGGTGGCAGTCCCGGTGCGGGTCGCCGTCCTCCAGCAGGACGCTCACGTCCGGCGCGGCGAGTACGCGGGTCGGCCACCACCTCGGCGCGTCCCCGGGCGCTCCGGGGCGGACCGTGACCGTCACGTCCCCGGCGGTCACCCGCAGCGAACCCGGGCCGGTCTCGACCCGGGCGGCGCCGTCGCCCACCTCGGGCAGCAGGACCGTGCCCACTGTGGGCAGGTGCAGGCGGCCGGACCGCACCGGCACGTCGAGGCGTACCGCACTGCCGGCGTCGAGCGCGGCGGCGACGGCGATCGCGGTCAGGTAGTCCGGTCCCTGCCGGGCGCCGGTGCCGCTGCCGGCGAGGCAGTCGACAGCCCACGCCCGCACGTACGGATGGGCCGCGATCCGGGCGACGGAGTCCGGCGCGCTGCGGTCGAGGGCGGTCAGCGCCGCCCAGCCGTCGGCTCCGGCCCCGTCGGCCGGCAGCCGGTCGGCCACCTCGGCGAGCAGCGCGCGGACGATGGCGATCTGTGCCTCCACGAGCCGGCCGATGGCGACCCGGTCGCCGGTCAGGGCCGCGAGGCGGTCGATGAAGTCGTCGGGCAGGCCGGCGTCGAGCCGGACGGGTGCTGGTGGGTTCTCGTTCACGTGCACGATCAGCTCTTTCAGATCGGCGCAGTAGACACTCGGATGGTCGAAGTGCCCGGCGCCGTACCGGTGGGCGAAGAGACCGCCGCCGCACTGGTCGACCACCGGGCACCGCCGGCACTCGTCGCTGAGCCCGGCCCGGCCGGAGCGGCGGCGGGCCAGGAGCGGGCTGGCCGCCACGTCGTCGGCCGGGTGCGAGAAGACGGTCATGCCGGTGGCCGGCGCGCCGTCGTACGCGGTCTTGAGCGAGTCCGCCTGCTCCCACTCGCCGTCCGTCTCGATCACCGCCAGGTCGACCGGGTCGAGGCCGAGCCACTCCGTGCCGCTGGGTCCGCCCGCGGCGGTGGACAGCAGCGAGTCGAAGAGGCGGACGGAGACCGGCCGGCCGTCCGCCCGCCAGCGGTCGTAGACGGCGCGCAGCCAGTCCGCGTACGCGGTGCCGCCGCCCGCCGGCCGCCACGGCGGGTCGTCCCAGGTGGCGTGCGGGAGCAGGAAGTCGATCCGCGGAGGCTCCTGGGCGAGCAGCGACTCGTACACCGCGATCGGGTCGTTGCGCACGTCCACGGTGCACAGCAGGCCGGAGTAGATCCGCCGGTACGCCGGGCGGCGCAGCAGGGCGAGCGCGCGGAGCACCTGGTCGTAGCTGCCGGCACCGGACCGGAAGCGCCGGTGCCGGTCGTTGGCGGCCCGGTCGCCGTCGAGCGACACGCCCACCGCGACGTCGTGGCCGGCGAGCAGGTCGCAGAACCGCTCGGAGAGCAGGACGCCGTTGGTCTGCATGCCGAGCCGGAGCCGGGTGACCGGGTCGATGACACGCCGGAGGTCGGTGAGCACCTCGCCCAGCCGCTCGGCGCCGAGCAGCAGCGGTTCCCCGCCGTGCAGGATGACAGTGACGTCCGGCAGGTCGTGGGCCGCGGCGTGTTCGGCGATCCGCCCGGCCGCGGCCCGGAGCACGTCCGGCGTCATCCGTACCGGGCGGCGCCGCCAGCTCTGGTCGGCGTGTTCGTAGACGTAGCAGTGGTCGCACGCCAGGTCACACCTGGCGTGCACCTTGAGGACGAACTCGGTGAGCGCCGCGCGGGCGGGCCCCGGGGCCATCGCGGATCAGATGAACGACGAGAACTTCGCCGCCGCGATCCGGGTCTGATCGAGGTGAGCCGCCATCACCCGGCGCACGATGGGGGAGATGTCCGCGGCGGAGAGCCGGTCGAGCGGCTCCGCGCGGACCCTGCCCAGCGAGACCGGGGGCTCATCCTGGCGCAAGGGTGCGGTTGTCATGAGTCTTCCTTAGGTTCGTGTACGCGCCGGCCGAGCACAGCGGCGACGGCCAACCTAGTGGCTTCAGGGATCCAGCGCCATCGACCCACCGGTGGGGAGACGGTTCTTTTTGGACGGTTCGCCGGCCGGCGTCGTCGTCGCCCGGGGGAGCGACCGTAAGGGATCAATTATGCGCCTTTTTGCCCATCTGGACCACGAATCGAAAGTTCAGACTTTGCCAGAAATCGTCCACCCCGATCCCCTGGTCAGCCGAGGGACCGGGGTGGACGAGCGGCTCAGACGGCCGGGCCGCTCCCGGACGGCGTACCGAGGTGGATGCCGACGTCGGCCGGCTCGGTCATCTGGTCGTACGCCCTGGTCCGGAGCCGGTTGGTCTGCACCTCGCCGTCGAGCAGCGCCGCCCGCAGCGCCTCCGCGTCGCTGATCTCCTTGGCGGTCACCGCGTCGGCCGCTGTCGTGGCCCCCTGCACCACCTCCAGGTGGGTGCCGTCGGTGGGCATCAACTCGGTCCACCTCGCCAGGCAGTACACCCGCTCCGGCACGTCCTGGCACTCGGTGGTCAGCTCGGGCATCTCGTCGCCGGTGCCGAGGTGGCCGGTCCGGTACGTCGTCAGCTCGTCCACGAACGCCGCCAGCTCGCGCTCCACCTGCGGCGCCAGGCTGGTCGCCACCACCTTGCCGAAGATCCACCGCAGCGCGGTCAGCTCCATGCCGGCCCGCACCGGCAGGTAGAGCTTCGCCCAGCTCGCGTTGACGAAGTCACCGGGGTCGCGCTCCGGGGCGCGGGCGTCACCCCCGGACCACCAGCCGGGGTACGCCACGAACGACGCGCGCTCCCAGTCGAAGACACGGTGCCAGAAGTCGATCTCCCACGCCTCGTCCCGCACGCTGGCCGGGAAGTGCGCCTCCACGATCTGCGAGACCATCTCGTTCACCGGGGAGAAGCCGGCCCGCAACCGCGCCTCGAACTCGTCCCCGGCCGTCTCCGCCGCCGCCATCGCCTCGTCGCGCCGGTCCTGCCACTCCTGGAGATCGGTCAGGTAGCCGGCGACGAGCGCGTTGTACGCCGCGTCGTCGGCGGTCTGGTCCACCACCGTCGGGGTACGCCGGAACCCGGCGGCGAGCTGCACGTCGGCACCCGGACCGGCCAGCCAGCTCCGGGCGCCGACGTGCACGCGTACGCGCAGCACCGCCCGGCCGTCCGCCTCGGTGACCACCGGCACGCCCACCACCCGGGCGGCGATCGCGTCCGGCGGGCGGCGGGTGATCAGCGTGAGGTTCCGCCGGATCGTGTCGATGTCGCCGTCCCACTCCCAGCCGGCGTCGAACGCGACGTCGACGTCGTAGTCCGCGCTCATGTCCCCGGTGAATCCCCACTTGTCGAGCGTGACCACGGGGGAGTACACGACCCGCGTCTCCACAGCGGCGGGCGCGCCACGCGGCGGGCGCTCCGGCTTCACCGGCATCGGGGGCAGCGCGGCGACCGCGTTGTCGCGGATCCGCCGGCGCCCGTCGGTGATCTTCTGGGCGAAGGCGAACGCCGGATCCTTGATCGTGGGAGCCCAGCAGACCCGTGCCCCGTACCGCTCGTGGGCCAGCTCCAGCCGTTGCAGCACCTTGAAGTAGTGCAGCGTGATGGGCGTGGCCCGGTTCGGGTTGCGGACGGTGCGCTTCGAGGAGGATTCCGTACCGGTCTCGCTGACCAGCTTGAAGTCGGTCTTGTGCTGGGTGCGGTAGCGCGCCGCGACCTTCGAGGTGGCGGTCCGGCTGTCCTTGACCGCGCGGCGGCTCGTCTCCTGGCTCGCCGCGGTGACGCTGGTGGCGAAGCCGATGGTGTGGCTGGCGTTGAAGGTGCCCCAGACGCCGGTCGGGCTGGTGTACTGGCCGGTGTGGCTCGCGTTGAGCCCCCAGGTGTCGGTGAGCGACTTCTGCCGTTCGAAGCCCTCCTGGAGTTCGGTGGTGAGCGCGCTGGTCAGCTCGACGTCGGTCTGCTGCTCCGACTCGTTCTGCTCCTCCAGGGTCAGCTCGCGCTTGGTGTAGGTGCGCTGCTCCAGCACCGCCTCCTCGCCGGGGGCGAGCGCCAGCGCGTAGACGTGCTCGCCGAGCGCGAAGCCCACCGGCCGGATCCGGGTACGGTCGAGGAACGCGATGCCCACGTCGGACTGGAGCAGGCCGGCGAGGAACTCCGCCTGCTGGTCGCCGAGGAGCGTCTGGCGTCGCGCCGGCGGCTCCCGGTACGACATGCCCGAGTCGGCGCCGGGCAGCGCCTCGGTGGCGGCGTCCAGCTCGTTGGCCTTCCACAGGTCGGCCAGGCCGAGTTCCTTGAGCAGGTGCGGCAGCCGGTCGCCGTCGAGCCCGCCGTAGCGGATCGCCTCGATCAGCGCCTGCTTGACGTAGAACGGCAGGATGGGCGTCTCGCCACCGCCGAAGGTGAGCCGGACCGGTACGAAGTAGTTGGAGTAGACGTACCGGTCGGAATGCGCGGTGCTGAAACCAAGCGTCGCCGGATCGGCGTCGGCGACGACGACTCTGCCCATCGGTGCTCCTCTACAGCGGCAGTTCGAACAGGGCGTGCAGCCCCCGGTACGTCATCTCGTGCGAGGTGACGAAGAACCCGGGGAACAACTGGCTGAGGGCGGCCTGGCGGACGACCGTCTCGCGTACGGCGTGCGCGGTCAGCTCGTCGAGGCCGGCGACGACCTCGGCCGGCACACCGCCCTTCGCGGCTCGCCGGTACGCCTCCGCGATCGCCTCCCAGCGACCGTCGAACGTCTCCCCGAGGTCGTCGGCGACAGTTCCCCAGGTCTTCTCGAAGCGCTCCAGCTTCGTCGAGGAGGTCCAGTCGACGTTCGTGACGCGGGCCACCTCGGGGTCGACGAGCAGCAGGTCGGAGCGGAGTTCGCCGACCGTGGTGGACGCCTTCCACCGGAACCGTTCGGCGAGGTGGGTGGCGAGCGCCTTCTCCGCCCCGGTCGCGGCCGGGTTGCCGGTGAACCCGACGAGCCGCAGCAGCAGATCCCGGTCCGGGTGGCCGAGCAGCATCTGGGCGACCGTCCGGCGCAGCACCGCCTCGGATCCGCGCAGGGCGGGCGCCAGCTCCGGGTGGCCCGCGCGGACCGCCTCGACCACTGTCGCCAGCGACTTCTCCGCGAACGGTTCCAGACCCGGTGACCGGCCGACGAGCTGCGCGACCTCGGCCGCCATCCGCCGGTGCACCTGCTGGCCGAGCCGCCACGGTTGCGCCTGCCCGGCCTTGCGCAACGCGCGGAACTCCTCGTACGCGGCGGTCTGGAGCGCCCGGTTGAACGCGGTGGTCAGCCGCTGTTCCAGTTGCCGGGCGATGGCCGCGCGCACAACGGTGGCCTGGATGTCCCGGGGTGTCTTCGGCGGCTTCAGCTCGCGCAGGTCCTCGACCCGCTTGATGATCTCGTCGAGCGCCTCGGTCAGCTCGGCCCGGGTCGCCGCCCGGCCGGCCGACGACACCGTCTCCGACATGCTCGCCATCAGTACCGGCCGGCCGTCGAGGCTCACCAGCGCGCCGAGCCGGGTGCCCGCCCCGGCACCCGCGAACGCCTCGGCGTGCGCCGCCTGGTTGAACACGGTCAGGGTGAGTTCGGCGTCGACGAGCAGCGCCCGGCCCTGCCGGAACAACGCGTCGAGCACCTTCGGTGGGAAGAGCGTCCGCAGCACCGCCAGGCCCACCCGGGGTGTGGCGGCGATCGCCGCCCGGCCGATCGCCACCAGCAGCGCGGCCGTCTGGGCGGTCATCAGGCGCGCCTCCCGGGCGCCGGCGAGCAGCAGCGGCACGTACCGGACGGCGGCGCGCACCGCGACGCCGCCGAGCAGCCGGGCGAGCTGCACCAGGCCGGTGAGCACCTGGTACAGGTCGCCGGCGACGCGGCCGAGCAGGCGCCCGGCGGCGAACGGGTCGAGGTCGTCCAGGTGCCGGGCGAACTGGGCCGCCCAGCCGCGCCACAGCGCCAGCAACCGTTCCGGGATCGTTGCCGGGTCCAGCGCGGCGACGACCCCGGCCAGCGTCTGGCGTACGACAGTGGCCTGGTCTGCGAGACGCCGGACACCGGCGCGCGGGTCGACTGTGAGCACGATGAGCGTGGTGAACTGCTCCTGCTGGAGACGGCCGATCAACTGCACGAGCTTGCCGAGGTCGACCACCACCGTCGCGACTGACTCCCCGACGCCGACGGCGAAGCCGTCCAGGAACAGCTTCGGGTTGATCCCGTTCCAGGCCGCGTAGTGCCGCATCGCGTCGAGCAGCGCGGGGTCGAGACCGAGCAGGTGGCGGCGGAACGCGCCGTCGGAGTCGACGTCGGAGGCGGCCAGGTCGAAGAACGCCTCGGCCAGCCGCAGTCGCGCGAGCATCGAGACCAGATCCCAGACGTTGTCCGGGGTGATGCGGCCGGTCATCGCGGCCAGCACCCGCTCGCGGGTCATCGAGCGCGTGGCGTGCGCGTCCGTCCAGTACCGGATGGTCAGCGCGACGAACTCGACCCGTGGATCCTGGGTCCGTACGCCGAAGACCGCGGCCCGGTCCTCGACGGACACCCGCGGCACGAAGAACCAGTCCCGGATCATGACGGATTCGTCCGCCGGCTGCCCCAACTCCCCCACCACCCTCCAGCCGTGTGCACTGTCGGGCCGTGGTGCGGGCGGCGGTAGTGCTGGGTCGAGAAGCTGACATGGCCCCGTGGCGTCACGCGTCCGTCAGCCATCGACTGTTACGACTTGACGAACGACGTGTTATCGCTCACAGTCGATGGCACAGGGCGGCGGCTTGGGCGGCTCACCGGGCGGGCGCGACTGGCCGCGTGGCAGGCCGGGTGTGGGATCAGTGCGCTTCGACGGATTGTTAGCGCTCACAACGTGTCTGATCTGAGGGAGGAACATGTTTGCTTTCGGTAGGTCCCCATCGACTGTGTCGCCGCCACGACGGCGCGGATGGCTGCCGCGCGTCGTCGCCACCGGCGCGGCAGCGGTACTCGTCGGCGCCGGCGCCGTGGCGGTCGTGTCCGCGCCCGCCGCCGCCGCGAGCGTCGACACGAACGCCTGGTACGTCCTGGTCAACCGCAACAGCGGCAAGGCGCTCGACGTCTACAACCTGGCCACCAACGACGGCGCGCGGATCACTCAGTGGACGCGCAACAACGGCAACCAGCAGCAGTGGCAGTTCGTCGACTCCGGCGGCGGCTACTACCGGGTGAAGTCACGGCTGTCCGGCAAGGTGCTCGACGTCTACAACTGGTCGACCGCCAACGGCGGAAGCATCGTGCAGTGGTCCGACCTCAACGGGACCAACCAGCAGTTCCGGCTGGCCGACTCCGACAGCGGCTACGTCCGCCTGATCAACCGCAACAGCAACAAGGTGGTGGAGGTGCAGGGCGCCTCGACCGCCGACGGCGGGAACATCGTCCAGTACGACGACTGGAACGGCGCCAACCAGCAGTGGCAGCTCGTCCGCGTCGACGGGGGCGGAGGCAACCCCACCACGCCGCCGCCGACCACGCCGCCTCCGGGTGGCACCTGCAACCTGCCGTCGTCGTACCGGTGGTCGTCCACGGGTGTGCTGGCGCAGCCGCGCTCGGGTTGGGTGTCGCTGAAGGACTTCACCGTGGTGCCGTACAACGGGCAGCATCTGGTGTACGCCACGACGCACGACACCGGGTCGTCGTGGGGGTCGATGAACTTCGGTCTGTTCTCGAACTGGTCGCAGATGGCCTCCGCCAGCCAGAACGCGATGTCGTCGGGGACCGTGGCGCCGACGTTGTTCTACTTCGCGCCGCGCAACATCTGGGTGCTGGCCTACCAGTGGGGACCGACCGCGTTCTCGTACCGCACCTCGACGAACCCGACGAACCCGAACGGGTGGTCGTCGGCGCAGCCGCTGTTCACCGGCAGCATCTCCGGCT